>NZ_CAWPIM010000022.1:0-481381 GCF_963888245.1 Vibrio sp. B4-6
TACTACCAGCAGCCGTGACTAAGCGTATTGCAATTGAAGCAGGTATCGCGGATTTCTGGTACAAGTACGTGGGTTTTGGCGGCAAGATCATCGGTATGACTACCTTTGGTGAGTCAGCACCGGCGGAGCAATTGTTCAACATGTTCGGCTTTACAACTGAAAACGTGGTGAAACAAGCACAAGAACTGCTTGCTTAAGTCTTCTTATTTTTAATGCAAAAGCCCAGCGAGTCATTCGCTGGGCTTTTTTGATCTTGATGTTTATGGTGCTTTCCATTCCTCAGGACAGGCTTGACGTAGCGCGTCGATAAACAGACGCAGTTTGAGCGGATGTCTGCCTGCTGGATAATGACAACTAATTTCAGTGGGTGGCGACAACCATTCTGGCAAACATGCTTGCACACTGTTTGGGTGCGCTTGTTCAAAGCCTTTGGCAAACCATGTCGGCAGTAAGCCGATGCCTCTTCCTTTGGCTATCGCATCCGCTTGCATAGCTAAATTATCACTCTGCAAGCGGCTTGTGAGCGCAGGTAAAAGATAGCTGCCGTGAATAGGATGGATGAGAGCCAAGGCTTCTTGGCGAAAAGCGATAAAATCAATCCAAGGATGTTTGACTAGATCCTGTGGATGCTCTGGCATGTCGTTATTGGCAAGATAGTGTGGCGACGCATAAGGTGAATATTGCCAATGGCCGAGCAATTCACGTCTCCAGCCTTGTTGAGCAAACGGGCCAATCCAAATCAGTAAATCAGGCTCAAGATGCGACTCTTCTGCCACATATTGGCTGTAGAGTCGAATGTTGATTTCGGTGTGGGTTTGCATGAATTCATCCAATACATTGCTCAACCAGCCACGAATTAAGTTCGGATGAACCACCAAGGTCATTTCACCGCTGATTTGGTTATTAAACTCTTGCAGTGCTTCATGGCTTTTTTCTGCTAATTCAAGCAGTTGTTCTGTATAAACTGCAAAAACTTGCCCAGCTTTAGTCAAAGTTAGACGGTTGCCTTGCCGAGCAATTAAGGCTTGTCCGAGATCGTTTTCCAAAGACGCCAAACGTCGACTGAGGGTGGACTTAGGCTGTTCCAGCGCTTTCGCCGCCGCAGTCAGGCTTTTGTATTGACAGAGAGCATGGAAAGCTTTGATCGCACTGAAATCATGCATAAGTAAAATGGCCTTTTAATCTAATCATCACTGTGTTCCATATTCGGTATCGACCATTCCATCTGTCTATCTATCTCAATCATCAAAATTATGAATAATCCACTCCTGAAATTAATAATCATTATCATTTAAAGGGGGGGTACATGTCCAGACTCAATCCGCTGAATGTTGCAATTACTGCGGCGCTCGGGTTATTCACCTCATCACACGTGTTCGCTGAAGAAATTCAATCTTATGAGAAATTAGTGGTGACGGCGGCTGGTTTTGAACAAACACAAGCGCAGGCTCCAGCGAGTATCAGTGTGATTACACGAGAAGAGTTGCAATCACGTTATTATCGTGATGTAACCGATGCACTGCGCAGTGTGCCGGGCGTGTTGGTGACTGGCGGTGGTGATAAAACAGACATCAGCTTGCGCGGTATGAGTTCAAACTACACCTTGATGTTAGTCGATGGTAAGCGTCAATCTTCACGTCAAACTCGACCAAATAGTGATGGCCCAGGTATTGAGCAGGGATGGATGCCACCACTGCAAGCCATTGAACGAATTGAAGTAATTCGTGGCCCAATGTCGACTTTATATGGCTCAGATGCCATTGGTGGTGTGATCAATATCATCACACGAAAAGATAATCAAGAGTGGTCAGGCAGTGTTCAGTTGGATACGGTTTTCCAAGAAAATCGCGATTCTGGCGATCAGAACAGCGTCAACTTTTTCCTGACAGGGCCACTGGCCGACAATCTTTCTCTGCAAGTTTATGGACAGAGCACCGAGCGCGATGAAGATAAGATTGAACGTGGCTACCAAGACAAAAGCTTAAAAAGTTTAACTTCAAAGTTGAACTACCAACTTAATGAGCAGCATGATCTGACTTTTGAAGTGGGTACTTCCGCACAAGATCGCCGAGGCAATGTAGGGTTATCCGTGCCAACGACAGGTTGTAAAGGTGGGTGCGAAGACAGCTTAAACGAATACCGTAGAACCTATATTTCCCTTTCTCACCAAGGGGATTGGGGCGACTATGGTGTGTCGGATACTTATGTCCAACGTGAAGTAAGTAACAATAAAAGCCGTGAGATGGAGATCATCAATACGGTGGCTAAATCAAGCTTAGTGGTGCCATTGACTAACAATACAGCAACCGTAGGCATTGAGGCTTCACATTCAAAGTTAGAAGATTTCACCTCAAATAAAGCCTCTGATTTAACTCAGATTGAAAGCACTCAATGGGCGGCGTTTGTTGAAGACGAGTGGCGCATGACCGAGTCGTTTAACCTAACCTTAGGTGGCCGTGTTGACCACGATGAAAATTATGGTTCTCATTTTAGCCCAAGAGCGTATGGCGTGTGGACCATCAATCCAGCGTGGATTCTGAAAGGTGGCGTGGCAACGGGTTTCCGTTCACCGCAGCTCAGAGAAGTCACGCCAAATTGGGCGCAGGTGAGTCAAGGTGGTAATATTTACGGTAATCCAGACTTAAAACCTGAAACCTCGATTAACAAAGAGTTGGGGTTGATGTACCAAAATGGAGAGGGTCTTAACGCGAGTTTGACTTTCTTCCATAATGATTTCAAAGACAAAATTACCCGTGTTGTGTGCCCAAGCAACGTCTGTACTGCAGGCCCGAACGAGTGGGGTTCTGATCCCACTTATCGAGTGAACGTTGATGAAGCGTACACGCGTGGGGTCGAAAGTACGCTCGGTTTACCTATCACTGAAACGGTTTATTTCAACGCGAGCTATACCTTTACTGACTCAGAGCAAAAAACCGGAAAATATCAAGGTATGCCACTTGAGCAACAACCTGAACATCGCTTCAGCGCTGATATTGATTGGCAAGCGACTGACAACTTGAGCAGTTGGTTGAAGCTGACTTATCGTGGAAAAGAGAGCAACCCAGTCACTGGTCCTTCTCGTAGCAGCTTGATTGAGCCAGCTTATCAGTTCATCGATACTGGCATAACTTACGCGCTTTCTTCTCAAGTAAGCTTGAAAGGTGCGATTTACAATCTACTCGATGAAGAAATTTCATACCAAGAATATGGCTATGTAGAAGATGGACGTCGTTATTGGTTAGGTATTGACGTTAACTTTTAAACCATCAATACCGCAAATGAAATGGCTCCCGTTTGGTGAGCCATTTTTTATGGTCATCTTTCTTGTCGTAGCCTCCATTGCTTGTACCTTGAGTCCGTTTAGAAACAGAATCTTTTGCGACAACTGATGGCTTGGGGTGTTGCTCTTGGTCGCTATCGGTTACTATCTGTACCACGAAAAAAGTTAAGACGATGGAATGATGCTTAAAGTCGCGATCAATGGTTTTGGGCGTATCGGGCGCAACGTGCTGCGTGCGATATATGAAAGTGGAAAAAGTCAGCAGATAAAAGTGGTAGCGGTGAATGAGCTGGCGCTACCTGATGCGATGGCGCACCTACTGCAATACGACACTACTCATGGTCGATTTGGTAAAAGGATCACCAATGATCAAGAGCATATCTATGTTCATCATGGGCTGGATGAGTATGACTCGATTCGAATTTTGCACCTTAGTGAAATCAAACTTCTGCCATGGCGCGATTTAGGCGTTGATATTGTGCTCGACTGCACGGGTGTGTACGGCTCAAAAGCCGATGGTTTGGAGCACATTGAGGCAGGCGCAAAGAAGGTACTCTTTTCACATCCCGGCTCACATGATCTGGATAATACAATCATTTATGGGGTCAACCATGAGACGCTAACCGCAGAACATCGCATTGTGTCGAACGGATCCTGTACCACCAACTGCATTGTACCGATTATTAAAGTGCTTGATGAAGCGTTTGGTATCGATTCAGGAACCATTACCACCATTCACTCGTCAATGAATGATCAACAAGTGATTGATGCCTACCACACCGATTTGCGTCGAACACGTTCTGCAAGCCAATCCATCATTCCAGTAGACACCAAGTTGCATAAAGGAATTGAAAGGATCTTTCCGAAATTTTCTAACAAATTTGAAGCGATATCAGTGCGCGTACCGACAGTTAATGTCACAGCGATGGATTTGAGTGTCACAATTAATACGAATGTGAAAGTTAATGACGTAAATCAAACCATTGTTAACGCATCTCAGTGTACATTACGTGGCATTGTTGACTATACTGAAGCTCCGCTTGTTTCCATCGATTTTAACCACGATCCCCATAGTGCGATTGTTGATGGTTCACAAACAAGAGTGAGCAACGGGCAGCTTGTTAAAATGCTCGTTTGGTGTGATAACGAATGGGGCTTTGCGAATCGCATGCTGGATACGGCACTCGCAATGCAAGCATCCGAGTAGTAGCAGGATGATGGAGATTTATTTATTTTCAGGCTTGAAATAAATAACTCAAATCTCCATATCGATAACCAGTTTGAAGAATTTATAGGCTCGGCAAGGTTGCCGGGTTTCCAAAAACTTTATTTATTAATATTTGAGAGGACAAACCATGTCTGTAATCAAGATGACCGACCTGGACCTAGCAGGTAAACGCGTATTTATCCGTGCTGACCTAAACGTACCAGTGAAAGATGGCAAAGTAACTTCTGATGCACGTATTCTTGCATCGCTACCAACAATTCAGCACTGCCTAGCGGCGGGCGCTAAAGTGATGGTTACTTCTCACCTAGGTCGTCCAACTGAAGGCGAATACGCGGAAGAGTTCTCTCTACTACCAGTGGTTAATTACCTGAACGACGCGCTAGATTGCGAAGTAAAACTGGCAAAAGATTACCTAGATGGCCTAGAGCTAAACGCAGGTGAGCTTGTTGTTCTAGAAAACGTTCGCTTTAACAAAGGCGAGAAAAAGAACGAAGAAGAACTATCTAAAAAGTACGCCGCTCTTTGTGACGTATTTGTGATGGATGCATTTGGTACGGCTCACCGTGCACAAGCCTCAACTCACGGCATTGGTATGCAAGCACCTATCGCTTGTGCTGGTCCACTATTGGCAGCAGAACTTGAAGCACTAGGCAAAGCCATGGATAACCCAGAGCGTCCATTAGTGGCTATCGTTGGTGGCTCAAAAGTGTCTACTAAACTAACGGTTCTAGAATCGCTATCTAAAATTGCTGACCAACTGGTTGTTGGCGGTGGTATTGCTAACACTTTCATCGCAGCAGCAGGCCACAACGTAGGTAAGTCTCTATATGAAGCAGACTTGCTTGAAACGGCTAAAAAGTTGATGAAAGAGTGTTCTATTCCAGTAGCAACAGATGTTGCTTGTGCAAAAGCCTTTGATGAAAACGCAGAAGCGGAAATCAAAAACGTGGCGGATGTTCAAGATGACGATATGATTTTCGACCTAGGTCCAGACTCAACCGCACAACTGGCTGAAATCATTGCTAACGCAAAAACCATTCTATGGAACGGTCCTGTTGGCGTATTTGAATTCAAAAACTTCGAAGCAGGTACAAAAGGTATCTCTGAAGCGATTGCGAAATCTGCAGGTTTCTCAGTGGCTGGTGGTGGTGACACACTAGCGGCAATCGACAAGTTCGGTATCAAAGCGGATGTCTCTTACATCTCTACTGGCGGCGGTGCATTCCTTGAGTTTGTTGAAGGTAAAGTACTACCAGCGGTTGAAATGCTAGAAGCACGCGCGAAAGCTTAATGACTAATGAAAGCGGGAGTGATTCCCGCTTTCTTGTTTGCTGCACGTGTGTTTTTATTCTGATAGAATGACGCCAGTTGTGAGCAAACGTTTGCAAGAATTTAAACTTAACTGTTTTATTTTTAAAACGATAGAAAAAATAGGATCAAATCAATGTCTAAGATCTTCGATTTCGTAAAACCAGGCGTAATTTCTGGCGATGACGTACAGAAAGTATTTGAAGTTGCAAAACAAAATAACTTTGCACTTCCAGCAGTAAACGTAGTAAACACTGACTCAATCAATGCGGTACTTGAAGCTGCATCTAAAGTTAAAGCGCCAGTGGTTGTTCAGTTCTCTAACGGTGGCGCGGCTTTCTTTGCTGGTAAAGGCGTTAAACTTGCTGGTCAAGGTGCACAAATCCTAGGTGCAGTTGCTGGCGCGAAATACGTTCACGCTGTAGCAGAAACTTACGGTGTGCCGGTTATTCTTCACACTGACCACGCTGCGAAGAAACTACTTCCTTGGATCGACGGTCTACTAGACGCAGGCGAAGAGTTCTTCGCTCAAACTGGTAAGCCTCTATTCTCTTCTCATATGCTAGACCTTTCTGAAGAGTCTCTAGAAGAGAACGTTGAAACTTGTGCGAAATACCTAGAGCGTATGGCTAAAATGGGTATGACTATCGAGATCGAACTAGGTTGTACTGGTGGCGAAGAAGATGGCGTTGACAACTCAGACATGGATTCATCTGAGCTGTACACTTCTCCTGAAGACGTAGCTTACGCTTACGAGAAATTGAGCGCAGTGAGCCACCGTTTCACTATCGCAGCTTCTTTCGGTAACGTACACGGTGTTTACCAAGCGGGTAACGTGGTACTGACTCCAACTATCCTACGTGATTCACAAGCGTATGTTTCTGAGAAATTTGGCCTTCCAGCGAACTCTCTAAACTTCGTATTCCACGGTGGTTCTGGTTCTTCTGAAGCCGAGATCAAAGAGTCAATCAGCTATGGTGTTATCAAAATGAACATCGATACTGATACTCAGTGGGCAACTTGGGACGGTATTCGTCAGTACGAAGCTGAAAACCATGATTACCTACAAGGTCAAATTGGTAACCCTACGGGTGAATCTGCGCCAAACAAGAAATACTACGATCCACGCGTATGGCTACGTGCTGGTCAAGCATCGATGGTTGCTCGTTTAGAGAAAGCCTTCGCTGACCTTAATGCGATCGACGTACTATAAGTTCATTTATCTGGACTAAGTGATGAACCCGCTCAATGAGCGGGTTTTTTTATGGCCGAGATTCAGACAAAATGACTGGCGGATTGTTAAAATATTGCTTAACCTCTAACAAGCTCATATCAATGCTTCCAAGTAACTATTTGTTTTGTCAGTGTTTACATAAAACTGACTTTGCAACATAACCAAAGTGAGATATTGTGCCAAAAAACTGACACTCTGGTGTCAGTCGTTTTTTGTCTTTGATGTTCAGTGGTAACAACAACATTCAAAATGATTTTATAAAGAGGAAATGCAATATGTCAGGTGAATCAATGGGCATCGAAGCTCCATTAGTCGATGGTTTAGCGCAAGCCAATACTTGGCTGACCAATAATTCAGATCTTTTGATACAATACGGCGTCAATATTATTTCCGCTATTCTGATCCTATTTATCGGTAACATTGTTGTTAAAGCTGTCGCTGGAAGTGTTGCCAAGGCTCTGAAAAAGAAAGACATGGACAAAGCAGTTGTTGAGTTTGTTCATGGTCTAGTCCGTTATACGCTATTTGTGGTGGTATTAATTGCCGCTTTAGGTCGCATTGGTGTGCAAACCGCTTCTGTTGTGGCCATTATCGGTGCGGCTGGATTGGCGGTTGGTTTAGCGCTACAAGGCTCGCTATCAAACTTCGCTGCGGGCGTTTTGATTGTGGCATTCCGTCCATTCAAATCCGGTGATTACGTCGAAGTGAGTGGTACTGCTGGATCGGTTGAATCGATTCAAATTTTTTCAACAGTACTGCGCACGCCTGACAATAAAATGGTGATTGTGCCTAATGGTTCAATCATCAGTGGCCCAATTGTTAACTATTCACGCCATGACACTCGTCGTATTGATTTGGTGATTGGTGTTTCTTATAAGTCCAATCTGCAAAAGACCAAAGAAGTGCTGGCTAAAGTAGTCGCGGCAGAGCCTCGTTTGTTGCAAGATCCAGCGCCAACGATTGGTGTCGTTGCTTTGGCTGAGTCTTCAGTCAATTTTGTGGTTCGCCCTTGGGTGAAAACGGCCGATTATTGGGCTGTTTATTTTGATTTGTTGCAAGCCATCAAAGAAGAGTTGGATAAAGAAGGTATTGAGATCCCATTCCCACAAATGGATGTTCATTTGAATAAACTGAATTAATTCATTTTCAATCAAGTGAAAAGGGCATGAAATGATTATTCAGTTCATGCCCTTTCTTTTTGTTGGTTATACACTTACACCAGATATTGAATTGCCAGCCCTTTTGCAAGGATAAAGGCGATGCTAAACATCATTGCAGCCACGGCCATGTCTATTCCTTTCTTCACGTTAGGCTTTGAGAGCGTCGGCCCCAGTTTCGCAGCACCAATTGATAAAGAATAAAACCATACAAAAGAGGCCATCATGGTTCCTAGCGCAAACGCGATGCGATCATGGCCTTCAAACTGACCACCAATCGATCCCAAAATCACAACCGTATCTAAGTATAAATGTGGGTTAAGCACAGTAACGGCTAACGCGCCCAAAATAACCGTTCGTTTACCACGTGCGATCACTTCGCCATCCGATTCATTAGTGCTTGTTGAAGTGAAGGCACTCCTTAAAGAAATAAATCCATAAAATGAGAGAAAAGCAACACCGCCTAAGGTAACCGAGGTCAGTAAGATTTCGTTACTTGAGAGTAGGGCACCGCCACCAAATATACCCAGAGAAATAAAAATCACATCCAGTAGACTACAGATGGTCGCCGTCGTTAAGTGGTGATTGCGCTTAATTCCTTGGTTTAGCACATAGGCATTTTGTGCACCAATAGGAATAATCATCGTTGCACCTAATCCAAAACCTTGTAGCAAAATCCACACATTCACAGCTCACCTCATCGTAATAGTTCAATACAGTGAGCGCACAATAGCGAGAGTATAAAAATAAGTATAATTAATGATTTTAATATTATATTAGTAATACTAATAACCATAAAAAGGAGCCTAGGATGAGAGGGCTAGATTACAAATGGATTGAGGCATTAGATGCGGTACTGCAACAAGGAAGCTTTGAACGAGCCGCTGAAAATCTCTATATTTCACAATCGGCTATTTCTCAAAGAATCAAGCAACTAGAGAGATTTATCGCCCAACCGGTCCTGATTCGAGAGCAGCCACCAAGGCCAACGCTGGTGGGAAAAAAATTGCTAGGGTTGTATCGTAGGGTGTGTTTGCTTGAAAATGAACTGGTGCCTGAATTGATGAATGAGGAGAATACGCGGCCTGTTTCAATAGCTATTGCCACTAATGCGGACAGTTTGGCTACTTGGTTACTTCCTGCGTTATCGAATACGATGAAAACGCGGCAAGTTGAGTTGAACCTGACGGTTTTCGGTGAGTCACGTACGATCGAAAAAATTAAAAATGGCGAAGTAGCTGGCGCAATAAGCTTAGAATCGCAAGCCATTCCTGGTTGTCATGCTGACTACTTAGGCAGAATGGACTATGTGTGTGTTGCCAGCCCAGAGTTTTATCAGCGTTATTTCTCTCAAGGTGTGAACTTTCATACTTTAAAAAAAGCACCAGCGGTATCGTATGATCAGTATGATGATCTGCATAAAAAATATTTGCATGATCACTTCAATGTGCCAAGAGATGCCGTCATAAACCATACCGTGGGTAGTTCAGAAGCTTTTGTTAAATTAGCCCTATCCGGTGCGGCGTATTGTTTGATCCCCCGCTTACAGATAGCACAAGAGCTCGAAATAGGCACGCTTACCGACATTACACCAGGGTTCATTTTAACCAACCGTATTTATTGGCATCATTGGCAGTTAGAAACGGGAATATTACAGGAAATTTCTCAGGCCATCGTTCAATATGCTCGCCAAGTGTTGCCGCAATGACAAAAGTTCAACGTCAAAGTTGTGTCATTTCATAAGCTATTAACTGTGCTTATATAGAGTATCGCCTATGATGTATTCACCCATTTGAGTAAGGTAACTCCCATGAAATTAATGACAAGTGTAACGCTATTATCTGGATTGCTCAGTTTTGGTTCTATGGCGCAGGAAATGAATTTTCCTCATCTTTCAACGACAGGTTATGGTGAAGTCGTTGCGGCACCTGATATGGCTGAGTTTTCAGTTAAAGTGGTTGAATCGACGCTGACGGCGGAGCAGGCAAAAAGAGCGGTCGACAAAGTGGTAGAAGCATTTGTGGCGCGTTTGAAAGAATCCGGTGTGACTTCCCAACAAATATCGAGTTCAAATCTCTACCTTGCCCCTCAATATCACTACCCTAAGTCCGGCAAGCCTGAGTTAGTGGGTTATCAAGCAACAAGAAGTGTCACGGTTGAGGTTGAAGATTTAAGCCAGCTTAATCAATACCTTGATGTAGCGCTCGGTGAGGGCATTAACCAAGTCGACAATATTCAACTTAAAGTTCGGAATCAAGAGCAATACCAGCAACAAGCTCGGCTAGCGGCGATTCAAGATGCGAATATCAAAGCGCTATCATTGGCGGAAGGATTTAAGTTGAAATTAGGTGATGTGTGGCAGATAGACTACAACTCGCCCAGCGTGCAGCCGATTATGATGCGTGCCATGGCAATGGATGCAAAATCTGAATCTAATAGTTACCAAGACTCGACGCTTATTATTCGCGATAGGGTGGACGTAGTCTATCAATTAAACAACTAAGCCCTTACCTAAACTACTGATTAATTAGTTAATTTAAAGTGGATAAAAACGAGCTTTTACTTCCATAAATTGATTGTATTATTAATCGGTAGCTTTTTGTTTTGTCTATTTTTTAAGATGCTATAATCCGCTCATCACTATTTAGGGTTAATATTTAGACAAGTCATGAGATACACAAAAATAATCAGCATCCTTCTCATCATTTGTTTCTTATTCAGCGCAATAGTGACTGGGTATTACTATCAGCGCTACCAAGAAGTGAAAGACAACGCAACGCAAAACACGGTAGCGGAGGCGTTTGATCAACTCAATGAAAGTGAGCGACAGTATCGGGGGTTGAAAGCTCAGGTCGGTTCCATTATTGATTTGCTTAGTCGAAGCCAAAGTTTGTATGAATTTATTTTTTCTCCTTCAGAGATAAACCGGCAGCATCTTGAAAATATATGGTCTTCTGTTGCTGAAAAGCAGACATGGTATAGTTCGATTACACTTTTGGATTTATCTGGGCATGAGCGACTCCGTATTGATCATTCTGCGGACAACCCTTTAGCCTCTAGTGCAAAAAATCTTCAAGACCTGTCACATCATGGCTATATTGCCTTTGCAGAAAACCTGTCAGAGGGAGAAGTGGGTGTATGGGGCATTGCATTGGCTAGTGCTCGAAGTGCTGCGGCTATACAGCCGATGCTATGTGTGATCACGCCAGTTACCGTATTAGGGGAACGAAAAGGCTATTTAGTCCTCAATGTTGATATTTGGTCACAATCCTCGCGTTTAAATCATGTCCGTGATCCACAATTAACTCCTGAGCTTATCGGCGATTCAGGTTTCTATTGGTCTTCCAACGATAAAACCAAATTATTTGGAGACTTATTACCGTCCAATCAATACGTGAATCTTGCACTTCTGCTACCGAAAACTTGGCAGCAGATGCAGACAACTCCTTCTGGCTATGTATTCGAAAATGGCAAGGTTACGGTTTATAAAACCCTTAAATTTGCTTCACTGAAACCTGTTTTTTTGATGATTCAACTCACCGATGAGCAACTAGAGCATCGAGCGAAGCGTGACGTCAACGATTTAATCAAAGAAGCTTTTTTTGTCTTCTTCGTTATACTCATTTTTGCGCTTCCCATGGTTTCCATGGCGTTGCATTACCATCATCGAAGTATTGAAAGCAAACTGGCAAGAGCGGCCTTGAATGGTATGTCTGCAGTGATGATCTCAGACAGAAAGCACAAAGTGATGATGGTTAATGGCGAATTTGAAAAGATTACAGGTTTGACTATTGACGAGATAAAAGGCAGTAACGCATTAAAGTTACTGCTCAGTCCAAATGGTATGGAGTTTATGCTCGAGGTGCTTGAAGAGGTATCGCAGCAACATTTCTGGGAAGGTGAAGTAGAAATGGTCAATACACAAGGTGAGACTCTAACCGCCATCATGAGAATTCAAGCGATTAAAGAGGCGACTAAAGTCAGTTATTACATCACCTCTTTAGTCGATATTACTCAGTACAAAGTCTTAGAAAACCGATTGCGAGAATTGAGTGAAAAAGATGCGTTAACTCAGCTATGGAATCGGCGTAAATTTGAAGCAGAATTGCAGCATCATACGCACATCATTCAACGTTATCCCGAAAGCCATCATGTTTGCCTCGTCTTAATTGATATTGATTACTTTAAACGAGTGAATGATGAACAAGGACATGATGAAGGTGATCGCGTCATTATTAAAGTTGGTGAGATTTTGAGCCAAACATTGCGTGCCACGGATTTTCTGGCACGTATTGGCGGTGAAGAGTTTGCGATTATTATGCCGCACACTTCTGTCGAAGAGGCGGAGATTGTCTTGAACCGCTTACGAGTCGCAGTAGAGGTAGAGCAAAGTCTTACCGTGACCATCAGCGCTGGTTTTACTGACTTAACCGCAGATGGTAAACGCTCGTATAAATGTGCTGACATTGCTTTATATGAGGCGAAAACCTTAGGACGAAATCGAATTTCACTGTGTAAAAGCAGTGATGATCTTGCTTAAGGCATACCACAAAGAGTGATGGGTTTGGCAAATAAAGCGTAAATAGCGGAAACAGAAAAATCGGGGCAAGCCCCGATTTTTCTGTTTCTAGCTTACGTTTCTATTATAGAACGTGAACAGAAGCTGTGTTGGTTGTACCTGAGGCAACAAGTGCACCAGAAACCATCACTACGATGTCACCCTTCTTGCCTAGACCAGAAGCCAGTGCAATCTCTTTACCATTGATGTAGAACGCATCAGTGCTGTCGATAGTATCAACAACAACCGGTGTTACACCTTTAGTCAGAACAAGTTGAGCGGCCGTTTTCTTGTTAGTGGTTACGGCAATGATGTTCGCAGTTGGGAAGTACTTACGCACTGAACGAGCTGATTTACCCGCTTCAGTTGCGACCACGATAAGTGGAGCCGCCAATTTCTCAGCAGTATCTACCGCACCTTTACATACGGCTTCAGTAATGCGTAGGCGTGGGCTGTCTAAACGAGAACCCAACTCAGCTTGTAGAACGCGGTCTGTACGAGCACAGATTTGCGCCATGATAGTGACCGCTTCAACAGGGTATTTACCTTTTGCTGTTTCGCCAGAAAGCATCACTGCATCTGTACCATCCATTACCGCGTTGGCTACGTCGCCAGCTTCTGCGCGAGTTGGACGTGGGTTCTTGATCATTGAATCAAGCATTTGAGTTGCTGTGATAACCACTTTACGTGCGCGGTTACATTTTTCGATCATCATCTTCTGTGCAAAGATAACTTCTTCAGCAGGGATCTCAACACCTAGGTCGCCACGAGCAACCATGATACCGTCAGAAAGCTCAAGAATTTCGTCGAAGTTATCAACGCCTTCTTGGTTTTCAATTTTAGAGATGATTTGGATATCTGCGCCGCCGTTTGCTGTTAGCAGTTCGCGGATTTCACGTACGTCGTCAGCTTTACGAATGAAAGAAGCTGCAACAAAATCAACGCCTTGCTCGCAACCAAATTTAAGGTCTGCTTTATCTTTTTCAGAAAGAGCTGGAAGGTTCACTGAAACGTTAGGAAGGTTAACACCTTTGTTTTCACCTAGCGCGCCGTTGTTCAGCACTTTACATTTCACTTCAGTTTCTGTGGTTGCAATCACTTCCATTTCAATCAGGCCGTCATCAACCAAAATTTTGTTACCTACAGTAAGGTCTTTAGCAAAACCTAAGTAAGTCACGGCAACTTTATCTTTGTTACCTACAACGGTTGCATCAGTAGTGAAAGTGAAATCCTGGCCAGCCACGAGATCAACGTCATCACCATTTTCTAGTTTGATGGTGCGGATTTCAGGACCTTTAGTGTCTAAAAGGATCGCAAGCTGTTTACCAGTGTTTTCCATTACTTTACGGAAGTTCGCAATACGAGTGCCGTGTTCTACGAAGTCACCGTGAGAGAAGTTCAAACGCATAACGTTCATGCCAGCATTCACTAGCTCAGTAAGCTTCTCTACAGATTCAGTTTTAGGGCCAATCGTACATACGATTTTGGTCTTTTTCATGGAAGGTTCTCTCCGGTAAATATGATTACAATTTGAAGTTGGTTGAGTGTTCTAGCGTCATCACAAGCGGCAATTTTTCTTATCTATTACCCAACAATATTGATGTGATTTTGTGACATTAGAGCTGAAAGTCTTTCAACAGTTTAGTCATTTTATGACCAAGCATTGTCGATTTTATAGCGTTATTTTGCCACTTATTGAGTTTAAATCGGTTAAGTTGCAAAAGAATAACAGTCAATTCTGTAATTTTTTTTCTTTTCGGCGCGAATTCTACCACCTAATGAGTTCAATATCACTGCCTAAGAATTGTCTTAGGACAAGGTTTTAGCGTGAATTATTAATTTTTTAGATCGAAATAAATAGACAATAAAGTTTCGATTCGATTAATATTGCTTTCGATTCGTAATCTTGAAGAAAAATATAAATGTCGAAACGAAATACACAACTGAGAAGACATACCATCGCTAACCTTGTGAATGAACAGGGTGAGGTCAGTGTTGATGCACTCTCTGCTCAGTTTGAAACCTCAGAGGTGACGATTAGAAAGGATTTGGCCTCTTTAGAGAAAAACGGTCAACTCTTACGCCGTTACGGTGGTGCGATTGCACTGCCTAAAGAGGTGGTCAATGATGAGTTTAATCCTAAAGTTTCGAATCGAAAGATAAAGCTGGCTAAGGCGGCGGCTAAGTTAATTCGAGACCACAATCGCATCGTTATTGACTGTGGTAGTACTACGGCAGCATTAATTCAGCAACTGAATGATAAACGCGGTTTGGTTGTGATGACCAACTCATTGCACGTAGCGAATGCCCTTAATGAACTAGAAAGTGAACCGACACTATTAATGACGGGCGGTACTTGGGATACCCATTCCGAGTCCTTTCAGGGCAAAGTGGCTGAATCGGTACTGCGTTCTTACGATTTTGACCAACTGTTTATTGGCGCTGACGGTATTGATCTTGAACGTGGCACCACCACCTTCAATGAACTGATTGGCCTGAGCAAAGTGATGGCCGAAGTCTCACGAGAAGTGATCGTGATGATCGAATCAGACAAAGTTGGCCGAAAAATTCCCAACCTTGAGCTCGCTTGGGAGCATATCGACGTGTTAGTGACCGATAACGATCTAACCGTTCAAGATGCCGCATTGATTGAATCGCACCAAGTGCGAGTGATCCGAGCCTAATTAACCCCTATTCAACCATTCCTAAATAAAGGCCTTCGCTTGCGGCTTTAGGGATGAAGCATAAATCTAAAATGGAGTAAAAACCTTATGTGTGGAATCGTCGGTGCAGTAGCACAACGAGATGTGGCTGAAATTTTAGTGGAAGGACTACGCCGCTTGGAATACCGCGGCTATGATTCAGCCGGTGTTGCTGTGGTGGATAGTGCGAGTCAATTAACGCGCGTTCGTCGTTTAGGCAAAGTGCAAGAGCTAGCCGATGCAGTCGAAAAACAACATGTTGCCGGAGGCACTGGCATCGCGCACACACGCTGGGCGACACACGGTGAACCTTCCGAAATTAATGCTCACCCACACATGTCGGGCGATATTGCGGTTGTGCATAACGGCATTATCGAAAACCATGAAACGCTACGTGACGTTCTGCGTGAACGCGGCTACCTTTTTGAATCGCAAACCGATACCGAAGTGATTGCTCACCTTGTTGAGTGGGAACTGCGCACGGCCAGTTCACTGCTTGAAGCGGTGCAAAAAACGGTTAAACAACTCGAGGGTGCTTACGGTACTGTGGTACTTGATCGCAAAGATCCAAGCCGTGTTGTGGTTGCTCGCTCTGGTAGCCCGATCGTGATCGGTTTTGGTGTCGGTGAGAATTTCTTAGCTTCAGACCAATTAGCTTTGCTGAATGTTACACGCCGCTTTATGTATCTTGAAGAGGGTGATGTTGCGGAAGTTACGCGCCGCGATGTGACGGTTTTTGCTGCAAACGGCGAACAGGTGACGCGTGAAATTAGCGAATCTAACGCAGAGCACGACGCTGGCGATAAAGGTAAATATCGTCATTTCATGCAAAAAGAGATCTTTGAACAGCCAACGGCATTGATTAACACCATGGAAGGCCGCATCACCAAAGACAGCGTAGTGACAGAAAGCATTGGCGTGAACGCTGCCGAAATTCTTAGCCAAGTGGAACATGTACAAATCGTCGCTTGCGGAACGTCGTACAACGCAGGCATGACAGCGCGTTATTGGTTTGAAGCATTGGCAGGCGTGAGTTGCGATGTGGAAATTGCCTCTGAATTTCGCTATCGCAAATTTGTGACTCGTCCAAATAGCTTGTTGATCACGCTTTCTCAATCCGGTGAAACGGCAGATACCTTAGCCGCTTTGCGCTTGGCGAAAGAAAAAGGTTACATGGCCGCGATGACTATTTGTAACGTAGCGGGTTCTTCGCTGGTTCGTGAATCTGACTTTGCATTCATGACTCGCGCTGGAACAGAGATTGGTGTGGCGTCAACCAAAGCCTTCACTACTCAGCTTGCAACCTTGCTAATGTTAGTGACCGCTCTTGGTAAACAAAAGCAGTGCATTAATAAAGAAAAAGAGGCGGAAATTGTTGAAGCTCTGCATGCACTGCCTGCACAAATTAATGCAGCCCTTGCCTATGAAAAGCAGATTGAAGCACTGGCTGAAGATTTCGCAGATAAACACCACACTCTATTCTTGGGCCGTGGTGAGTTTTATCCTATCGCGCTTGAAGCGTCATTAAAGCTGAAGGAAATCTCTTACATTCATGCTGAAGCATACGCGGCAGGCGAATTAAAGCACGGCCCATTAGCACTGATTGATGCTGATATGCCCGTTGTCGTGGTTGCGCCAAATAACGAGCTGTTAGAGAAGCTAAAATCTAACATTGAAGAAGTACGTGCTCGTGGCGGTTTGCTGTATGTGTTTGCCGATCAAGACGCTGGCTTTGCGGCTGATGAAACAATGAAAATCATCACCATGCCACACGTGAGTGAAATTACCGCGCCGATCTACTACACCATTCCAATGCAGCTTCTTTCTTATTATGTTGCTTTAATCAAAGGTACGGATGTCGACCAACCTCGTAACCTTGCCAAAGCCGTAACGGTTGAGTGATACAAGGTGGTTAGAGCACATATTGTTGTGTGAGTAAAATAAAGTATCATCGTTTTTCTTTGCTCAAACACTTAGCTCAAGTGATGTAAACAAGCGATTCAGCACAAACCCGCTTCTGCCACTTAATGCTTCAAAGTAGAAGCTCATAACGCTTTTGTTCCTCCCTCTTTTAGGGGGAGGCTAGGAGGGGGTGTTCACCCCACCCTAACCCTCCTCTTTTAGGGGGAGGCTAGGAGGGGGTGTTCACCCCACCCTAACCCTCCCCTTGAAGGGGAGGAAATCAGTTTTGTGAGCGTTGGGAGTAAGCCATTTATTATAATGGATGCAGTTTGCTAAAACAGTTTTTGTCCCATTACGAGTTTGCGTAACAAAATGATGCTCTTCCTTCGCAGAACATTGCCCGATTCTTCCTAATAACTGACCATTCAGAACCGATGCGCCCTTTCTACCAGTGTAGTGAATCACCCTGCGTATGCTAAGTAGCCTAACTTTGCATAGCAATTCGCTTAGCAAATCCTCTACTCTAAATAAGTGGTTTAGACGAAGCTGTTCACGGAAATTGTTCTTCTGCCTATATACTTGTATCTAAATTTGCGTGGCACTGTAAGTGTTCAATAAACATTGAGACCTTTTTTGCCAAGTGTTTTCTGGAAGCGTAAAAGACATATAAAACCAAATCTTCAGGCGCGTACTCCATTTTTATTATTTCCAGAGAACCTACCTCTATCTCATTACGACAAGATTCGGTTGGCAATATCGCGAACCCCAAACCAGCTAACGCGCCTAATTTAGCTAAATGTCCACTATTGACTTTAAATGAAGACTTTACCTTTTGGGTTGTCAGCTCACCTTTAGCGTTTTTGAAGACCCACGGTGTCCCGTTTAACGCGGTAAAACTACTTATACAAGGAACATGTTTCAAATCGGTAATCTGGAAAGGTCTTCGCGTAGTCTGAAGGAGTTTGGGAGATGCCACCACCGCACTTGGCCAACATTTAACCTTCTTCGCGACCCAATTAGTGTCTTCGAGCCTTCCTCTATGAAAACTTAAAATGATGTCAAACCGATCAAACAGATCCTCTTTAGGGCTAAGACTCGTATCGCAACATAATGAAATTGAGGGATGTTGAGTACAAAATGAAACCACTGCTTGGGCTAAAGTTGGTGCATCAGGCATCAAAACTCTCAGTTGACCCATGACTTCATGGGAGTGCAGTGTCACTTCCTCAAGAGCATCATTAAGTTTGTCTAGCAACGGCTGTGTGCGTAAGTAAAGATGTTCTCCTGCGTCTGTCGGAGCGATTCGGCGTGTGGTTCTGTCAAATAGTCTTATATCTAGCCGTTCTTCGAGTAAAGCGATATGGCGACTGACATTTGATGTCGGTAAAGATAGAAATTCCGCGGCTCGTTTAAAGCTTTTGTTCTCATAAACGCAGTGAAAACTTTTTAGCCACTGCTGATCAATCTTATCAAGCATCTCATTTAATCCCATTAAGTTGGATTATCAAACCCATTTAAACCACTTTATTACCAGAAGTTGGCTTATACAATGTTCCTCACTAAGTTACCTAGTGAGGCATCCCATGAGTTGGTTAGAAAGGTTAATAGATAAGAAGAAGATCATCAGTACACATAAAGCGCCGATTCCCGAGGGAGTATGGATTAAATGTCCGTCCTGTGACCAGATCTTGTACCGTATAGCCCTCGAGGGAAATTTAGATGTGTGCCCAAAATGCGATCACCATATGAGGATGTCAGCTCGCCGCCGATTAGATAGCTTTTTGGATAAAGCAGAGCGAATTGAGATTGCCAGTGAATATGAGCCGAAAGATTTGCTGAATTTTAAGGATCTAAAACGCTACAAGGAACGTCTTGTTCTCGCCCAGAAAAGTACAGGAGAAAAAGATGCGTTAATTGCAATGAAAGGAAAACTAATGGGCTTACCTATTGTGGCCTGTGCATTCGAATTCTCTTTTATGGCTGGTTCAATGGGGGCAGTGGTAGGCGCACGCTTCGTTAAGGCTATTAATACGGCTATTGATGCAAATTGTGGATTGGTATGCTTTTCTGCTTGTGGGGGCGCTCGAATGCAAGAATCACTCATCGCATTGATGCAGATGGCTAAAACCAGTGCTGCCTTGAATCAGTTATCAATGGCTAAGTTACCCTACATATCTGTGCTGACCGATCAAACTTATGGGGGGGTATCTGCAAGTATCGCCATGTTGGGTGATATTAACATTGGTGAGCCGAAAGCAAGGATCGGATTTGCAGGACGCCGAGTTATTGAACAAACCGTTCGAGAGAAACTACCAGAGGACTTTCAGCAAAGTGAATTCCTCTTAGAACATGGTGCTCTAGATATGATTGTGGATAGACGTGAGATGCGCAAACGAATTGGTGGACTGGTCGCTAAAATGACCAATACCACTATTCCACTGGATGTATAGTTTATAGGCTCAGTTATGCTCTAGAGCGGAAGTTGATAAACGTTCTGTCCCTCCCCTTAAAGGGGAGGGAATCAGTTTTGTGAGCGTTGGGAGTAAGCCATTTTTAATTTGAAAGCGCCCCTGATAGTGCTATCCAACATGCGAAACTCAGCTTTGTTTTCTTCAAAAGGAGTGCTAGGTTGGGGGAGTGTGTTATAGGGATACCTCCCCTTAAAAAGAGGAGGTATAAACAACCCGAATAACAGAGTTAAAGCGCGTGATGGGTGAGGTATTCGTATGCTTCCTTGGTGCCCATGTAGCGGCTTAAGCTGCGCACCGGAACGTTGCGTAAATCGACCACAATCAAGCCATCTAACGAATCATTAAAATCAGGGTCTACGTTAAAGCTGACTAACTTGCCATTTAAACCGAGGTATTGACGCAGTAGCACTGGTACGCTTTTCCCTTCATCCAACCGGGCAATCACTTTTGAAAGCAGCTGTAAATCAGCCAATGCACTCAGCAAACTGGCATTCCAAGGGGCTTGTTGCTTGGGGAGTGGGTTACTTGCCTCTACCAAATGGGCGTGTTGGTTATTGTAGTAGTGCTGCGTCATTGTGTCGGCTAATAAACGGCGCGCACTTTCACTGTAATCATTGCTGATACTTACGGGTCCAAATAGGTGCGTATAGTGCGGGTTTCGGTGCACATAGGTTGCGATTCCCTTCCAAAGCAGCAATAGCGGAGCCATACTTTTTTGATACTCGATGTCGACGACTGAACGCCCCATTTCAATTGCATTACCTATGGTATTGAGAAAGCGGTGGTCATACTGAAACAGCGTTCGTGAGTACAAACCTGCAATACCGCTTATAGGCACAATACGGTCGACTAAGACTAAACGGTAAGCTCCGACTAATTTCTGCGCTTCGCGATCCCAAATGAATAGATGCAGGTAGTTGCGATCGTATTGATCGATATCGAGCTCGGTGCCAGTGCCTTCACCTACCAGCCTGAAATTGTGCTCTCGCACTCGTCCTATTTCGTGCAGTAACGAGGGGATGTTTTCTGCGCTGGTACAATACACATCGAATTCGTTATGCCTTAATAGATGATCAGAAAAAGAAAGCTGCTCAATATCGTGTAACAAAGCGCTTAGGGGGAGCCGCTGTGCAATGGGTTGTAACGGCTCATCATTGGTTTTATTGCGCTTGGTTGGGGTGATGTGACTTAAAAGGTAGGTGTTGAGCCTTAAATAGCTGACCAGCGTCTCATCACACAGATGTTGGATTTCTTTATGATTGATCGCATCTCCGATAGCAATTTCGATACGCTGATGCTTTTTATTGAGCAGTTCACGGCCCAACATTAACGTTCTTAGTAGCGGGTGGATTTTTCCGGCCATGTAAAAGCGTTTCGAATTTTGCCCGTTGATGAACACAGGTAACGCCGTCGCTTGATGCTTTTGTATCAGTCGGCTGACTGAACGGCTCCACTGTTTGTCTTCCAGTTTCTGCGTTTTACTATCAACCAATTGTGACACTTCGCCCGCAGGAAACATCAATAGCAGCCCTTCTTGAGCAAGGTGTTTATTGGCAGCTCTCAAGGCTTGCATATTCGCTTTTTGCGCGGCTTTGTCTTCAAAAACATCCACACCAATGAACAGCGAATCTAACTCTGGTACGGTTTTTAAATAGTGATTGGCTAATATCTGCACGTCTGAGCGAATTGAAAGCAGCATCTCAGCCAGAATAACGCCTTCCACACAACCAAGTGGGTGATTTGCAACAACGACTGTCGCGCCTTGAGTGGGAACTTGAGCTAATGATCCTTTCACCACTTGGTAGTCAATACCCAATACCTCTAACGTAAAACGCAAAAATGTTGCGGTATCGCAATGGGGTGGGCGTTGTGCATAAAACTTATCTAAACGAGTTAGGCCTGTCGCCCACTCAGTAAAGTGTTCGCCTAGTCCAAACGGCGTTTTTCTCGGTAATTTAAAAGGGCTTATCGTGAGCATAGCAACCTCGCATTTTATGCTTTGTGCTTATGCTAGAGAGGGAAGATGACAATCTGGCTGCGATTAAGTGAGTAATTGATTGCTCTTTTTTTACAGTTTAATGAAATCCGTCTCAAACTGGAGATAAATTAGAATCTTGGATGCAACAATGATTTTTTAGTAAAACTAAATAATTTATTGCTCACAAAATGAAGCAAATTTGTGTTGATGCGACATTTTTGGTGTTAGCTTGTAATGGCTGTAAAAAATATAAAAATGTCAATTGAACCTTTGTTTTGCTGATCTGGAATAGACGGGAGCTTCATGCTCCCGTTGCTGTTTTTAGCGCGAGGTTGCTTATTTCTTTTCTTCTTTATTTTGCCTTGCTGCCAATCCAGCCATTTAAAAAGAGACTTTACCGCGCAATGACTTATTGGCCGCTATCCGTTTTTTCTCGTCAACTCGCCGACGTTGAGAGCTTTTTGTCGGTTTGGTTGCCCGGCGCGGTTTTTCTATCACCATCGCAGAAAGAATAATCTCTTTGAGACGTTTGAGTGCATCTTCTTTATTCAGCTCTTGGGTGCGGTGAGATTGCGCTTTGAGGACAATAACGCCCTCTTTGGTCATTCTGGAATCTGGTCTTTCTAGTAATTTTTGTTTGTAGATGTCCGGTAACGTTGAGCGTCTGATGTCAAAACGTAAGTGGATCGCACTGGAGACTTTATTGACGTTTTGCCCGCCATTTCCGGCTGCACGAATCGCAGTAAGTTCGATTTCCCAGTCTGCCAGTTCAATAGTGTTGGATAGTTTGAGCATACAACCAAAGTAAAAATGTGTTCAATCCGCATTCTAGTTGAGGTGGCTAAGGTTATCTACCGCAGATTGTGGCTAGATTAGGAAAAGCAATACAGAGTGACGTATTGCGAAATCGCAGCGAAAACTTGCTTGATACGAGCAAGTTTCTACCCGGACGAGCAAGTTCTTGCTCGAAAATGAAAGCTTATAATCTAATTGATTGAAATTTAACTATTTTTGTTTTGGCATCCCCTTTGCTTTAAGAAACATTACATAATGCGATGCAATTTCCATCGCTTTTTCTTACTGAATAAGGATTAAGTCATGCCAACTCCATGTTATATCTCTATCGAAGGCGAAACTCAGGGTCTCATCACTGCAGGCGCTCTTTCTACTGACTCTATCGGCGATGCTTTCGTTGAAGGTCATGAAGATCAAATGTTGGTTCAAATGTTTGACCACGTTGTGACAGTACCGACTGACCCACAATCAGGTCAGCCTTCTGGTCAACGTGTTCACAAACCATTCAAATTCACCGTTGCGCTAAATAAAGCGGTTCCTCTTCTTTATAACGCGTTGGCGTCTGGCGAGAAGATGAAATCGGTTGAGCTAAAGTGGTACCGCACGTCTATTGAAGGCAAACAAGAGAACTTCTTCACCACTAAACTTGAAAGCGCGTCTATCGTGGACATTCATTGCGAAATGCCACACTGCCAAGATCCTGCGAACGGCGACTTCACGCAAAACGTTACGGTTTCTATGTCTTACCGTAAAATCCTGTGGGATCACGTGAACGCGGGTACTTCAGGTTCAGATGACTGGCGCAAACCAGTAGAAGCGTAAGCTTTGATTTGGGTGGCTGGTTGATGTTGCGTAAGCAAAGCCAATCCGGCCAGCCACCTTTTTTAGCCTTAAGCAAAGTGCATTCAATGAGTGTGACTTGCTTAAGGCTTTGCTGTTTCTAGTGTAAAGAGGATGGAAGATGGCCACGCTGAATTTTACGTTAAAGGTTGACGGGCTCGCCGACGATGCATTTGTGGTGCGAGAATACCACGGACAAGAATCCTTATCGGAGAGTGTGCTGGCTAATGGCGAGCCTTGTTATGGGTTTCGTTACCTCATTGAGCTCGCAAGCCGTCAATCTATTTTGAGTGCAGCCGACGTCGTCGACAAAACAGCTCAGCTAACGGTTTTCCGGAATGGTAGCGTGGTGCAGCGCGTGCATGGCATCGTGCGCCAGTTCAGTAAAGGCGATATTGGTCATCATCACACCTTCTACTCACTCACTTTGGTGCCTGCATTAGAGCGCTTGTCGCTGCGCCAAAATAGCCGCATCTTCCAGCTTAAAACCGTACCTGAAATTCTTTCCATTGTGCTGCAAGAGATGGGCATTGACGACTATGCCTTCTCGCTCAAACGAGAATCTGTTCAGCGCGAATTCTGCGTACAGTACCGTGAAACCGATATCCACTTTTTACACCGCTTAGCCGCCGAAGAGGGCTTGGTCTATCACCTCCTGCATGAAGAAGGTAAACACACCCTCTTTTTCAGTGACGACAGCCAAAGCTTAACGAAGCTCGATACACCGATCCCTTACAATGTGCTGTCTGGTGGTATCGCTGATACACCTTACATTTCCAACTTAATCAGCCATACGCAATCGCAAGTGGCGGAAAGCCAATTGGCGGATTACAGCTTTAAAAAACCGACTTACGGTTTTAAGCAAAGTGCACTCGGCACCGCGATGGATTACCAGCAGACCCACTATGAACATTTTGATTTCCCGGGCCGATTTAAAGACGATGAGAGCGGTAAAGCGTTTAACCAAATTCGTTTAGAGTATCTAAGAAGGCAGGCGAGTACCGCACAAGGCCAAAGCAATGAAGCGCGTTTGCAAGCCGGAACCCTGTTTGATTTGGCCGAACATTTAGACGACAGCGTGAACCGAGATTGGGTTGTGGTGCAAGTAAACCATCAAGGCCGGCAGCCGCAAGCATTAGAAGAATCTGGCGGTAGCGGTGCAACAACCTACAGTAATCAATTTACCTTGATCCCGGCCGATGTAACGTGGCGTGCAACACCGCACACCAAGCCGCAAGTGGATGGCCCATGCATCGCCCATGTGGTTGGCCCCGATGGCGAAGAGATCTTCTGCGATGAGTATGGCCGCGTTAAACTGCATTTCCCATGGGACAGATATTCTAACGGCGATGAACACAGTTCATGTTGGGTGAGGGTGTCGCAAGGTTGGGCAGGCAGCCAATATGGCATGATGGCTATCCCAAGAATTGGCCATGAAGTGATAGTCGATTTTTTAAATGGCGATCCGGATCAACCCATAGTCACGGGCCGCGCTTATCACGCCACCAATAAAGCGCCCTACACACTGCCAGATAACAAAACTAAAACCGTACTGCGCAGTGAAACGCATCAAGGTGAAGGCTTTAATGAGCTGAGTTTTGAAGACCAAGCAGGGCAAGAGAAAATCTACCTACACGCGCAAAAAGACTATGAAGCACTAGTGCTTAATGATGCCACCACACACATCAAACACGATAAACACCTGACAGTGGATAACGACCAGTTCAGCCACATTAAAAATAACCAACACCTAACGGTCGAGGGCGAAAGCCGTCAGAAAATAGCGTTAGATCATAGCCTTGAAGTGGGTGGTTCACTGCACCAAAAAATCGGTGAAAAAACGGTTTTTGATTCAGGTAATGAAGTGCACCTTAAAGCAGGCAATAAGTTGGTGTTAGATGCGGGTAATGAGATCACCATTAAAGCTGCGGGCAGTTTTATCAAAGTGGATGGCGGCGGCGTGCACCTAGTCGGGCCTGCGATCAACCTTAACTCCGGCGGCAGCGCAGGCAGCGGCTCGGGTTATGGCGGTGTTGTCGCGGCGTTGCCGAATCAAATGATTGCTGCACCGCCAGCACCAAACCCATTGCCATTACAACTATCAGTAGCAACCATGTCCACATTGTCTATTGCGAATGTGCCCATGGCAAAAATGTGTCAAAAACAAAGTGATGGGTCATGTCCTAGAGAAGATTGTCCGTGCGAACGAGGTGCCTCATGAATCAACTCAAGGTTGTTAATTATTGGTTAGTGGTTGATACCATTCGTATTCCTGATGCGATTGATGTTCTTACTCGGAATATGGCCGTTCAGCAGGCGATTGTATTATTTGCTGGTTCAGATTTTGATTACTTGAATGACCAAAGCCCATTAGTTGTTAATTTGGGTAGCGATAAGACAGCATTAGATAAATGGTTAACGCTGCCTTACTTCGATTCAAGCTCGGTTATTTTTGAGCTTGATGCGAGTCAAGATGGCTCTGCATTTAGTGAGCATTTACAGTCATTACTCCAAGTTAAGATCGACAATAAAGCCTGCTTTTTGCGTTTTTATACCAATGTCTTTTGGAATCAGGCTGCATCGCAACTTAATGACATCGATATTGCAACCCTTTTAGGTTCAGCTCAAGCAATTCATTGGGTTAATCATGCACGTCAACGGCAAACGCTTCATCATTCACCTATTCAGCCAGAGCAAAGCCAACCTGCTACTCTGACCTCTCCTATCTTTAAGCAGTGGGTATAAACATGTCCAATAATGCCTATACGATTTTAAAAAATGATTGCTTAAGCTTACTTGCTCAGCGTTTCAATATTTCTATCGATGAGTTAATCAAACTTAACAGCGAGCAAATTAAAGATCCCAATCTGATTTATGAAGGTAACGTTTTAAAACTGCCGTCAGATCTAACCAAGCCAATTGAATTTGACGGTTCGCGTATTGAATTGGTTGAGCCGCCAACGGTTGTGAACGGTGGAAATGATACGTGTCAATCGCCCAAGGAATACAAGGATATTTTGTATGTTCCTGCTCATCCTAAAACGGGTAAAAAAGCTTGGTATGCGCTGACTAAGCAAGCAAAAGAAAAAGTTGAGGAAGAGAGGGCGCACATGGCGCAAGCCATTGTTGAGAATGATTCAGAAGCTACGATGAAGAACCTCAATAAGTTGGGGTTGATCTCAAAGTTTGCCGCCAAAGTTCACGAACAGTTTATGACGTCAGACGATGCTGAAAAATATCAGGCACTGCTGCTTGCCAAGCTGGTGATTAAAAATGAAGCATTCAGAGTTGATGGAACCAATCCGAATGATTATCTGATCACAGTGGCTAGGCTGATTGGCGTGTCGCTGGAAGAAACTCGTGAGAAGTTATCTAATCGAGAGCAAGCAAAAAACACCCATTTATACTACGGAAAATTCGGCTCTTTATATCGGCCATCACCAGAAGGTCCTTTGTTCGAAAAAAATATTAATCAACAGTTACGGACACTGGTGATTAAAAAAATTGAAAAAGAGGTCGAAAGCCTAGAAAAAGCCGCTGAAAAAGCGGCAAAAAATCATGTTGCAGATGATGGCAGCAAGTTTATTTATGATAAAAAACTCGAATATTTTACCAGTAGCCACCAAAAGAACTTGGCATCTTGGATACAGCAAGTGCACCTAAACCGTGATAAATCAGATCAAGAATTGCTTCGCAGCAGTTATCAACAGTCTCGTGCTTATTTAAAGCAGTGGCCAACACAGTTGCAGCAAGCTCTAGAGCAAGGCTCTCGCATGTCTACGCTCGATAGTAAAGAGCAGCAAGCATTTCTTGATAAACAAAAGCTGTTTGTGTGTGCGATAAACTTAAAAAACATCAACCATTATGGCTTAGTCGTTAAAGAGCAATGTCTAACCTTAGACCAATTAGAAGGTGAGTCAGGCGTAGCTTGTGGTCCCGAAGCATTAAAAAAAGTGAAGAAATGGCGAGAATCGGGGGATGCCTTAGACATCATCAATGACAGTCAATTGATCGAGGCGTTATATAAGGAAACCGCAGGTGATCGATTAGACGCCAATCTCAATACCATTATTACAGAACGTGCGGCGTGGTCTTACTTCACGGCAAAAGCACTGATCGCGGTCGTTGACGCCACGGTTATTAAGCACAAAAAAGCACTGTCACAACTCCTTGGTACTAGCAGTTCAACACCTATTGATGAACTTTTTAGGCAATTACTTTGGGTTAAAAAAGTCGCTTTAGCTCGGTTAAATCACCTAAAATCTCTGGCTCAAAAAAAGGCAGCGCAAGGTGCTGATAGATTAGAATTTACTTTGGGCAACGCGAGCCAGATGCCGCCGGCTCTTACCTTGTTATGGGATGAAACTACATTTAAACCCAAGGAAAAGCATAAGTCAGGTTTTATCAATAAAGCCGGAACCAACGATATTCAAGCGGTGGAGTGCTGTTTGCTCTCAGATGGTCAAGTATTTTACATCCGAGGCCCACACTGGTTAATACCAGAAACTAATGAAGATCGACTGTCTGCCTTAGCGGCGGGGCACGTTCGAGTCATTACTGAAAAAATTACCTTCAATGCGCCACAATCGAATGGAAAAAACATTGTAGAAGCAGGGTCTGTGCAGGACGCACTCAACGCGCTCACCAAGCCTGAAAGTACAATAGATTTAATGCCATTGAAAGCCAGTGCTGAGTTTGATACCGCTTTTTGGCAAGATAGCTATCATTACCAAGGCGGTATTGGTCCGAATGGTGAAACGTCTGCCTATTCTGTCGACGCAGGAGCGCAGTTGCTGCGTTTATCAACCAAGGCAGAGAAAGAACTTAATACCCCTCTAAGCAACTACCAAAATTTAATCAAAAAACGGCGTGATATCGGCGGCTCAGGGGCAATCTCGGCTCAATTCACCGCCTTGCAAGGTCAGCTCAGTTTTTCATTTTGGCTCCCGCTTGTACCAGAAAATAAAATGATGAAGGAAGAGCAGGTCGAAAAAGTGAAAGGGCATGGGGTTAACTTAATTTATATCGATAAAAACAATAAGGAAAACAAATATGAAGCCGGTGATCTGCGGGTTTGTATTGCCGGTTCAGTTTATGGTCTGGCGGCCGCTTCATGCCAATTGAGTGCTAAGTTGGCAATCGGCCCGAGTGATGTGAGTGAAGGTTTTGGCATTAAAGGTAGCACGGTAGGGCTGTTTGATCCCAATATCTATAATGGTTATGCTCTGCCCGGATCGAGCCTAGCAAGTGCGGGAGCTGCTGGCTATGCAGGGGAAGCCGCTGTTTCTGTTGATGCGTTTGCCGGAGTAGAAGCAGGGGGCACTTTAGGTGCTACGGTTTACTGGGCCCCTCCAGAGGCTGAGTGTGTTACGCAGAGTAACGGACCAAAGGCACCGAAAAAATTAGGTTCGATTGATGGCAAGCTGTCTGGTTCATTTGGTGCAGGCTATCACGCCGAGTTTCGTTTGCTGATTCAAGGTGGGGTTATCATCTTAGTGGCTTCAGCGGGGTTGGTAGTGGGACCCGGCTGCACTGGTAAAGTGGCGATTAATCTGGATGCCAACGCAGTCGATGAGTTTATTGGCTGCTTACTTGGCGTGTTAAAACAGAGCCATTTCCGCCGCCTAGCGATTTTTGGAGAAGCGGATGCCAATGGAGTCAACGATAGTTTTAACGAACTCAATAGCTTAATGACGATTGCGGTCGGTTTAGGTTTGAATTTGGCGCAGGTGCTACTTATGCCGGTGACTGTATTGGCTGATTATAAGCAACAGGTACTGAGTAAAGAATATGCTCCACTACTAGCCAACAGTATTTTGGACTCTGAAAAACAAGCCGTTACACAGCGTTGGGTTATGGCTTTACCTCCTGAAACATTAAGTAATTTATTCACTAGTTTGATTCAAAAGCAAACAAGCTCAAGACGAGATAGTAATGGCGTTGTGATCGCAACGGCAGATAAGGATAACGAAAGTCAAGTACAAGCAATTGTACAAATTATGCAATGGCTAGCGGCAGATAAGAGCGTTGGTGAGGAAGCGAACCAGAGGCAGTGGAAAGAAACTTTAATTGCGATGGGCAAGCTTCCCGCAGGCAAAAAAGACCACAAGGTCGAATGGCAAACTTATCAAGCGCAGTGGCTTAATTTGGCTAGGTTTGTGAAAGCTTATGATTTAAACATAAAGAAGATACTTTCTGACAATTTTAATAAAGCGAGTAAAACGCTTTGCAAAAATATGGTGTTAACTCGTTATGATGAGTCGTATCAAGGTGGTCTACTAGTAGGGATTAAAAAGCCAACCCAGTATTATGCCTACCCGAATGATCTGGTGTTCAAGCCCGTTGTCGGTCAAAAAGTGCAAGTATGGCTAGAAACAGAGTTTCTCTGTGAGATAGTGAAAAAGAACGAAATTATTATCAATTGGAGTATTTATGATGCTTTATCTTAATCGACTTGTCCGTCTTGTCTTGCTGCTGAGCGTTATGGTTGGGCTGGTTGCCTGCAAGCCTAATCCACAAGATGATATCGCCCTATTTCAACCATTTATTACCGAGAATATTAATAAAAAACCAGCTGACCCTTATATTTCGAGCACCGTAAAGCCGGGAGATAAGATGTATGACATATTGGTTAATATTCAACATGGAAGACATGATTCAGCCTCGAATAAATTACAAGCTATGATTGAGGAAAACGATATCGATGCAATGGTCTGGTATGCAAAACTTATATATCGTGCCAGTATTAATAATAGACCCAAAGCATTGTCTCTTTATCAAACAGCAATGGAGGATGATAATCCTTATGCCTACATCATGCTCTCCCCAGGTTTAATCAGTAGTGGTTGTGCTAGATATTTTGGTGAAAAAAACTGTACGCAAGAACATTTCAATAGAGCGATCGAGCTTTTTAAACCTCTTGCCGCACAAGGCGATTTGCGTGCTCAATATTTTTTACTAAAACAGCAAGAGTTAGAACAATCGAAAGAGACTAGAGCTCAGTATATTCAAGAGGTGGTTCGATTTTCACAAGCACATTACTACCAACCGTTGATGGACTATGTTAATACCATTTTAATTTATTCGCCGAGTAAAGGTAAGTCTGAAGCTAAAACACCAGAGCAGTACCAATTAGCCATCGATTTGTTAACGGTTGCGGCCAATAATAACTATATTCCTGCCATAAATGACTTAGCTTTTTTCTTGAAGGAAACTGAAAAGGATGAGAGCAATAGATTATTGGATGCAAGTTTGAAGCTTGGCTCTACAAGTATCGTGGAGTATAAATACCATCGTTCTAATGAAGGGAGTGAGAATGAGTATTTCTATAATGCTCTCTATAAAGGTTTATCAGGAGAGTATGCTTTTGATGTTCATACTTTGAATGAAGAAGAAAGAGCAAAGATAAATGAAAAAGTTAAGTTATTCATGAATAATATAACGCCAATGGTATATATCGATGGTTTCACTAGCCGTGATGATTGGGTGGATTAGTTGCTAAGGTGAATACTTTAGCCGATATAATACGACATGAACTACTAAACCCTTAGGGTAAAACAACATCGCAACAAGCTTAATCAACGAATCTGATAAGGAGCAAATCAATGGCAAATGGTGCATTAGTAGGAGATATCGGATCCGATCATGATGGTTTTCCTCCTACGCCGATCACCGCTGGGTCACCGACGGTAAAAATTGATGGCAAAGCAGTGGCAAGGCAGGGCGACCCGCTAGAGCCTCATGACAAGCCGAAAAACCCAAGTCACCCACGTGCAATTAAAGGCGGCTCGGGTAGCGTTATGATTGATGGCAAGCCCGCCGCGCGAGTCGGCGATGCCGTTGACTGCGGTGGCGTAATTATTGGTGGTTCATCGGTCAATATTGGTTAAGGTTGTAGCCCATTTAATCAATAAAGCGGCGCTTCAAACCTTGAGTGCCGCTTTATTGTGTTAAGCGCAGCACCTTTAGCACCAGTGAGCCAGCGTTATTCCTCTTTATGAAAAGAAATTCTACGGACAGAAACGGAGCGAACAATGATCCGCCATATCTTATTAATCAAATTTAAACCACAAGCTCAGCCTGCCGACATCCAACAGCTCAAGTCGCTGTTTGAAGCCATGCCAGAGAAAATTGAGGGGGTCGCTGCTGTTGAGTGGGGCGTGAACGACAGCCCTGAAGGTAAAAACCAAGGTTATACTCACAGCGTTTTAATGACATTTAGCGATGAGCAAGGGCGCCAAAATTACCTACCTCATCCAGAGCATAACGCGCTAAAGGATGTCTTTCGTCCTTTGCTCGAAGAGATCATCGTTTTCGATTATTCGATTTAGTCAAAGCCAGTAAAATCTAGACGGTGTTTATCTCTACTCCATCGCTAGGATTCAAGCCTGAAAGTTGAGATGCCGTCTATCGAACTTTACTTGTTAATGATCGTCCTTATTCCGTTAAAGTATAGACTTATCAATATCTTGTGAGTTTCTATTCACCATTGTATCAATGGTGCTTAGATCAAATTTTCAGTACAAAGCATTCACAATAGTGAGATGGATGTATAGTTTTATTGTTGTTGTGAATGATTTTCATTGTATTGCGTTTTATCTTTTTGGTCGCTTTCTAAGCGCATTAAATAGGATGTAATAAAATGAATAAAGGATACAAATATTCTGCTCTTGCTGCAGCAATACTCGTTTCAGCATCGGTTTCGGCAAACGTCAGTGTGGAACCCACCCCAATTAATTCGCCTTTTATTAAAGATATAAAAGGTAATATTGTTGAAGACTATACTCCACAAGCTACCCAGCCTCGTTTGTTTTTCATGCGTATGATTGGGAGTTCTGAACAGCGTGGGGATTGGTTTAATCTCTCGGCTAACTATTCCTCTATCCAAGGGGTTGGATCGGATTATGTGTATGAATCCTTGATGCCCCCTCTTAAACCTCAGCCTGTTATCGTGGCGGTGTTAGATTCGGGCGTGGACATTGAACACGAAGATCTAAAGAACAAGTTATGGGTTAATGCGGGAGAAATTCCAAACAATGGCATTGATGATGATGGTAATGGCTATATTGATGATGTGTATGGTTGGAATTTCTTAGGTAACTCGCTTGGTATCAATGTGGATTACGATACATTAGAGCTGACGCGTGAGTACAAAAAATACCTGGATTTATTAGAAGGCAATGATTGGATACCTGAGCAAAAACGTGCTTACTACCAAGCAATAGAAACGGAATATCTAGCCGAGGTTCAGAGTAACCAAATCCTGCTCGCGCAGGTCACTGAAGCTATTGCGCAAGCGAATCAATATAAATCGCAAATCTTAGCCCTGACTCAGCATAAAGATTTTACGGCCGGAGGTTTGCTCATTTTGCTGTCACATCCGAACTCTGAAGTCGTCTCCGCTGCTCAAGCTTTGTTGGCACTATTCGACGATTGGTATTCGTTTGACTACCTCGAGTCAAGACGAAGCCGATATCAAGATGCGTTGGATTACTACTACAACCTTGAGTTTGATCCTCGTGCTGATATCGTTTTAGATGACATCAGCAATCCTTGGGAAAAGGGGTATGGAAATAATGATGTAAAAGGGCCTGATGCATCACACGGTACGCATGTGGCGGGAATTATTGCGGCAGAGCGTCGCAATGGTATCGGTATTGACGGCTTATCTGAAGATGTGAAAATCATGTCGTTGCGTATGGTGCCCAATGGTGATGAGCGCGATAAAGACATTGCCAACGCTGTGCGTTATGCGGTGGATAATGGCGCAAAAATCATCAACATGAGTTTTGGTAAAAGCTATTCACCACGTAAATTTGTAGTTGACCACGCGTTTCGTTATGCGGCCAGCAAAGGTGTGTTAATCATCCATTCTGCAGGCAATAGCCAAAGTGATAATGATAGTAAACCAAGCTTCCCTAATCGTTTTGCCGATACTTACGAATCGTCACCTATTTCAACTTGGATAGACGTAGGTGCATCAGCGAAATACGCGAATGAAGATTTTGTCGCCAGTTTTAGTAATTATGGCCAAAAATCGGTTGATATCTTTGCACCCGGTTATCGCATTCTCTCTTCTACGCCAGGCAATAACTACGCCACTTATAGTGGTACGAGTATGGCTGCACCTGTAGTATCAGGCGTTGCCGCTATGGTGTGGTCACGCTATCCAGAGCTCTCCGCAGTAGAACTCAAAGCTCTATTACTTGATAGCGCCCGTCGTTATCCTGAGCTGTTAGTGAAAAAACCATCACCACCTGAAACGCTTGTTCCATTCAGTGCGCTATCGATCTCGGGTGGAATCGTTGATGCTGAAGCCGCTTTTGAAACACTCGCGAGCAAGTAGTGTTGCAGTCGGTAATGGATCAACTTTGGCTTGTTGTGCAAGCACAGGCCTATTTACCGATGGCTTAATTTAATAACAGTGAGCGTAATAAAAGGCGTAGCTGATATTATCCAGCTGCGCCTTTTTGTATTCAGAGAAGAGTGCGTGATCGGGGCTTACCTGACCCATTACCTGACCCAAAATCGTCAGGTACAAAAAAAGGTCAGTAAACACTACGCTTACTAACCTTCTAGAGTTTGGTGGCCCCTCCCAGACTTGAACTGGGGACCAATCGATTATGAGTCGACTGCTCTAACCACTGAGCTAAGGGGCCAAATTAGGTGTGTGATTATAGGGGATGGAGTTATGAGTGTCTACCCGCAAAATAGGGTAAATGCGCTTAGTTTTTATCCACTTAAACCATGAGATACAAAAAAGGTGAGCTTGTGCTCACCTTTTAGATTGGATAGGTTGCGATTACTCGTCTAGGAAGCTGCGCAATGTTTCAGAGCGGCTTGGGTGACGCAGTTTACGCAGTGCTTTCGCTTCAATTTGGCGGATGCGCTCACGCGTTACGTCAAACTGCTTACCAACTTCTTCTAGCGTGTGGTCTGTATTCATATCAATACCGAAACGCATACGCAGTACTTTCGCTTCACGAGGGGTTAGGCCAGCAAGAACGTCACGAGTCGCTGCTCTTAGGCTGGTGGCCGTAGCAGAATCAAGTGGTAGTTCAAGGGTTGTATCCTCGATAAAGTCACCAAGATGCGAATCTTCGTCGTCACCGATAGGTGTCTCCATAGAGATTGGCTCTTTAGCAATTTTCAGTACTTTACGAATTTTATCTTCTGGCATTTGCATGCGTTCTGCCAATTCTTCTGGCAGAGGCTCACGGCCCATCTCTTGCAGCATCTGACGTGAGATTCGATTCAGTTTGTTGATCGTTTCGATCATGTGCACTGGAATACGAATAGTACGTGCTTGGTCTGCAATTGAACGTGTGATAGCTTGGCGAATCCACCAAGTGGCGTAAGTTGAGAACTTATAACCACGGCGGTATTCAAACTTATCTACCGCTTTCATCAGGCCGATATTACCTTCTTGGATAAGATCCAAGAACTGCAGGCCACGGTTGGTGTATTTCTTCGCGATAGAAATAACCAGACGCAAGTTTGCTTCAACCATCTCTTTTTTCGCTCGACGAGCTTTCGCTTCACCGATAGACATGCGACGGCTGATGTCTTTAATGTTTTGCACATTCAAAGACGTTTCTTCTTCGATCATTTTCAATTTATGAATTGAACGACGAATGTCTTCTTCTTGCTGTCTGATTTTTTCTGCATAAGGTTTTTCTGAAGCGAGTACTTCATCTAACCATGCATCGCTTGATTCATTGCCAGTGAATAAGGCAATGAATGATTTTTTAGGCATTTTACCGTATTCGACCGCAGCTCTCATGATCAGACGTTCTTGAGTACGAACACGATCCATAGAGGTGCGAAGCTTGTTGACTAGGTAGTCAAATTGCTTTGGCGTGAGTCGGAATTCACGGAAAATATCCAACATCAACTCGGTGGCTTGGGCGGCTTTATTGCTGTCATAGCCATGCTCATTTTTCGCGAGTTGAAGATTTTGATACTTGTTGCGTAGTTCGGTGAATTTTTCTAGCGCAAGCTCAGGGTCGATTCCTGCATCTTCTTCAGAGTCAGTATCTTCGCTGTCGTCATCGTCGTCATCATCGAGGTCGTCTTCATCAGCAAGGTCAGCGCTAGCAAGCTCTGAACCGATATGGGTCGCTGTTGGGGCGTTCGTTGCATCTGAGTCAGGATCAACAAAACCTGAGATCAGGTCTGTTAAACGAAGTTCTTCAGCAAGAACTTTGTCAAATTGCTCTAAGATGTATGGAATGGTGCCTGGATATTCAGCCACTGCGCGTTGAACTTGGTTAATACCATCTTCAATACGCTTAGCGATATCAATTTCACCTTCGCGAGTCAGCAGTTCTACGGTACCCATTTCGCGCATATACATGCGCACAGGGTCGGTAGTACGACCAATTTCGCTTTCTACACTGGATAATGCAGCGGCTGCAGCTTCGGCAGCATCCTCATCGGTGATTGCGTTGTCATCATTTAGAGCAAGATCATCGGCATCAGGGGCAGTTTCTACCACCTTAATGCCCATGTCATTGATCATCTGAATGATATCTTCTACCTGCTCGGAATCTACGATTTCTGCTGGTAGGTGGTCATTTACTTCGGCGTAGGTCAGATAGCCTTGCTCTTTGCCTTTAATGACAAGTAGTTTTAGCTGTGACTGCGGATTTTGATCCATAGACGGTATCCAACTTCATATCTGGTGAAGGAATTAGTATGCGAAATGCAAACCACATATACTAACAAATTTATTCATTGCTGACTATTTAAACTGGGTTACGCTTTCAAGTCTTTCATTAAGTCTTGAAGCTCCCGTCTCTCTTCGGCTGATAAACCGACGCTTCTTTCTTTTGCCTGCAGGTTTTCAATTTGCTTTTCGATGCATTGAGCCAATATTTTGTCCAATGAATCTAAAAATAGTTCTTCTTGGTTGTCTTCAACAAGTGGAATTTCCCAACTTGCGAGGCGAGACAGAAGGGTCTCGTTTTTATTACCGCGCCAGTGTTCAAGCAATTGGCCTGTAGTAATATTGGGGTACGCTTGACAATTCTCAAGTACCTCAATTAATAAACTTAAACCGGGTATGGGCAAGGATTGAACGCTGGAAATATCAGGCACCATTTCAGCATAGCTTGGATTTTGAATAAGCAAAGCGATCACTTCACGCATCGGTGTGCGTTTGAGCTCTTTGTGTGGCTGTGAGCGGTGTTTGTCTGATTCTGGCAGTGATGGCTTTTTATAAATCCCAGTTTTTTGCCCTAATATTTTGAGCAATTGCGCTTGTAGAGATGTGTCTGGCACTTTATTAATCAGTGGTAATGCCAGCGCCTCAAGCGCTGCTTTCCCTTCGTTATTACCGACATCAACTTGTGACAGTAGGTTGGTAAATAGGTATTTGGATAAGGGTTCAGCATCTTGCACTAACTGTTCAAAGGCCGCTTTTCCATGGGTTCTGATGTAGCTATCTGGGTCTTCACCATCAGGTAAAAACAGAAATTTAAGAATATTGCCACTTTTGAGATAACTCAACGCATTTTCCAGTGCGCGCCACGCCGCTTCTCGTCCTGCTCTGTCACCATCATAGCAACAGACCACCGTATTGGTTTGGCGAAAAAGCAGTTGCAGGTGATCGCCAGTAGTTGAGGTTCCTAGCGAAGCAACCGAGTAGTCCACTCCATATTGCGCCAGAGCCACCACATCCATATAACCTTCAACAACTAATATTTGCGGTGGTTCACGATAGGCTTGCATGACATCGTATAGGCCATACAGCTCTTTACCTTTATGGAAAATGGGAGTTTCTGGTGAGTTCAGGTATTTTGGCCTTCCATCACCAGTAACGCGTCCACCAAAGCCGATCACTCGTCCGCGGCGGTCGCGAATGGGAAACATAATACGTCCACGAAAACGATCGTAGCGGTTGCCTTTGTCATTTTCGATCAACATGCCGCCAGTGACGAGCATCTCTTGGCTTTCTTGTTGTTGGCCGAAGTTTTTGCGCACTAAATCCCATTCGTCAGCAATATAGCCAATACCAAATTTCTGCACGATTTCGCCAGAAAGACCGCGATCTTTTAGGTACTCGATGGCATGACGATTACCCGGAACTTTGAGTTGGTTGCGGTAAAACTGCGCAATGCTGCCCATTAAGTCATAAAGGGTGCGTTTTTCTTCACTATTGGCTTTAGGGGCTGATGAGAAATGGCCACTAGAGCGTTGCTCTCGGGGAACTTCTAGCCCCACAAAAGAAGCCAATTCTTCGATGGCCTCGACGAATTCAAGGCGTTCATATTCCATCATGAAGTCGATGGCGTTGCCATGCACGCCACAACCAAAGCAGTGATAGAACTGTTTTTCTTGGCTTACACTAAATGAGGGCGTTTTTTCATTATGGAATGGGCAGCAAGCACCGTAGTTCTTACCTTTTTTCTTAAGTTTCACACGTGCGTCTATGATGTCGACAATATCAAGTCGAGCAAGGAGATCATCAATAAAACTGCGAGGGATGTGTCCTGCCATAAAACCTAAAAGAAAAGATTAAAACGAATGATTAGATACAAACAAGCCGTGCGCTCCAGAGGATAGCACGGCTTGATGCAATTTGATGCGGGCATTTAAGCGAGTTTAGTTCGAACTAATCCGCTGACTTTACCCATATCTGCACGCCCTTGAATTTGCGGTTTCAAGACAGCCATCACTTTCCCCATGTCTTGCATGCCAGCAGCAGCGGACTGGGTGATCGCATCATCAATTAATGCGCTCACTTCATCATCGCTCAACGGCTGAGGCATAAATGCCTCAAGGATAGTGATTTCTGCTTGCTCTGCATCTGCGAGATCTTGACGATTGGCAGCTTCATATTGAGCGACAGAGTCGCGACGCTGTTTAACCATTTTTACCATCACAGCAAGAATATCGTCGTCGTTCAGAGTGATCTGCTCGTCGACTTCTCGTTGTTTGATCGCGGATAAGGCTAAACGAATAGTGCCAAGGCGTACTTTATCCTTGGCTTTCATCGCTAATTTTTGCTCTTCTTTGAGGATATCAATTAGAGCCATAACTCTCGTTCCTTAATGGAAAAAGGTTATTAGTACAGGCGAACGCGACGTGCGTTTTCGCGAGCTAGCTTCTTAGCGTGACGCTTTTGAGCTGCTGCTTTAGCGCGTTTGCGAACGGTAGTTGGTTTTTCATAGTGCTCACGACGACGCACTTCAGAAAGGATACCTGCTTTTTCGCAAGAGCGCTTGAAACGACGTAATGCAACATCGAACGGTTCGTTTTCACGTACTTTAACTATTGGCATATGCCTTTCACCTCAGGGGTTATTCGTTAACGCTGATATTTTGAGGCTTAAACCACAAGATTTCTTGTCTGTTTGCTCGGTTATCAGCTTGATCAAAAATGGTGCGGAATTTTAATCCGATCGCAATAGCTTTGTAAAGCACTTTGTCGATTATAGTCTGTACAAAATTTGTTTACGGAGCCAAGGCGGGGTAACATGGCGGCCATTTCCAATTGTTGATGAAAGCGTGCTGAGAAAATTATGCGCATTATTGGTATTGAAACCTCGTGTGACGAGACTGGCATCGCCATTTATGACGAAGAGAAAGGCTTACTTTCTCATCAATTGTACAGCCAAGTAAAACTGCACGCCGATTACGGCGGTGTGGTGCCGGAGCTTGCTTCTAGAGACCATGTTAAAAAGACCATTCCACTGATAAAAGCAGCGATGGCTGAAGCGAATTTGACGCCTGCGGATATTGATGGCGTGGCTTACACCGCAGGTCCTGGTTTAGTGGGTGCGCTGCTTGTTGGCGCGACGATTGGCCGTAGTTTGGCTTATGCGTGGAATGTGCCTGCGGTGCCTGTTCACCATATGGAAGGGCACCTTTTAGCTCCGATGCTTGAAGATAATCCGCCTCCGTTTCCGTTTGTGGCCGTACTGGTTTCCGGTGGTCATTCCATGATGGTAGAGGTGAAAGGGATTGGTGAATATAAGATCCTCGGAGAGTCTATTGATGACGCGGCCGGTGAGGCGTTTGATAAAACCGCGAAGCTGATGGGGCTTGATTATCCTGGGGGGCCATTGTTGGCTCGTTTGGCTGAAAAAGGAACGCCAGGGCGTTTTAAGTTTCCGCGTCCGATGACGGATCGACCAGGGTTAGACATGAGTTTCTCTGGTTTAAAAACATTTACAGCCAATACGATTGCAGCTAATGAGAATGATGATCAGACCCGAGCGGATATTGCGTATGCCTTTCAAGAGGCGGTGTGTGGCACTTTAGTGATTAAGTGCAAACGCGCCCTTGAGCAAACTGGCATGAAACGCATTGTTATTGCCGGTGGCGTGAGTGCCAATAAACAGTTACGCGCAGAGCTTGGCGCACTGGCGAAAAAAATTGGTGGTGAAGTGTATTACCCGCGTACTGAGTTTTGTACCGACAACGGTGCAATGATTGCTTATGCGGGTATGCAGCGTTTAAAAAATGGTGAAACAGTCGATTTAGCGGTGCAGGCAACACCTCGCTGGCCGATTGATCAACTTAAACCCATTATTTAGCGGGTGTCGCAACGGTCTCTTTTTAGAGGCCGTTTTGTTCTTTGGTACTTCCGTTTCTGTGGCGTTCTGTATTGATTTTAATTAGCCATTGCTTACATTCTGCTCTGAGCTGTTATCGCTCATATCAATGCTACAATGCCAACCTACTTTACTAATATTGGATTCACAATGAAGACATTTGTTATTGATGATTGCCAGATGCGTTATTTGGATCAAGGGCAAGGTGAAGTGCTTGTTTTCGGTCACAGTTATCTGTGGGACAGCGCAATGTGGGCACCTCAGGTGGAAGCGTTGAGTCAACACTACCGCTGTATCGTGCCTGATTTATGGGCGCATGGTCAGTCAGATTTTGCACCGTCATCCATGAACACACTGAAAGATTATGCTCAGCATATTTTGGCTTTGATGGACCACTTATCGATTGAGCAGTTTTCTATCATTGGTCTTTCTGTAGGTGGAATGTGGGGGGCTGAGTTAGCCGTTCTTGCGCCTGCGCGCGTGAAATCATTAGTGATGATGGATACCTTTGTTGGTCTAGAGCCTGAAGTCAGCCATGCAAAATATTTTGCCATGCTCGATGCGATTGCGGCGATGCAGCAAGTGCCATCACCGATTGTTGATGCAGTTGTACCGATGTTTTTTGCAAAAGATGGCGAGCAGAAATCTCCGGCATTAGTGGCTGGATTCAAGCAACATTTATCGGCGCTTACTGGTCAACAAGCGGTGGAAGTGGCTCGGTTGGGGAAAATGATCTTCGGTCGTCGTGACATGATTGAAGAGGTGGAGCAATTGAGGTTGCCAGTGTTGATTGCAGCTGGCGCTGAAGATATGCCTCGTCCGCCTCTTGAGGCTTACTTAATGAATGATGCCATTCACGGCAGTGAGTTAGAGGTTATTGCTAATGCTGGACATATCAGTAACTTAGAGCAACCTGAATACGTTACCGCCATGTTGACCCGTTTCTTGAAAAAAGCGCTTAGCTAGTCTTCCCTTATTAGCGGGTCATGCTTAATCAAAAAAGGCTTCGTAAGAGGCCTTTTACTTATTCGTCATTGACGTTATTTGCAAGCGGGTTTATCCATCATCCAAGCTAGCTCAAGAACCAAGCGTTTTTTTCTCACCCACTTTCGGCTCTGTGCCAGCCAATAACCGTTTAATATTTTGGTGATGACGAAACACGATAAGGCAGCACAGCATTGCTACCGGTAAGGTATATTGCGGTTTGATCAACCAAGTGTAGAACGGAGCGAGCAGCACGGTAACCAAAGCCGCTAAGGATGAATAGCGAAATAAAAATGCAACGCTGACCCAAGTCAATATGATAAGTGCGGTGAGATCTAAACCGATCGGTGCGATTGCTCCCAGTGCTGTTGCAACACCTTTTCCGCCTTTAAAATGAAAGAAAATAGGATACATATGGCCAAGGCAAGCGGCGATGGCGACTAGGCCCAATAGAATGGGGTCAATCCCCAAATAGTAGCTGCCCCATACTGGAATAGTACCTTTGAGCATGTCACACAGCAGTACCGCGATGGCGGCTTTTTTTCCACCAATGCGTAATACGTTAGTTGCACCGGGGTTATTTGAGCCCATATTGCGAGGATCGGGCAGGCGTAATAAACGGCAGATCAACACCGCACTTGAGATCGAACCCAGTAAATAGGCAGAAATGATCATTATCAGTGCGAGTGGTGTCATAAGTACCTCTGCAGTGGAAATGCCCTAAAGCAAGTTCACAAGCCATTGTTAACCATGATGAAAAGCAAAAAAATGTTTTGGATTTCGCATCTCGACTCAGTTTGGGTATATGATATCGCGATTAGGCAAAATAGTACGATTTTTTACGTAATTAGGGTATCCGACCTCTAGAGGAAGAGACGCAAAAATGGACAAAGTCTTTATTGAGCAGCTGACGGTAATTACGACCATTGGCGTGTATGATTGGGAACAAGAGATTAAGCAGAAGTTGGTGCTCGACATCGAAATGGCGCACGACAATCAACCCGCAGGTAAAAGTGATGATGTGAGCGATGCATTAGACTACGCACAAGTGAGTCAAGCGGTCATCGCGCACATCGAAAATGGTCGCTTTTTATTGGTAGAGCGTGTTGCAGAAGAAGTAGCAGAGCTTCTGATGCAGCGTTTTTCCGTTCCTTGGGTTAAAATTCGCTTAGCAAAGCCCGGCGCGGTAGCACAGGCATCCAGTGTTGGCGTTATCATTGAACGAGGCCATGCATGACGACGGTCTATGTTGGCGTCGGTTCTAATATTGAAAGACGCAAACATATCGAAGCAGCCATCGAGGAATTGTCGACCATCGGAAATCATCTACAGATCTCGACCATTTACGAATGTGCATCGGTTGGTTTCAATAGTGCGGCTTTTTATAATTTAGTCATTGCGCTGGAAACAAGGCTTTCGTTGAGTGATTTCGTGGCGCAACTTCGAGCGATTGAATCTCGATGGGGGCGCGACCCGCAGGCGAAAAAATTTCAAGATCGCACCTTAGATCTCGATATCATCTTGTTTGGTGAAGAAATTTCAGCGCAAGATCCTGAACTGCCACGCAGTGATATCTTTAAATATCCATTTGTCATACAACCACTTTACGATTTGTCACCGGAACGGATCGTTCCCAATGATGGTCGTAGTGTGCGTCAAATATGGCAACAGGCGATCAACTTAGAATCGCTCACCCCTGTCAAACTTTGGTTCGACATTAATTAATAAGAGTCAGTAATGAGTTATTTAGAAGCGTTTTTTTTGGCTTTGATTCAAGGCTTAACCGAATTTTTACCTATCTCCAGCTCCGCCCATTTAATTTTGCCTTCAGCCATTTTAGGCTGGGAAGATCAAGGTCTTGCCTTTGATGTGGCGGTGCATGTCGGCACATTAGCTGCCGTGGTTATCTATTTTAGGAAAGAAGTCGTGACTTTACTGCGCGCTTTTTTTGCCTCGATTTTTAAAGGCGAGCGCAGTAAAGAATCGAAACTGGCATGGATGATCGTACTAGCAACCATTCCTGCCTGTATTTTCGGCTTTTTTATGAAAGATATTGTTGAACTCTACCTACGCAGTGCTTGGGTGATAGCAACCACCACTATTATTTTTGGTCTATTACTGTGGTATGTCGATAAAAACGCTCCATTAGCGGATGATGAATACCAAGCCGATTGGAAAAAATCGCTGATGATTGGTTTGGCACAAGCGGTTGCGGTGATCCCCGGTACCTCTCGCTCAGGAGCGACCATCACTGCGGCGTTGTATCTTGGTTTTACTCGTGAAGCGGCCGCGCGTTTTTCTTTCTTGATGTCGATTCCTATCATTGTTTTGGCGGGTGGCTATTTAGGGTTAAAGCTGGTGACCAGTGGCGAACCTGTGCATTTTGGTTTCTTAATGACGGGTATCCTGACCTCCTTTATCAGTGCTTATATTTGTATCCATTTCTTCTTAAAACTGATTTCTAAAATGGGTATGACTCCGTTTGTCATTTACCGTTTAATTCTGGGTGGCGGCTTATTTGCGTTCCTAATGATGAGTTAAATAAAGGCTTGTGGTATAAATAGCCATCATTTTCGTGCTGTGTTAGAGCGTCACTTTTTTTAAACAGCACGCTTTGTTTATCGTTTACGTTCTCTTTCATAGTGAACGTTTTGAATGGTTATAGATGTGATGCGACTTTTTGCGGTGACATTGGCGTTATTATTCGGTTTATTACAGTACGATTTGTGGCTCGGTAAAAATGGCATTGCTGATTATCGAACCATTGTCGATGAAATTGACGTGCAGCAACAAGTAAACGAAAACCTAACGCTACGAAATTCGGAAATGTTCGTCGAAATTGATGATTTACGACAAGGATTGGACGCGATTGAAGAGCGAGCGCGTCATGAATTAGGAATGATAAAAGCAGGTGAAACTTTCTATCGATTGGTCGGTGAGGATAGTCAATAAATGCCGCACAGTACGCTTTCTCTTACCGCGATTGTACCGGCTGCTGGTGTCGGCAGCCGAATGCAAGCAGATCGTCCGAAACAGTATTTAACCATACACAACAAAACCGTTCTCGAACACACAATAGCGACGCTGCTCGCGCACCCTAATATTGATCGCGTTGTTGTCGCCGTCAGTGACGATGATCCTTACTATTTTGCTCTGCCATTAGCCACTAACCCCAATGTTATTCGTGTCAGCGGTGGTCAAGAGCGAGCCGACTCAGTGCTCTCGGCGCTGCAATATGTTTTAGCTAATTCCCTAGGTGAATGGGTTCTCGTGCATGATGCAGCGCGGCCTTGTCTTACTTTTTCAGATATTGACCGATTGATTACGACAGCTAAAGAGCATCCAGTAGGTGCGATTTTAGCTGCACCCGTTCGAGACACAATGAAGCGTGCTGATGGCGAAAACAACATTGATCATACCGTTGATCGCGTCGCATTATGGCATGCACTCACCCCCCAGATGTTTAGAGCCAAGCCGCTTTTTGAGGCTTTGTCGGACGCATTAGATCAGCAAGTCATCATCACCGATGAAGCATCCGCAATGGAGTGGCAAGGATTACATCCAGCGTTGGTCGCTGGGCGGGCGGATAATCTCAAAATTACGCAACCCGAAGATCTCGCTTTAGCTGAGTTTTATTTAGGTCGTACTTCTTCACTAGCCGCAATAGGAAATAACCATGATTAGAATTGGCCACGGTTTTGATGTTCATAAATTTGGCGGTGAAGGCCCAGTCATCATTGGGGGAATTGCCGTTCCTTATGAACAAGGCTTAATTGCTCATTCCGATGGTGATGTCGCCTTGCATGCTTTAAGTGATGCGCTGCTTGGCGCGATTGCCGCAGGTGATATTGGCCGCCATTTCCCCGATACTGATGATAAATGGAAAGGGGCAGATAGCCGTGAATTATTGAAAGATGTCTATCGCCGTGTGAAAGCGCAAGGCTACCGTTTAGGAAATGCCGACGTCACCATTATCGCGCAAGCGCCGAAGATGGCGCCGTATATTGAAGCGATGTGCGCTGCCATTGCGCAAGATCTTGAAACGACGCTAGATAATATTAACGTCAAAGCAACCACAACCGAGCGCCTTGGTTTCACTGGGCGCAAAGAAGGTATTGCTTGCGAAGCGGTTGTCTTATTGATCAAATGTACTACAGATTAAATGCACGGTTGATCAAAGCATAATATCGCCTTAATAAAACGACCCAAATTGAAGAGGTAATGGCAATTCACTTGCCTCTCCTTCTATGTGAAAACACGTTATTGATGGACTACCGCCAACGAATGGCACGCTCAGTAACGCGCAATAGCGGCTCATGCGTCGCTGTTTTTATTATTACCGCCAACTCGCGTCAGCGACGGATGAAAACATGTCAGATATATTATCTTCATTGGCTTACCTTTGTGGTAAACCAGCCGCTAAAGCCAAAATAAAAGCCAAGCCAGAGCACTTTAAAGTGATTGAAGACTTAGGATTCGAACTGGCAGGAAGTGGTGAACACTTAATGGTTCATATTCGTAAAACTGGTGAAAATACCAGTTTTGTGGTCAATGAATTGGCTAAAGCATGTGGTGTGAAATCAAAAGATGTGAGTTGGGCTGGTCTGAAAGATCGTCATGCGGTTACGCAGCAGTGGCTCAGTGTACATTTACCAAAAGGTGAGACGCCAGATTTCACCGAGTTTTTGGCTCAATATCCGAGCATCGAAATTCTGGAAACTACGCGTCACAATAAAAAGTTGCGCCCCGGAGATTTAGTCGGCAATCATTTTGAAATCACGCTTTCTGAAGTCACCGACACCGCCGAAGTAGTGACGCGATTAGAGCACATCGCCACGCACGGTGTGCCTAATTATTTTGGTAGCCAACGTTTTGGCAATCACGGCAATAACCTCAGTGAAGCGCGTCGCTGGGGAAAAGAGAACGTGCGTTCACGTAACCAAAATCAGCGCAGTTTGTATCTTTCGGCGGCCCGTTCGTGGATTTTCAACCAAATTGTCTCTGCCCGTATCGAGCAAGATAAGTTACACCAATTTATCGAAGGAGATATCGCACTTGAGGGAGAGAAAACGACCTTAGTTACCTTGGCGAATCTTACCGATCTCAATAACAAACTGGCATTGAATGAAGTGCAAATAAGTGCTGCTTTGGCGGGCGATAACGCACTACCGACGCAAGGTGAGGCTTTAGATTTAGAACAAGTTCACCTTGATGCTGAACCTGACTTGATGGCACTGATCCGCAGCAATCGTATGCGTCATGAGCGCCGGGCGCTGATGCTTAAGCCTCAGAATCTTTCTTGGACAGTTGAACAAGACAATGTGACGTTACGTTTTGATTTAGATGCAGGAAGTTTTGCTACCTCAGTCATTCGCGAATTGGTTGAAGAGATAGCGGTTGAACGCGAGTTCTAAGGAAAAAACTCGATGAAGATTTTATTAAGCAATGATGATGGTGTATACGCGCAAGGTTTAAATACCCTAGCACGCGCGCTGGCTGATCTCGCCGAGATCGTGATTGTCGCGCCGGATCGTAATCGGTCAGGAGCCTCCAATTCGCTGACATTAGAGCAGCCGCTTCGTGTGGATCTCATTGCACCCAATACCTATTCAGTGCAAGGCACACCAACCGATTGTGTGCATTTTGCACTCAATGAACTGCTCAAAGATGATCTGCCTGATTTGGTGCTGACAGGCATCAATCATGGTGCGAATTTGGGCGATGACGTGCTCTATTCGGGCACGGTTGCGGCGGCGATGGAAGGGCACTTTCTTGGGGTGCAAGCGATCGCGTTTTCATTGGTCGGGACGGCTAATTTTACTACGGCAGCGCAGATAGCGCGCCAGTTGGTCGAACAGCATCTCAATGCCCCGATCCCAACCAATCGATTATTGAATGTGAACGTACCAGATCGTCCATTTGAGGAGTTAGTGGGTATTCAAGTGACGCGTTTAGGTGCTCGCCATCACGCAGAAAGTATGATTAAGCAGAAAGATCCTCGTGGGCATGATATTTATTGGTTAGGTCCTCCGGGTAAAGAGCAAGATGCAGGGCAAGGGACTGATTTCTATGCGATTGAGCATGGCTATGTCTCCTTGACGCCGTTGCAGGTTGATCTCACGGCTCATGAGTCACTGCCAAGTATGGATAACTGGTTGAAGGAAAAAGGGTAATGGCCAATCCACATGCCGACAGATTAATTGAATTTCTGATCGCGAATGGTATCCAAGATCAAACCGTTTTGGATGCCATTCATTGTTTGCCAAGAGAAAGCTTTGTTTCTCAGGCGATGATGCATCAAGCCTATGACAACAATGCCTTGCCGATAGGCCAAGGACAAACGATTTCACAACCTTACATTGTGGCAAAAATGACGCAGCTTTTAGAACTTGAGCCGCAGAGTAAGGTCTTAGAAATTGGCACAGGATCGGGTTATCAAACCGCTGTGCTTGCCCAGTTGGTTGAGCACGTGTATTCGATTGAACGGATCAAGTCATTACAGTGGGACGCGAAGCGTCGTTTAAAGCAACTTGATATTTATAACGTCTCCACTAAGCATGGTGATGGCTGGTTGGGCTGGGATGCTAAAGCTCCTTTTGATGCGATCATTGTTACGGCGGCAGCCGAATTTGTCCCAAATGCGCTGCTTGATCAGCTTACGGAAGGTGGCCGTTTAGTGATTCCTGTCGGCAGTAGTGAGCAACAGTTATTGAAAATAGTTCGCCAAGGCGATGATTTTATTTCTAACACCATTGAGATGGTGCGTTTTGTTCCTTTAGTTGCCGGTGATTTAGCTTAGTGATGATGAGTAACCTAAGAAACAGAGTAATAATGGTGCTAATGAGTAGCGTCCTTATCGGATGTGCTGCTCATACTCCTGCACCCGTTTCTGGGCTCAATAAAGACTATAATGCCATTCCTCGTGGTAGTTATCGCGGCAGTTTTTACGAAGTGCAAAAAGGCGATACGCTCTATTTTATATCTTATGTCACAGATAAAAATGTAAACGACTTGATCCGTTTCAATAATTTAAAAAAACCTTACACCATTCATCCCGGTCAAAAACTCAAATTATGGATCCCCAATTACACGCCTCCTGCTTATGGTGGTAATGGTGTAACAGAAGTCATTGTGGCTGCAACCCCTTCGAGCACAATGGCTGGCTTAGTTTCCCCCCCAATGGTTGTAGACGGAGTGAGTAAAAACTCTAATAAAAATAGTGGATCTAATGCCGCAAGTTCTTCGACCAAAGTCGCAAAAAAAGATCCTCCTAAGGTAGTTGAACAATCGAAATCAAAAGAGTATGTTGATTCAAAAGGTAAGCAAAATGTTAATGCTAATGTAACCTTTGCTAAACCAAAAGATGATAAAGTTTCAAAATGGTTATGGCCGACACAAGGGAGAATAATTAAAAACTTTTCAGCAGGCGATCAAGGAAATAAAGGGATCGATATCGCAGGACAGCGTGGTCAATCCATTTTATCAACTGCTGCAGGAACCGTTGTCTATTCGGGAAATGCATTAAGAGGTTACGGCAATCTTGTGATTGTTAAACATAACGATAACTACCTCAGTGCTTATGCTCATAACGATCGGTTACTGGTAAAAGAAGGACAAAGTGTTAAAGCTGGCCAAAAAATAGCAACCATGGGTAGCTCAGGAACCAGCAGTGTTCGTTTACACTTTGAAATTCGTTATCAAGGTAAGTCGGTGAATCCAAAACGCTACTTACCGTAAACATACTTGAAAGAGTCATGTAGCGACATTAGAAAGTAGTAATGTCTTGCTAGCTCGCCAGGGGGAGGCGCTATGAGTATCAGCAATGCAGTAACGAAAGTCGAAGAGTTTGAAGACCAAGAGATCATGGATTCGATTGAGGTTGATGAAGAACTCACCACCACTAAAAGCCAAAGCGATGACGATGTTCAAATCGAAGATGCCAAAGAAGGATTTGATGCGTCAACAAAAAGCTTAGATGCAACACAGATGTATCTTAGCGAGATTGGTTTTTCTCCATTATTAACAGCCCAAGAAGAAGTACTTTATGCTCGTCGTTCACTGAGAGGCGATGAAGCTGCTCGTAAACGCATGATCGAAAGTAACTTACGTTTGGTCGTTAAAATTTCTCGCCGTTATGGTAATCGTGGCTTAGCTTTACTCGATCTAATTGAAGAGGGTAATTTAGGCTTGATCCGCGCGGTAGAAAAATTTGATCCAGAACGTGGCTTTAGATTCTCAACCTATGCTACTTGGTGGATCCGTCAAACCATTGAACGTGCATTAATGAACCAAACGCGCACTATCCGTTTGCCAATTCATGTCGTTAAAGAGTTGAATATCTACCTTCGCACGGCTCGCGAGCTGTCGCAGAAGTTAGATCACGAACCTACCGCAGAAGAAATTGCGTTCCAACTGGATAAGCCAGTAGAAGATGTCAGTAAAATGCTACGTCTGAACGAGCGTATCAGTTCTGTTGATACACCGATTGGCGGCGATGGTGACAAAGCACTACTCGATATCATCCCAGATACGAACAACTCTGATCCTGAAATTTCTACGCAAGATGATGATATCCGTGAATCACTACTGAATTGGTTAGATGAACTGAACCCAAAACAAAAAGAGGTACTTGCACGCCGTTTTGGACTATTAGGTTATGAACCGTCCACCTTAGAAGAAGTCGGGCGCGAAATTAACTTAACCCGTGAACGAGTTCGTCAAATTCAAGTGGAAGGTCTACGTCGTTTGAGAGAGATCTTAGTTAAACAAGGCTTGAACATGGAAGCGCTGTTTAATGTTGAATACGACTAAAGGTTGGTTCAACAAGACCTTGATTCATAAAACCATTGATTTATAAAACCGTTGATTTATAAAACTATTGCATAAAAGCACAAAAGGCACCGACTTAAAATCGATGCCTTTTTTATTTGTAATATCAGATTGTTACATTAGCTTCTTCAAGCGATAAAGCGCTTCTAATGCTTGGCGAGGCGTTAGATCGTCAGGATCAATAGCTGCTAATGCCTGTTCGACTTCGCTTGGGTCTGGGATCAAACTGAGTTGATTAGCAATATCTACGGTTGAGCTTTTGCTGCCATTGGGCTGCTGTTGGCTCAATAACTCGAGCTGCGACAGTTTAGCGCGCGCGTTTTTGATCACTGTTTTAGGCACGCCAGCAAGACCTGCCACTGCTAGGCCGTAAGATTTACTTGCCGCCCCTTCTTGAACCGCATGCATAAAGGCAATGCTATCGCCATGTTCCACGGCATCTAAATGCACGTTGGCTAAGTGAGGTAGCTGGTTTGGCAGCTCGGTCAGTTCAAAATAATGAGTGGCAAATAGCGTTAGCGCGCCAATTTGGCTTGCGAGCCATTGTGCACTTGCCCAAGCCAGTGATAACCCATCATAGGTACTGGTGCCGCGGCCAATTTCATCCATCAATACCAAGCTATTTTGTGTCGCATTATGCAAAATGTTGGCAGTTTCGGTCATTTCAACCATGAAAGTAGAGCGACCAGAGGCGAGATCGTCCGATGCACCAATGCGGGTGAAGATGCGGTCAATCGAACCGATGCATGCTGCTTCCGCTGGTACATAACAACCGATATGCGCTAATAAAGTAATCAATGCAGTTTGGCGCATGTAGGTCGATTTACCGCCCATGTTAGGCCCGGTAATGATCAACATTTTTCGTTGCGGATTGAGCTCAATTGGGTTGGCAATGAAGGGGTCATTCATCACTTGCTCAACGACAGGGTGACGGCCCGCTTGAATATGGATCGCGGGCTCTTTACTCAAGGTCGGGCGACAGTAATCTAAGCTTTCAGCGCGCTCGGCAAGGTTTTGCAACACATCGAGCTGCGATAGCGAAGATGCAAGGTTTTGCATCTGCTCTAAATGAGGCAACAATAAGTCAAATAACTCTTCCCAAAGCTGCTTTTCCACTGCTAGTGCTTTTGATTTCGAGTTGAGCACTTTATCTTCATGCGCTTTTAGCTCGGCAATAATATAACGCTCGGCATTTTTCAGCGTTTGGCGGCGCACATAGTGGGGAGGAACAAGGTGACTTTGGCCACGGCTGACTTGAATGTAGAAACCGTGAATCGCGTTGTAGCCGACTTTTAGCGTATCAATGCCATGACGTTCGCGCTCTTCAGCTTCTAATTTATTCAAGTATTCGGTTGCGCCGTTGGCTAGATCACGCCATTCATCCAGTTCGGCGCTGTAGCCATCGGCAATCACGCCACCATCACGAATCACAACTGGTGGGTTGTCTTTGATCGCTCGCTCAAGCAGTGTGCACAGCTCATCCAATGGCTGTACATGATGAGTTAACTGAACTAAGTGGGGTTGCGACAAGGGTTGCAGTATTTCACTGAGCTGCGGCAATTGCTGCATCGCATGTCGCAGGCGTGCTAAGTCTCTTGGGCGAGCGGAACGCAATGCCAAACGAGCAAGAATACGTTCAATATCGCCAATCTGTTTCAGCACAGGTTGTAATTCACTAAACAGAGCAAGCTGTTTCAACTCGCCGATCGCATCAAGGCGTTGATTCAACGTATCAATACAGCGCATCGGTTGGTGTAACCAGCGTTTGAGCATGCGGCTGCCCATTGGGGTGGCGCAATGATCGAGCACTTCCGCTAAGGTGTTATCAAAGCCACCGGACAAGTTCTGCGTGATCTCTAAATTACGGCGCGTGGCGGCATCTAAGATCACCGAGTGATCTTGGCGATCAAACGTCAGTGAACGAATATGAGGCAGTGCAGTGCGCTGCGTATCTTTCACGTATTGAATCAAGCAGCCAGCGGCGCATAAGCCCAGTTTAGCCTGTTCTACGCCAAAACCGACCAAATCACGCGTACCAAATTGTTGGTTCAACTGCTGTTTTGCTGTCTCTAACTCAAATTCCCAAATAGGGCGGCGACGGTTTCCTTTGCGATTGCCCATTAAAGTGACTGGTGTGAAATCTTCAGGGAAGAGCAGTTCGCGCGGTGCGGTGCGTTGCAGTTCGGCGGCCATCGCCTCTTCGGTTTCTGGCTCACTCAGTTGGAAGCGCCCTGAAGTGATGTCTAAGGTTGCGTAGCCAAAGCGACCATCGTGGTGGTAGATGGCAGCAATTAAGTTATCGACTCGCTCAGAGAGCAAGGCTTCATCCGTGACCGTACCGGGCGTGACAATCCGTACCACTTTACGCTCAACGGGGCCTTTGCTGGTGGCAGGATCGCCAATTTGTTCACAAATCGCGACGGATTCGCCCTGTTGTACCAATTTCGCTAAGTAACCTTCCACGGCGTGATAGGGAACGCCCGCCATTGGAATAGGCTCACCCGCAGAAGCACCGCGTTTGGTGAGTGATATTTCCAGCAATTGCGATGCGCGTTTAGCGTCATCGTAAAACAGCTCGTAGAAATCGCCCATCCGATAAAAGAGCAGAATATCGGGGTTTTCGGCTTTCAATTGCAGATATTGCCGCATCATCGGGGTGTGCTGTGGTGAAGACTCGGCGGAAGATGCGCTGGATTTGCTCATGTTATTCGTCACTCGATTATCAATGGCTGACTGTGAAAATGACCACCCTACAGGAATGGCAGCGGCCTTAGCTCTGACATGAGTTAGAAAGAATCGTCAGAGCATGCATTTAAATAGTTGGAGAGGATAACAAACTTCGCTATTGCTGAGCAATCAAGGGATGCTGATGTGGAAGCAAAGCCAAGGGCTAAAAAGTGATGAGCGCGTTCAGCATTGATTAGCCCGTTGGGGTGGAGATTAGATCTAAGAAAAAAGACCGGATGAGAGATAACGATCGCCTCGATCGCAAATGATGGCGACGACCACCGCTCCTGGATTTTGTTGCGCGATTTGTAACGCAGCGAAAACGGCGCCTCCAGAGCTGACGCCAGCGCAAATGCCTTCTTGGGTTGCCAAAGCACGAGCCGTATTGATGGCATCTTGCTCTTCGATATCGAGTACCACATCAACACGTGATGATTCAAAAATACCGGGTAAATAAGCTTGAGGCCAGCGGCGAATGCCCGGAATTGCACTGCCTTCTGCTGGTTGTAAACCGACAATGCTTATCTCTGGATTTTGCGTTTTTAGATAGCGAGAAGTGCCCATGATGGTGCCCGTTGTGCCCATACTTGAGACAAAATGGGTGATTTCCCCGTGGCTTTGTTGCCAAATTTCTGGGCCAGTTGAATCAAAATGAGCTTGCGGGTTGTCGGGGTTATTGAATTGATCGAGCACTTTTCCTTTGCCTTCACTTTGCATTTTTAATGCTAAATCGCGCGCTCCTTCCATGCCTTGCTCTTTGCTGACTAAAATGAGCTCACAACCATACGCTTTCATCGCGTCTTTACGCTCTTGGGTGGCATTATCCGGCATGATTAAAATCATTTTGTAGCCTTTGATGGCGGCCGCCATTGCCAGCGCAATACCCGTGTTGCCGCTGGTCGCTTCAATGATGGTATCGCCCGGTTGGAGCTCTTGGCGACGCTCTGCTTGCACTATCATATTGAGTGCTGGGCGATCTTTGACTGAACCTGCTGGGTTATTGCCTTCTAGCTTGACCAATACGGTGCTTGAGGTGTGAGCCGCCAGTCGCTGCAAGCGAACTAAAGGCGTTTGCCCGACATATGCTTCAATCGTTGGAAAGTCCGCCATCATGTTGTCCTTAATTTTTTTAGTCGGAAGAGTAAGATGACGTATCCACCTTACCGAACACTACTATAAAGTCGTGCTGGTAATTGGCATACAATTTATTGCTAGAGTTTATTCCAAAAAGTTCTAGTTATCCTCTTTGTTATAATTCATTTTCCTCATACTCTAATTGCCAAGGACGCCATTTTGGCCGTAGTGATTAGGGAGTAGCAATATATGAAGTTCATCAAGTCAGCCTTAGCCAGCTTATTAGCCGTAGGATCGTTGAATGTTTCGGCCGCGGATCAAACCATTCTCAACTCATCGTACGACATCGCTCGCGAGCTGTTTGCTTCTTATAACCCAGTGTTTGAAAAACACTGGCAACAAAAGACAGGCCAAACAGTGGAGATCAAACAGTCGCACGGTGGGTCATCTGCGCAAGCTCGCTCAATTTTGCAGGGGTTAGCCGCCGATGTAGTGACATTCAATCAGGTAACAGATGTTCAGGTGCTGCACGATCGTGGCAAGCTTATCGATGCTAATTGGCAAGAAAAATTGCCCAATGCAAGCTCACCTTACTACTCCACGACCGCATTTTTAGTGCGCAAGGGAAATCCAAAAAATATTCAAGATTGGGGCGATCTCGCTAAAGCTGATGTGGCTTCTGTATTCCCCAATCCTAAAACCTCAGGTAATGCACGTTATACCTATTTGGCCGCGGTCGGTTATGCACAAAAGACTTTTGGCAAAGAGAACCAAGCCGAGCAGGATCAATTCCTCAAACAATTTTTAGCTAATGTAGCGGTATTTGATACTGGCGGCCGTGGTGCGACTACTTCGTTTGTTGAACGTGGCATTGGCGATGTGCTGATTACGTTTGAATCTGAAGTGAACAATATTCGTCAGCAGTATGGCGTGGATGAATATCAAGTAGTGGTGCCTAAGACTTCTATCTTGGCCGAGTTTCCTGTGGCCGTGGTGGAAAAAAATGCCAAGCGTAAAGGCACGCTTGAGGTAGCCAACGAATATCTCGCTTATCTGTACAGTGAAGAAGCGCAACGTTTGCTGGCTGGGTTTAATTACCGCGTTCATGATGAAAAAGTGAACGCAGAATTTGCTGATCGCTTCCCTGAAGTTGAATTGCTAACAGTTGAGAGCATTGCTGGCGGGTGGGAAAATGCCATGAAACTTCATTTTGCCAATGGCGCGAAGCTTGACCAACTTCAACGTCGTTAATTCGTCATCGCCACCTGCGCTGAGTGTGGGTGGTTTTCTTACGCATCCGTTTTGTTTCGAGGGTTTATGAGCCATTCCTTCACCGCTTCTTTATCTCGCCCACGCCATAAAAGGGTGCTACCCGGATTTGGTATTAGCCTCGGTACTTCGCTGTTTTTTGTCAGCTTAGTGCTGCTATTGCCCGCCAGTGGTTTGATTATGCAGACGAGCCAAATGTCGCTCACCGAGTATTGGCAGGTGGTGGCGGACCCTCGTGTACTGGCCAGTTACAAAGTAACGGTGGGCGCGGCACTCATCGCCTCATTGTTTAATGGCTTGCTAGGATTATTGCTCGCTTGGGTGCTGGTTCGTTATGATTTTTATGGCAAACGTATTCTTGATGCTTTAGTCGATTTACCGTTTGCTTTGCCTACCGCCGTTGCAGGCATCACGTTGGCGACGCTTTACTCATCCAATGGCTGGGTGGGCAGCGTACTTGGCGAGCTTGGAATTAAAGTGGCTTATACCCCCTTGGGGATTGTTGTCGCGATGGCGTTTACCAGTATTCCGTTTGTGGTGCGCACGGTACAACCCGTCTTGGAAGAGATCTCCAAAGAAGAGGAAGAAGCGGGAATGACGTTAGGCGCATCAGACAGCGCCGTATTTTGGAAAGTGATCATGCCTTCGATTCGTCCAGCACTATTGGTTGGTATTGCACTCTCATTTACGCGTAGCTTGGGCGAGTTTGGTGCAGTGATTTTCATTGCGGGCAATATGCCTTACGTCAGTGAAATTACCTCATTAATGATTTTTGTACGCTTACAAGAATTTGATTTTCCAGCGGCGAGTGCCATTGCCTCGGTAGTATTGATGGCATCGTTATCGCTGCTACTACTGATCAATCTATGGCAGGGCGCATACCTGCGTCGAATTCATGGACGTTAAGGAACCGATAATGAAAGCACATCAACCGTTACGAGTCGGTGAAGCACCTTGGGTGAAGTGGAGTTTGATTGGCTTTGCGCTGTTTTGGGTTGCATTGTTGCTGATTATCCCGCTAGTGAGCATTTTCAAACAAGCCTTTGCTAGTGGTTTATCGACTTATATTAGTCATTTAATTGAACCCGATACGCGTCATGCCATTGGTTTAACACTGCTAGTTGCGCTACTCACGGTGCCAATTAACTTAGTGTTCGGCGTGTTATTAGCTTGGGCAGTGACTCGTTTTGAATTTCCGGGTAGAAAAATATTAACCACTTTAATTGATATTCCGTTTGCCGTATCACCGGTTGTTGCAGGCCTTCTGTATTTACTGCTTTACGGCAGCAGCGGTTGGTTGGGCGAGTGGTTGTTTGAGCGCGATCTGCAAGTGATGTTTGCTTGGCCGGGAATTTTATTGGTCACGGTTTTTGTGACTTGCCCGTTTGTTGCGCGTGAGCTGATCCCGCTGATGCAGCAGCAAGGCCGATCAGATGAAGAAGCGGCGGTTATTTTGGGTGCATCTTGGTGGCAACTGTTTCGTCGCGTCACCTTACCGAATATTAAATGGGCACTGATTTACGGTGTCATCCTAACCAATGCGCGTGCCATTGGTGAATTTGGCGCAGTAGCGGTTGTGTCTGGCAATATTCGTGGTGAAACCAATACCTTACCGCTACATGTGCAGCTACTGTATGAAGATTATCAATCGGAAGCGGCGTTTGCTAGCGCCTCACTATTGGCTTTCATTGCATTATTAACCTTAGTTTTTAAAGCTTATGTTGAATGGCGTCAACACAACAATCAGACAAAAACGAACAGAGAGCAAGAGACGGTATGAGTATACGTTTAGGCAACATTTCCAAACAATTTGGTCAATTTCAAGCGCTCTCTCCGCTCTCGTTACAGATTGATGATGGCGAGATGATTGGCTTACTTGGTCCTTCCGGCTCAGGCAAAACCACTTTGTTGCGCATTATTGCCGGCCTTGAAGGAGCCGATAGCGGAACCATTCATTTTAGAGATCGCGATGTGACTCATGTCCACGTCCGCGAACGCCGAGTTGGCTTTGTGTTCCAAAACTACGCACTTTTTCGTCATATGACGGTGGCCGACAATGTCGCGTTTGGTTTGCAAGTGATGGATCGCCGTCATAGACCAGCGGCGGCGGAAATCACCAAAAGAGTCAAACAGCTGTTGGATATTGTACAACTTGGCCATTTAGCTGAGCGCTATCCTGAACAACTTTCCGGTGGGCAAAAGCAGCGCATCGCCTTGGCTCGCGCTCTTGCAACAAAGCCGGAAGTGCTACTGCTGGATGAGCCTTTTGGCGCACTGGATGCCAAAGTGCGTAAAGAATTGCGCCGCTGGTTGCGCAGCTTGCACGAAGAGCTCGGTTTTACGAGCGTATTTGTCACCCACGATCAAGATGAAGCACTTGAACTCTCTGATCGCGTGGTCGTGATGAGCAATGGCCGCATCGAACAGATCGACTCGCCAGTGCAGCTTTATGCTCAACCGAACAGTCGCTTCGTCTTTGACTTTTTTGGCAATGTGAATGTATTCCAAGCCAACTGGAATAACGAGCAGTGGGTCAACGGTCAATCGTTTATCTTACCGCCGAAAGATCACGCGATTAATCAATCAGGAAAGTTGTATGTGCGCAGCCATGAGTTGAGCCTATCGAACAAACAAAATAGCCAAGCTTCATTGCCTTTTGAAGTGGTCTCTGTCAATCCTGTTGGCGCGGAAGTGCGAGTGGAACTCGCGCCAGTAGGCTGGGAGAGTGAGCAATTATGGGAAGCAAAATTAACCCATAGAGCATTGAGTGAACAACCACTCACACGAGGCGACAAAACCTTTGCTACACCACAAGTGGGCTACTTTTTTGGTGGGGAGAGCAGCACTCCGCACACCATTCGTTGGCCATTCTTAGACGCAGATAGTTTAATGTTTGAGATCTAAATACAACGGACGAACGATTCAGAATGGGTACGCTTGCGTGCCCATTCTGTTTTCTGGAGATTCAATCTGCTATAAAGGTTCAAGCGAAAATAACGTGGCTTTGGAGAGGGCGTAATGAAAGCGATTTTTGCATTAAGTGAGCAATTAGGTCAGCAATTGTTAGCACAAAAAGAGATCCTCACCAGTGCTGAATCATGCACTGGCGGTGGTGTGGCATTTGCACTTACCGAGGTTGCAGGAAGTTCGGCTTGGTTTGAGCGGTCATTTGTGACCTACAGTAATCTCGCTAAACAAGAGATGCTCGGTGTCAAAGCACAGACACTGGTGGATTTTGGCGCGGTTTCAGAACCCGTGGTGCGTGAAATGGTACAAGGAGCACTTTTGCATTCCCAAGCCACTATTGGTGTAGCGATCAGTGGTATTGCTGGTCCTGACGGTGGTAGCGCAGAAAAACCAGTGGGAACCGTATGCTTTGCATGGGCTTCTAAGCAAGGCTGGGAACGTGCTGAGACGCTTTGTTTTAAAGGCGATCGCGCACAGGTGCGCAAGCAGGCGATTACTCATGCATTACAAGTGGTGAGTCACTTTTTATCGCAACCAAATTGAACCTAGTCGAAATTTTTTCGACACAGCTATAGACACTGTATGAATCAACAGTATAATTAACCCCAATTGGCGACTAAAGAGTCGATAAAAAATTTAACGAGCCGCTACCCACAGCGACAGTTTGGAGAAAGTAATGGACGAAAATAAGCAGAAGGCGTTAGCCGCAGCACTGGGTCAAATTGAAAAGCAATTTGGTAAAGGTTCGATCATGCGCCTTGGTGACAACCGTACAATGGATGTTGAAACCATTTCTACCGGTTCACTTTCTTTGGATATTGCATTGGGTGCTGGCGGTTTACCAATGGGACGTATCGTTGAAGTCTACGGCCCTGAATCATCAGGAAAAACAACGTTAACGCTGGAATTGATCGCAGCAGCACAACGAGTGGGTAAAACCTGTGCTTTTATCGATGCAGAACATGCCCTTGACCCAATTTATGCTAAAAAACTGGGTGTAAACATCGATGAGCTGTTGGTTTCACAACCTGATACGGGCGAACAAGCGCTTGAAATTTGTGATGCCTTGGCCCGTTCGGGTGCCATTGATGTTATCGTCATTGACTCTGTGGCTGCACTGACACCAAAAGCTGAAATTGAAGGTGAAATGGGCGATAGCCACATGGGCTTGCAAGCACGTATGCTTTCTCAAGCGATGCGTAAGTTAACGGGTAACCTAAAACAGTCCAACTGCATGTGTATCTTCATCAACCAGATCCGTATGAAAATTGGTGTGATGTTTGGTAACCCTGAAACCACAACAGGTGGTAATGCCCTTAAATTCTACGCTTCAGTTCGTTTAGATATTCGTCGTACAGGCTCTATTAAAGAGGGTGACGAAGTCGTGGGTAACGAAACGCGTATTAAAGTGGTTAAGAACAAAATCGCGGCTCCCTTTAAACAAGCGGATACTCAAATTCTTTACGGACAAGGTTTTAACCGTGAAGGTGAATTGGTTGATCTCGGCGTGAAACATAAATTGGTTGAGAAAGCGGGCGCTTGGTATAGCTATAACGGTGATAAAATTGGTCAAGGTAAAGCAAACGCCTGTAAATTCTTGAGAGAGAATCCAGCCGCCGCCATGGCTCTTGATACTAAGTTACGTGAAATGCTGCTCAATCCAGCCGAGTTAATTGTTGAAGAACCTATTTTGAGCGAAATGCCTCAAGAAGAAGAGTTGTAATCTTCTCCACGTTTATATTTCAACAAAGCCCTGCAATGCAGGGCTTTGTTTTATCCATGACTAATAGGGACAGTATGTATTCCTCTAAATTCAAATCGACGTTATCGTGCAAAGAGTGCGCATTGCAATTACTGAGCCGGCGAGATCACAGCGAGCATGAGCTACAGCAAAAGCTCATGAGTAAAGGGTATGATGCGGAAATTATCGTTCAAACAATGAGTTACTGCCTTGAGAACCATTATTTGGATGAACTGCGCTATGCCGCAAGTCAAATAAGACAACATGTCACTAAAGGTCATGGTGAGCGGCGCATTCGACAAGAGCTGAGCCAAAAAAGAGTCAGTAGCGATGATATTGAAACCGCTTTATATCAAGAGCCTCAAGATTGGTTTGAATTGGTAAAAGCGGTGGCTGAAAAAAAATTCAGAGAACCTGCGGAAAAAGGTTCAAAAGAACATGCCAAACAAGTGCGTTTTTTGCAGTATCGAGGTTTTAGCTTCGAGCAAATTAGCTACGCTTTATCATCATCGGAAGCTTAACTCTTCGTCTGATCTGCAATTTATTTCCTGCCATGCCTTTTCTATAAGAAAACTAGTCGAACTCTTGTCCATGCTTTACAATAACGCAAAATTCTAACTTGAGTATTTCAGGAAGAGCTGCATGTTTATGAGCACTGATGAGGTTCGCCGCGCGTTCCTCTCGTTCTTTGAAAGTAAAGGACACCAAATTGTTGATAGTTCATCATTAGTCCCCGCTAATGACCCAACCCTGTTGTTCACAAATGCAGGAATGAACCAATTTAAAGATTGTTTTCTTGGTTTAGAAAAGCGTGCTTATACACGTGCAACAACGGCGCAACGTTGTGTGCGAGCTGGTGGTAAGCATAACGATCTGGAAAACGTTGGTTTTACCGCTCGTCACCATACCTTTTTTGAAATGTTGGGTAACTTCAGCTTTGGTGATTATTTCAAAGAAGACGCTATTGCATACGCGTGGGAGTTTCTTACTGTAACACTCAAGTTGCCCGCTGATCGTCTACTGGTTACCGTGTATGAAACTGATGATGAAGCATTTGATATCTGGAATAAAAAAGTAGGCATTCCGGCTGAGCGCATTATTCGCATTGGCGATAAACCGGGTGGTAAAGCTTATGAGTCAGACAACTTCTGGCAAATGGGTGATACGGGGCCGTGTGGTCCTTGTACTGAAATTTTCTATGATCATGGCGATCATATCTGGGGTGGTCCTCCAGGTTCGGCAGAGGAAGATGGCGATCGTTTCATTGAAATTTGGAACAACGTCTTCATGCAGTTTAACCGTCATGCCGATGGCACGATGGAGCCACTTCCAAAGCCTTCCGTTGATACTGGTATGGGTATTGAACGTATTTCTGCGATCATGCAGGGTGTTCACTCAAACTATGAAATTGATGTGTTTCAAGCCTTGATTAAAGCCGCCGCTGATGTAACGGGTTATGACGATCTTTCCAATCAATCGCTACGCGTTGTTGCTGATCACATCCGTTCTTGTGCTTTCTTGATTGTGGATGGTGTGATGCCATCGAATGAAGGCCGTGGCTATGTACTGCGTCGGATTATTCGTCGAGCGGTGCGTCATGGTAATAAATTGGGCGCACAAGGTGCCTTTTTCCACAAACTGGTTGGCCCATTAGCACAAGTGATGGGAACGGCTGGTGAAGAACTGAAAAAGCAGCAAGCGCTTGTAGAAAAAGTGCTGCGCATTGAAGAAGAGAACTTCGGTCGCACTCTTGAACGCGGTATGGCGATCCTCAATGATGCACTCGATAATTTAGAGGGTAGCGTACTGGATGGTGAAACTGTCTTTAAACTTTACGATACCTACGGTTTTCCGGCTGATTTAACTAATGATGTTGCACGTGAACGTGAGCTGACCATTGACGAACAAGGTTTCGAAAAAGCGATGGAAGAGCAGCGTCAACGAGCGCGTGAAGCGGGCCAATTTGGCACTGACTACAATGCAATCATTAAAGTTGATACCAATACCGCTTTCTGTGGCTACAGCGCGACACAAGGCGAGAGCCTCATTGCCGCTATGTTTGTTGACGGCAATGAAGTTGACACTCTATCTGCGGGTGATAAAGCGATTTTGATCTTGGGCGAAACACCTTTCTACGCTGAATCCGGTGGTCAATGTGGTGATGCGGGTGTTATTCAAACGGCCACGGGCTTGTTTAAAGTTGAAGATACACAAAAACTCGGCAACGCCATTGCTCATCACGGTGAACTCATCGAGGGCGTACTCGCCAAAGGCGATGAAGCGAAAGCCATTGTTGATGCTAAGCGCCGCGCTGCAATTTCACTGAACCACTCCGCCACACATTTGTTGCATGCTGCACTTCGCCAAGTATTAGGTTCGCACGTGGCGCAAAAAGGCTCATTGGTAAAAGCGGAAAGCTTGCGTTTTGACTTCTCTCATTTAGAAGCAATGACGCCCGTAGAGCTAAAAGAAGTGGAACGTCTAGTGAACGCGCAAATTCGCCGTAACCACACGATTGAAACCAATATTATGGACATCGAAGCGGCAAAAGCCAAAGGTGCTATGGCACTGTTTGGTGAAAAATACGACGATGAAGTTCGTGTATTGTCGATGGGTGATTTCTCAACCGAACTGTGTGGTGGTATTCACGCAAGTAACACCGGTGACATCGGCCTATTCAAAATAGTTTCTGAAGGCGGTATTGCCGCTGGCATTCGTCGTATTGAAGCGGTGACGGGTGAAGGCGCGCTGGATCTATTGGATCAACAGCAGGCTCAATATGAACTCAAAGTGGCTGAAATGGCGGCTAAAGCGAAATCTTTGGAAAAAGAGTTACAGCAGTTAAAAGATAAACTTGCAGCGAAAGAAAGTGCCAATCTGATCAGCAATGTAAAAGAAATTGCGGGTGTGAAAGTGCTAGTTGCTCAACTTAATGGCGCTGATAACAAAGCGCTGCGTGGTATGGTTGATGAGCTAAAAAATCAGTTAGGCAGTGGCATTATCATGCTGGGTAATGTGGCTGATGATAAAGTGGGTTTGATTGCGGGTGTGACCAAAGATCTTACCGCTAAAGTTAAAGCAGGGGAGCTGGTCAATATGGTTGCCTTGCAAGTGGGTGGTAAAGGTGGCGGCCGTCCGGATATGGCTCAAGCGGGAGGTACGGATGTTAATGCCTTGCCTGGCGCTTTAGCTTCCGTAGATGCTTGGATTGCTGAGCATCTATAAACCGTTGTAATAAGTCACGCTCAATCACTGTTTTTTGATTGGGCGTAATTTTATTTACCAAACCAAGTGGTCTAATTGGCGCAATAGGATACGAGCCAGTTATCTGCTTGGTTTTGTTTTTGTAACTACTGAATCGATACTCAACATAGTGCTCTGCTTTCGATTTGGTCCTAATGAGACTTTGGTCTTGGGAAGGTGAAGATAGGTGAAAAAGCCCCTTATCGTGCAAAAGTTTGGCGGAACCTCGGTGGGTTCAATAGAACGAATCCATACCGTCGCTGAACACATCATTAAGGCGAAGAATGATGGTAATCAAGTGGTTGTAGTTGTTTCTGCAATGTCAGGAGAAACCAATCGACTGTTGGGCTTAGCACAACAAATCGATAGTGTACCAACTGCAAGAGAACTTGATGTTTTGCTCTCTGCTGGTGAGCAAGTGTCTATGGCGCTATTAGCGATGACACTCAATAAATTAGGCTATTCAGCTCGCTCACTAACCGGAGCTCAAGCGAACATTGTGACCGATAATCAACACAATGACGCGACGATTAAAATGATTGATACTCGAACGATTACCGAGTTGCTGGCACAAGATCATATTGTGGTGGTAGCGGGTTTTCAGGGTGTGAATGAGAATGGGGATATCACCACTTTAGGACGTGGAGGTTCTGACACTAGCGCTGTGACGCTAGCGGGAGCTCTTAAAGCCGATGAGTGTCAAATATTCACTGATGTGGATGGCGTTTACACATGTGATCCACGTGTGGTTGCAACGGCTCAAAAATTAGAGATCGTTGATTTCCCGTCAATGGAAGAAATGGCACGTAAAGGCGCTAAAGTTCTGCATTTACCTTGTGTGCAATATGCGTGGGAAAATGAAGTTCCTTTACGCGTATTGTCTACTTTTGATGTAAACGCAGGCAGTCTAATCAAAGGTGAGCAGTGTCATAAAGCAGTATGTGGCATTGCGATTCAACGCGATATGGCGCTTATTACTGTGCAACATGATCATTTCCCGAGTTTAGCCAAGCAGTGCCAAATGCTCGGTGTGGAAGTGTGGAGTGTGATCGAAGAGGCAGAATGGACAGGTGTCATTATAAAACGAGACGCTTGTGCTAAATTAGCTCTGGTTTTCAATGACAAAATCCGTAATAGTGAACCCGTTAGTTTATTGACCACGGTAGGTTTACTAGCTCAGGAATTAGTTGAACGCTCATGTGAATTACTTGCAGAACAAGGGATCGAAGTGAGTTCCCTTTCGGTTGATAAACAATCGTTAATGCTAGTTATGCAGCCACAACATGTTGATAAGGCAGCCAATATTTTACATGAGGCCTATATAACGTCAGATGAGCTATTAGCTTTTCACCTAAAACATGTCTCTTTAGGGTGAGAGCGCACTAATAGATAGTTTACGAAAATATAACTTTTAGTGGATAATAGCGCAGTTGCAATATAATACAGAGATTACTCAAGGAGCAAAGAATGCTAATTTTGACTCGCCGCGTTGGCGAAACACTAATGATCGGTGATGAAGTGACAGTAACAGTTCTTGGTGTAAAAGGTAACCAAGTGCGTATCGGTGTGAATGCACCGAAAGAGGTTTCTGTCCACCGTGAAGAAATCTACATGCGCATTCAAGCTGAAAAAGGTAATGGTAGTGTTGCACCTAGCAACTACTAATTATCACAAGGAAGGCTAGCGAATTTTGCTGGCCTTTTTTATGCTTTGAAGTCACTGATATGACAGAAAAGTTTAATTTCACAGCGCTTTGATTAAATAGCCAACGGTTGATTTGATTTTTGTCGCTTTTACCAAGAAAGTGTTTGACATATTTTTGGTAAAAAGTAATATGTGCCTCCGCAAGACGGTGAGGTGGCCGAGAGGCCGAAGGCGCTCCCCTGCTAAGGGAGTATACGGTTTATAGCCGTATCGAGGGTTCGAATCCCTCCCTCACCGCCATTCTTGCTTATTTGGTTTAGCATCCAAATAAAGAACAATGTGCGTCCTTAGCTCAGCTGGATAGAGTACCTGGCTACGAACCAGGCGGTCGGAGGTTCGAATCCTCCAGGACGCGCCATATTCTTTCGTAAGATTGAATGTGAAAATGCGGTGAGGTGGCCGAGAGGCCGAAGGCGCTCCCCTGCTAAGGGAGTATACGGTTTATAGCCGTATCGAGGGTTCGAATCCCTCCCTCACCGCCATTTATTGACCATGAGTCAATTTTTTTGTTCAGAAATAAAATTTTTGTGATGTAATTCACATCTTGCGCGCTCATAGCTCAGCTGGATAGAGTACCTGGCTACGAACCAGGCGGTCGGAGGTTCGAATCCTCCTGAGCGCGCCACTTATTTAAAGTTAGTGATACTGTCATTAACTCTGCGCGTCCTTAGCTCAGCTGGATAGAGTACCTGGCTACGAACCAGGCGGTCGGAGGTTCGAATCCTCCAGGACGCGCCACTTATTCAAAGGGTCATTGACCCTGATATTGTTAACGATCATCGCTGATTAATATCAAAACTTTGCGCGCTCATAGCTCAGCTGGATAGAGTACCTGGCTACGAACCAGGCGGTCGGAGGTTCGAATCCTCCTGAGCGCGCCACTTATTTAAAGTTAGTGATACTGTCATTAACTCTGCGCGTCCTTAGCTCAGCTGGATAGAGTACCTGGCTACGAACCAGGCGGTCGGAGGTTCGAATCCTCCAGGGCGCGCCACTTATTCATAGGGTCATTGCACCTGATACTGTTAGCGATTATCGCTGATTAATATCAAAACTTTGCGCGCTCATAGCTCAGCTGGATAGAGTACCTGGCTACGAACCAGGCGGTCGGAGGTTCGAATCCTCCTGAGCGCGCCATTTATTAAGAAGCCTCGCATTGTGCGGGGCTTTTTTATGTTGGTTTTTTGTTGCTATTTTGTTAAATTGAAAATGGCAACTATTTGTTTTATCTTGTTAATCTGCAATGTTTTAACTCCCTCTCAGTATCTGCATCATTTTTTGATTAACGTAGCCGTATTGGCTAGTTAAATGCCCTTCTTAATAGAGAAAATTCAGAGTTTTGTGATTTGTGTGAGTAATTGTTCGCCGATTTTGTGTGTTATCTACAAGAGTCCCTTAAACAAAATTGACAATTATTAACCAATCGAGATAATCCTAGTCCACTTGCCAAGATCGCATTTGTAAAAATGCGTAGCAATTGTTGTCAGGATGACACAGAAAGGAAGCAACATGACTACTATTGGAAGCCTATTAGTTGACGCAGCCACCCTTATGATTACGGGGATGGCTGTAGTCTTTATTTTTCTAACTATTCTCGTTTATCTCGTTCGGTTAATGTCAACCTTGGTACCGGAAGAAGTACCACAACCGATCGCAGCACCGATTCAACATCGAAAAGTTCAACCAACCCCTTCAGCTGTGAGCCCGCAAATTGTGGCGGCAATTTCTGCAGCAGTGCATCAGCACCGCGCATTAGCTAAATAGCATAGAAAGGATGAAAAGGAGTTTATGAGCATGTCTAAACCACTAGCTATTACGGATGTGGTCCTTCGTGATGCCCATCAGTCACTATTTGCCACGCGCATGCGTATCGAAGACATGCTGCCTATTGCAGCAGAGCTCGATAAGATCGGTTATTGGTCACTGGAAACTTGGGGAGGAGCAACGTTTGATGCTTGCATCCGTTTTCTCGGTGAAGATCCATGGGAGCGTTTACGTTCGCTTAAGCAAGCGATGCCCAATACCCCAATGCAAATGTTGCTACGCGGCCAGAATTTACTAGGCTATCGCCACTATGCCGACGATGTTGTTGAAAAGTTTGTCGAACGAGCTCACGCGAATGGTATGGATGTTTTCCGTATTTTTGATGCGATGAATGATGTTCGCAATTTTGAAAAAGCGGTCAAAGCGACAATTGATGTTGGCGCACACGCGCAGGGTACACTCTCTTACACCACTAGCCCTGTTCATAATTCAGATACTTGGGTTGATCTTGCCAAGCGGTTGGAAGATCTCGGCTGCCACTCTTTGTGTATTAAAGATATGTCTGGGTTGCTCAAGCCGTATGAAGCTGAAGATCTAATCACCCGTATTAAATCCTCTTGTGCCGTACCTTTAGCGCTGCACAGTCATGCAACGACTGGTCTTTCAGCGGCAACAGCCGTTAAAGCGGTAGAGGCTGGTATCGATATTTTGGATACCGCTATCTCGTCAATGAGCCAAACTTACGGGCACACACCAACCGAAACAGTGGTCGCTATGCTTGAAGGAACCGAGCGTGATACGGGCCTGAGCCTGACACAGCTTGAACCGATTGCCACTTATTTTCGTGAAGTGCGTAAGAAATACGCAAAATGGGAAGGACAGTTAAAAGGTGTCGATTCTCGTATTCTTATTGCGCAGGTTCCTGGTGGTATGTTGACTAATATGGAAGGTCAACTAAAAGAACAAGGAGCGGCCGATCGCCTTGATGAGGTTCTTGAAGAGATCCCTCGTGTGCGAAAAGATTTAGGTTTCATTCCCCTTGTGACTCCAACATCTCAAATCGTGGGAACACAAGCGGTGATCAACGTCCTTACTGGTGAGCGCTATAAGAGCATCACGAAAGAAACTGCAGGGGTATTAAAAGGTGAATACGGTGCCACGCCTGCGCCAGTGAATACTGAGTTGCAAGCCAAGGTGTTGGGTAATCTTACGCCGATCACTTGCCGTCCAGCCGATTTGTTGGATGCAGAAATGGCCGTGTTGACCACTGAATTGCTTGAAAAGGCAAAAGCAGAGGGAATTTCATTAGCTACAGATACGGTGGATGATGTTCTGACTTATGCATTGTTCCCACAAGTCGGTTTGAAGTTCTTGAAAAATCGTCACAATCCGGATGCATTTGAGCCTGCGCCAACCTTGGAGTCAGCCAAACCTACACCTGCCACCGTTGTGACAAAAGGTGGTATTGAAACCTACAGTGTTAAAGTGGATGGGCAAATTTACACGGTTGAAGTGGGGCCACAAGGCCAGCTTAGCTCGATTTCTGCCAGCCAGTCTCAAGCTGCACAGTCATCGGCCGTGCCGGCAAGTAACAATGCAGAAGCCGTTCCTTCACCACTCGCTGGCAACATTTTTAAAGTGAATGTTCAAGCTGGTTCTGAGGTGTTAGAAGGGGATGTGTTAGTGATTCTGGAAGCGATGAAGATGGAAACCGAGATCCGTGCGGCACGTGGCGGTATTGTTCAAGATCTTCATGTCAAAGAGGGTGATGCTGTGACTGTTGGTGCACCATTGCTGAGCTTAGCGTAAGGGAGAACCATGGACGGATTATTGACCTTATGGTCTGAAACAGGGATCGCTAATTTTCAGCTAGGCCAAATCTGCATGATTTTGGTCGGTTGTTTACTGCTGTTTTTGGCTATTCGCAAAGGCTTTGAGCCACTGCTGTTATTGCCGATCGGCTTTGGTGCGATTTTAGCGAATATTCCGAATGCGGGTTTTACCGAACCCGGCGGTCTGCTTTATTACGTTTATCATGTTGGTATTGAGACGGGCGTTTTTCCACTGCTGATTTTTATGGGCGTGGGCGCGATGACCGATTTCGGGGCATTGATTGCAAACCCTAAAACGTTATGGCTAGGTGCGGCCGCTCAGTTTGGTATTTTCGCCACCCTGTTTGGTGCGATATTACTCAACTATGTACCGGGTATGGAATTTACCATGGCCGATGCTGCGTCCATCGCCATCATTGGTGGAGCCGATGGCCCAACCGCTATTTTCCTTGCCAGTAAATTATCGCCGGATTTATTAGGTGCAATCGCTGTGGCGGCTTATAGCTATATGGCATTAGTTCCTATCATTCAGCCACCGATTATGAAGGCACTTACAACACCTGAAGAGCGAAAAATCAAAATGGCTCAGCTACGCCACGTTGGGAAGACAGAAAAAATACTGTTTCCTTTGGCGGTGTTATTGATGACGATTCTATTTTTACCGTCAGCAACGCCATTAGTGGGTATGTTCTGTCTAGGTAATTTAATGCGTGAATCGGGTGTGGTTGAGCGTCTATCCAAGACAGCGCAAAATGAACTGATCAACATCGTTACTATCTTCTTAGGCTTAGGCGTTGGTTCTAAACTGCAGGCTGATAAGTTTTTGAACTTGGAAACATTAGGTATTTTGGCGCTCGGTGCTATTGCTTTCAGTATTGGTACGGCTGGTGGTGTATTGATGGCGAAAGTGCTTAATAAATTCTCGAAAGAGGATATTAACCCTCTTATTGGCGCTGCTGGTGTGTCTGCGGTACCGATGGCGGCGCGAGTAGTGAACAAAGTGGGGCTTGAAGCTAATCCACAGAACTTCTTATTGATGCACGCCATGGGGCCAAATGTAGCAGGTGTACTGGGCTCTGCTGTTGCAGCAGGCGTTTTGCTTGCTCTTGTTGGCTAAGCCTAGACGAGCCGATGGTTATTTTGCGAGCTAAAGATTAACTAGAAGCAATAAAATGGTATATATTCAAAGGGATGCTGAGGCATCCCTTTCTTTTTATCAATAGGGAAGTTTGACATGGATAATAAACAGATCGCAATTACTGAGTTTGGTGGACCAGAGGTGCTCGTTATTCAAACCAGTGACGTTCCTCAACCTAAAGCTGGCGAAGTGTTAGTGAAAGTGGCTTTTGCTGGTGTAAACCCTATTGATGTAAAAACTCGGGCGGGTCTGGGGTGGGCTGCAGCGCAAAACAAAGATAAGCTGCCATGGGTGCCAGGTTACGATATTTCTGGACAAGTTGTTGAGGTGGGGGAAGATAATCGCCGTTTTCAAATTGGAGATAATGTGGCGGGCTTTGTTGGGTTTCCGTTGCGTGGTGGCGGTTACAGCCAATACCTGTGTGTGGCAGAAAGCGAACTCAGCCTTGTTCCTGATGCTGTGACCTTAGAAGCCGCAGCGGTGCTGCCACTGGCAGGGCAAACGGCGGCGCAAGCCCTAAATAAAGCGCAAGTGAAAGAGGGGGATCGCGTATTGATCCTCGCAGGCGCTGGTGGTGTCGGGCACTTAGCGGTACAAATTGCTTTAGCAGCAAAAGCCGAAGTGTATACCACGTGCAGCGAACAAAATTTGGATTATTTAGCGACTCTTGGTGCTCATGCGATTAATTACAATTTTGCTCCTGCTTCACAGCGTTTAGAAGAAGTGGATGTGCTGATTGATTTAGTCGGGGGTGATGCGGCTCTCGACGCTTTGAAATGCTTGAAAGATCATGCGCGTGTCGTTACTGTTCCGACTCTAAGTGCTGAGCTTATTTGTGAAAAAGCAAAATTACTTGGTTTTGAAGCCACAGGCATGTTAGTTGATCCTAATCCTGAACAGCTTGATACCATGCTTTATATGGTCAGCGTTGGCTTATTGAAAACAGAAATTCAAGCTGTTTATCCGATGGCGGAAGTGGCTGCGGCTCATCAACAGATTGAAACAGGCCATACTCGAGGCAAAGTTCTTCTTGATATGAAATGTTAGACATTTTTAGCACCTATTTGGAACCGCTCTCGTATTGGTTTGCTGGCTCTGCGCTGTGGGTGCTTTTTTTTAGTGGTTTTCTCAGTGCTACCTTATTACCGGGAAGCTCAGAAGCGAGTTTGTTCGCCACATTAAGCCTGAATCAATTTCCCGTATTTTGGGTTATCGCCGTTGCAAGCGCTGGCAATACCCTCGGCGGTCTGACCAACTATTGGCTCGGTATCTGGTTGCCTAATCGAACTGAAAGCGAAAAGCACGGTCATAAAGCGTTAGCTTGGCTCAATAAATATGGTTATTGGGCTCTCTTATTTAGTTGGCTACCTGTGGTGGGTGATGTGCTTTGTTTGGCCGCAGGTTGGCTACGCATGAAATTTTTACCTACTTTTGTCATTATTTTGATCGGCAAAGCACTGCGTTACATCATGCTTGCCGCTGTATTCTATGGTTTTTTCTAAGGAGCTGTTATGAGAAAAATTTGGCTAGGTGCCCTTTCTCTTATTGCCATTTATGGCTGTTCATCAACGGTCGCACCTATCGTTTTTTTTTCATCATTACCGAAAGGGGTTACGCTGATTGAGCAAGTGGATGCTCAAACAGAAAAAGTGATGATCCCTTATGCAAAATATCAGCTCGATAATGGTCTTACTGTCGTGCTCTCACCGGATCACTCAGATCCTTTAGTGCATGTCGATGTCACTTATCATGTCGGTTCGGCACGTGAAGAGGTTGGAAAATCAGGGTTTGCTCATTTCTTTGAACACATGATGTTTCAAGGAACGGAGCACGTTGGCGATCAAGAACATTTTCGTTTGATCACCGAAGCGGGAGGAACCATGAATGGGAGTACTAACCGTGACCGTACTAATTATTACCAAACCGTGCCTTCAAATCAGCTAGAAAAAGTGTTGTGGCTCGAATCTGATCGGATGGGATTTTTGCTCAACGCGGTTTCTCAACGTAAATTTGAGATCCAACGTGACACAGTAAAAAACGAACGCGCACAAAACTACGACAACCGCCCCTATGGCTTGATGTGGGAAAAAATGGCGGAGGCGATGTATGCCGAAGGACACCCTTATTCATGGCAAACCATTGGTTATGTCGAAGATCTTGACCGAGTGGACGTCAACGATCTTAAAGCGTTTTTCTTACGTTGGTATGGGCCGAATAATGCGGTGCTGACCATTGGTGGCGATATTGATGTTCAGCAAACACTTGAATGGGTTAATCAATATTTTGGCACCATACCGGCAGGCCCAGCCGTTGATAACGCACCTAAACAGCCGGCCCAGTTGGCGCAAGATCGTTTCATTACCTTGGAAGATCGCATTCAGCAACCCATGGTTGTGGTGGGCTGGCCGACAGAATATCGCGGTGCTCAAAGCCAAGCCTCGTTAGATGCGCTTGCCAAAGTGTTAGGCAGCGGTACCAATAGTTATCTCTACCAAGCGTTAGTCAAAACTCAAAAAGCCGTCAATGCGGGTGCATTCCAAGATTGCGCCGAATTGGCTTGTACCTTCTATGTTTATGCCATGGCCCCTTCGGGTGAAAAGGCTCAACTTGCTCCCTTGTATCGAGAGTTAATGCAAACACTCAGTCAGTTTGAACAGCAAGGGGTAGATCAGAGTCGACTTGATCAAATTACCGGTATGGCGGAAGCGAATGCGGTCTTTGCGCTGCAAAGCGTATCTGGAAAAGTGACGCAGCTTGCGTCCAACGAAACGTTTTATGGGCAGCCTGATCGCCTAGAGCAGCAATTAGCTCAGATTCATGCGGTCACCCCAGAGTCAATTCAACAGGCTTATCAGCGCTTCATTGCTCATCAACATAAGGTTACCTTAAGTGTTGTGCCTAAACATAAAGCCGATCTTGCCGTTCAAAAAGCTAATTTCGTACCCCCTAAAAGAGTGCTGCCCGAGCATCAAACGATAACCGAAGATCAATTGGCTTATCGCCAGGTTGAAGATCAATTTGATCGCTCAATCATGCCTTCTGTGGCAAAAGGTGTGAAAGCACAAATGCCGACACTGTATGAACTCTATTTTGATAACGGTATTGAGTTATTAGCCACACAAACCAGCGAAACGCCGACCGTGCTAATTAATATCAATTTACCAGCAGGAGAGCGACATGCCGCGCGTGGCAAAGAAGGGTTAGCTAATTTAACCGCGGCGCTACTTGAAGAAGGTTCAACTCGACGCTCAGTGGAAGCCATTCAAGCTCAACTCGACACGTTAGGTTCGACTATCAGTGTTACTGCCAATGAGTATTCGACCAGTATTATGGTCTCTAGTTTGAAGAAGAATGTTGCAGCAACATTGGATGTGGTTGAAGAAGTTTTATTTCATCCTGCTTTCAAAGAGAGTGATTTTACACGGCTGAAGCAGCAGATGCTGGAAGGGTTGGTTTATCAGCATCAAACACCGGGATGGCTTGCTTCACAAGCTACTCGTCAAGTACTGTTTGGCAACTCTATTTTTGCGCGTTCAAGTGAAGGCACTGAGCAATCACTAAACGATTTAACATTAGAAGATGTAAAACGCTTTTATGCGAAACATTACACGCCACATGGTACGCAAATCGTTGTCGTTGGCGACATTTCCAAAAAAGAGGTCGCTAAACAGTTAACCTTTTTAGGGCAGTGGCGCGGTGAAGCTTCTCCTTTGTTACGTCCCCAAGTGGTGAACTCACTGACAGAGCGGAAGATATATCTGGTTGATAAGCCTGATGCGCCGCAGAGCATCGTCCGTTTTGTGCGAAAAGGGTTGCCTTTCGATGCCACTGGCGAGCTTTTTCTCAGCCAACTGGCTAACTTCAATTTAGCGGGCAACTTTAACAGCCGCATTAATCAGAATTTGCGTGAAGATAAAGGCTACACCTATGGCGCTGGGAGTTATTTCGCGAGCAATCGAGAAGTGGGCGCTATCGTTTTCAATGCTCAAGTGCGTGCTGATGCCACCGTAGCTTCAATCGTTGAAATAGAAAAAGAGATGGCAACATTCAGTCAAAGTGGCTTAACCGACCAAGAGCTAAAATTTATGCGCCTTGCTGTTGGCCAACAAGATGCACTGACGTATGAAACACCATCACAAAAAGCGCAGTTGCTTAGTAATATTTTGACCTATAGTTTGGATGAAGATTACCTACAGCAACGAAATGAACTGGTGGAAAACGTAAAAAAATCAACGCTCAATAAACTCGCCGCTAAATGGTTTGCACCACAAGAGTATCAAATTATCGTGGTGGGTGATGCGAAAACGTTGAAGCCACAACTTGAAAAATTAGATATTCCCGTAGAAGAGCTTGAAATCATCCGCTAGAGTACACATTTATAGGGGGCAGATTGTTTGCCTCCATTCTACTCTCTTGCTGAGTTAGAGCCGCTTTCATTCGGATCATTCACCTATAAGCGAATCATTATTTTGACTAATTTTGCCGCACGACTTGAACAAGTCACTAAAAAATCAGAAGTGTTTAAGCAGTTTGGCCGAGGCGTTGAGCGTGAAACGTTACGCTATACCCCAGAAGGCTCGTTAGCTCTGACTCCTCATCCAGAAGCACTCGGCAGCGCATTAACCAACCGTTGGATCACCACTGATTTTGCGGAGTCATTGCTTGAATTTATTACACCAGTCTCTCATGACGTGCCGACTTTACTCTCACAACTGGCGGATATTCACCATTTTGCTCAAACCAAATTGGGTGACGAAAAGATGTGGCCGCTTTCTATGCCTTGTTATGTTGGCAGCGAAGATGATATCGAACTGGCGCAATATGGTTCATCGAATACGGGTAAAATGAAAACCCTTTATCGAGAAGGCTTAAAGCGTCGTTACGGCAGCTTAATGCAGATCATTTCTGGCGTACATTTCAATTTTTCATTTCCAGAATCATTTTGGGATGCCTTGCATGGCGAGCAAACTGAATCCCAGCGTACTGAGACAAAATCGGAAGCCTATTTTGGTGTGATTCGTAATTACTACCGTTTTGGCTGGCTTATTCCCTATTTCTTTGGCGCATCACCTGCGTTATGTTCATCGTTTGTGCGCGGACGTGAAAGCCATCTGCCATTTGAAAATATTGGTAAAACGCTTTATTTGCCTCATGCTACCTCGTTGCGCCTCAGTGATTTAGGTTATACCAATAGCGCGCAAAGTGGCTTGCAAATTGGTTTTAATAGCTTGGATCAATATCTAGAAGGGTTGAATCAGGCGATCCGCACTCCATCAAAAGAGTTTGCAGAACTAGGCGTGTATGTCGATGGTGAACATCGTCAGCTCAACAGCAATGTTTTGCAGATAGAAAACGAACTCTATGCACCGATCCGTCCTAAGCGTGTGGCCAAAAATGATGAAAAGCCGTCACAAGCGTTAGAGAGAGGCGGAGTCGAATACATCGAAGTGCGTTCGTTAGACGTAAACCCGTTTAGCCCGATTGGTATTACTGAAGATCAAGTGCGTTTTCTCGATCTGTTCCTCACTTGGACCGCTCTTTCAGATTCAGATCCGATGGACAATTGTGAGCTGGCATGTTGGCGAGATAACTGGAACAAAGTGATTTTAGAAGGTCGTAAACCAGGTTTAGAGTTACAAATTGGCTGTCGCGGTGAGAAACTGACGCTGCAAGCGTGGGCGCATAATGTATTCGATGACTTACGCAAAATAGCGCAAGTAATGGATAGCGCTTGTGGTGGCAACGCATACCAAGCCGTATGCGAGAAACTAAGCTCGTGGATTGATAATCCAGAATTAACCTTTTCCGCCCAACTACTTGAACAGACTAAACAGTTTGGAGGGCTCGGTAAGGTGGGTTGTGCATTAGGAGCCGAATACCGACAAGCCAACCTGGCACATCACTATCAAACTTATTCTGAGTCTGTGATGGAAGAGGAAGTGCTGCGTTCTCGAGCCGCTCAGCAACAGATAGAACAACACGATACTCAAAGTTTTGAAGAATTTCTTGAAAGCTATTTTTCGTACCTAAAATGATCTCTCGATCATAATCTAACATTGATAGGCAGAGCATCGCTCTTTGCCAAATAAGGAGAAAGCAATGCCATTACTCGACAGTTTTACTGTAGATCACACTCGTATGCATGCGCCTGCGGTACGTGTGGCAAAAAATATGCAGACGCCTAAAGGGGATACAATCACCGTATTTGATCTCCGTTTTACTGCCCCAAACAAAGATATTCTTTCAGAAAAAGGGATCCACACTTTAGAGCATTTATACGCTGGCTTTATGCGCGCGCACTTAAATGGTCATGATGTAGAAATCATCGACATCTCACCTATGGGCTGTCGCACAGGTTTTTACATGAGTTTGATTGGCGCGCCAACAGAAGCGCAAGTGGCGCAAGCGTGGTTAGCGGCGATGCATGATGTGCTAAAAGTAGAGAGCCAAGATCAGATCCCTGAACTAAACGAATACCAATGTGGTACAGCCTCAATGCACTCGTTAACAGAAGCTAAAGAGATTGCTCAAGCGATTATCACAGCAGGTATTGCGGTGAATAAAAATGATGAGCTTGCTTTACCTGAGTCGATGCTCAAAGAGCTGAAAGTGGATTAAAGATCGCCAGATCTGGCCCTTTAAAAACAAAAAGCTTGGCAGTGACCAAGCTTTTTTTCTTTCTTTTATGCAGTGACTGGCGATTAATGTTTTTTGGTTTTGCGTGGAAAGACTTTAACCTGCTTAATGCGGTTTTCTTCTACATCTACAATCTCCATCGCATGGCCAGAAACTTTGACACTTAAATGGCTACTTGGAATATCTTCAAGGTGCTCCAAAAGTAAACCGTTTAAGGTTCTTGGGCCCGTCGTTGGCAGTTTCCACTTCAGCCCTTTGTTAATGTCACGGATATTTGCGCTGCCATCAATCAAGAAGCTGCCATCACTTTGTGGTGTAATTTCATCGGCTAAGCTTGGTGCCATTGAGGTGGTGAATTCCCCCACAATCTCTTCGAGAATATCTTCAACAGTGATCAAGCCATTGATATCACCGTATTCATCAACGATCAGGCCAATCCGCTCTTTGTTGCGTTGGAATTTAAGTAATTGTACGTTGAGCGGTGTGCCTTCCGGGATGAAGTAGACTTCATCAGCGGCACGTAAAATCATCTCTTTATTGAACTCTTTTTTTTCCAACATCAAACGAGAAGCATCACGAAGGCGTAATATGCCCACCGCTTCATCAATTTTGTCTCGGTAAAGCACCACGCGTCCGTGTGGCGAGTGAGTTAACTGACGCACGATAGATTTCCAATCATCGTTAATATTGATACCAGTAATTTCGTTACGTGGGATCATGATGTCGTTCACCGTGACATGTTCGAGATCGAGAATGGAAAGCAGCATATCTTGGTGGCGACGAGGAATAAGGCCACCCGCTTCGTTGACGACGGTTCTCAACTCTTCAGAGCTTAGATGATCCTCCGCCCCATGCTTGGCCTTAAGGCCTAGTAAGCGGATGAAACCATTGGTGATGAAGTTAATGAACATCACCAATGGTGACAATATCTTCATTAAGAAGGTCAGTAAGATGCTGCTGGCGTAAGAGACGCGTTCAGGGTAAAGCGCTGCTAATGTTTTTGGCGTCACTTCAGCAAAAACCAGAACGACCAACGTTAGCGCACCAGTGGCAATGGCCACTCCTAGATCCCCATAAAGGCGCATACCAATAATAGTGGCAATTGCAGAAGCTAAAATATTGACTAGGTTGTTGCCAATGAGGATCAAACCAATGAGGCGATCTGGACGATCAAGCAGTTTTTCAACACGCTTTGCACCTTTGTGGCCGGTATTGGCCAAGTGTTTTAAGCGGTAGCGGTTCAAAGACATCATGCCGGTTTCTGAACCTGAAAAATAAGCCGAAATTACGATGAGACCCGCGAGTAGTGCAAACAATATACCCGTTGAAATGTCGTCCAAAACGTGGTGTTTCCTTATAAATAGTGTGATTAAGTAATGATCTAATTAAATGAATGTGTCAATACGCTATCAAACGTGTTGAGTTAGCTCAAAATGATTTCTTTTACAAAACGGCTACCAAAGTAGGCCAGTGTGAGTAAGGTTGCACCAGCGACAGCAAACCAAGTCACTTTTCTACCGCGCCAACCTTTTCGGTAATGTCCCCACAACAATACAGAATAGACAACCCAAGCAATGAAAGACAAAATGCCTTTATGCGCTTTGCCTTGAGCAAACATATCACCGACAAAATCAAAACCAGTAATCAAGGTACCAGTAAGTAATACGTTACCTATCAAGATGATTTTAAACAGTTGCCTTTCTACCATCAGTAGTGGTGGCAAATTGGGGTTGATGGTTAGCATCTTCTTTTTCTTTAGCTTGTAGTCCAGCCAAGCCAATTGCAAAGCGTAGAGTGCTCCAATCGAAAGGGTTGAATACGAAAATAGTGCTAGAGAAATATGCAACAACAGTGGTGGATTGTTTTCTAAGTGAGTCATGAACATGCTGGGAAGAAATGAGGCGGCGCTGACGTTGATCGCGGCGAAGCTATACACCACCGGCAACAGAAACCACAAGCGCGTTTTTAACATCGCAATGCTCATCACCAGTGAGATGATAAAGCTTATCAATGATGCCACATTGAGCATGCTGAGGTTTTGCCCATTAGCGTTGAAGATTAAATCACTCAGTAACCACGCATGAAAAGCCAGCGCCAGTGCTGAACTGAACAATACTGTCTGCGCACGAATCCCAGTTTGATTAACTAAGCCTGGAATAATGGTCGCTATGGATAAAAAATACAAAATAGTGGCGACTATTGCGATTAAGTTTTCCATACTTCTTACAAAATGGTGGCTGAATTGGCGAATTATACCTTGCATCACGATAATGAGCTACGTTGGATACCGATTGATTTGACATATACCCACCTTAGTTGAGGTCATGGTGCAAATAATTAACAGGGTGAAGGCTTTTATTCGATAAATCGCAGAGATAACTCTTTTTGCCCCCTATTTTGGGGACCCAATGTTACGTTTACGGGTTTAAGTCGCTTATCGCGAAGCGTCAATGGGTATGACTATTAGATTGGCTAAGGTATACTGACCCCAATTAATCGCCGAACTAGCGAAGAGACAACGATGTTTGAAAATTTAACGGATCGACTATCCAAGACGCTGAAAAATATCAGCGGCAAAGGCCGTCTCACCGAAGACAATATTAAAGAAACCCTACGCGAAGTGCGCATGGCGCTGCTTGAAGCGGACGTGGCACTGCCTGTAGTGCGTGATTTTGTCGCGCGCGTTAAAGAGGGCGCAGTAGGTGTTGAGGTGTCTAAATCGCTGACACCGGGACAAGAGTTCATCAAGATTGTTCAAGCGCAGCTTGAAGCGGTAATGGGCGAATCCAACGAAGCGCTGAACCTTGCCGCCCAGCCGCCAGCAGTGATTTTAATGGCGGGTTTACAAGGCGCGGGTAAAACCACCAGTGTTGGTAAGCTTGCTAAGCTGCTTAAAGAACGCGATAAAAAGAAAGTACTGGTGGTTTCGGCTGACGTTTATCGCCCAGCGGCGATAAAACAGCTTGAAACGCTAGCTAACGATCTGGACGTTGAATTTTTTCCTTCTTCAGCCGACCAAAAACCGATTGATATCGCCAATGCGGCCATTGACCATGCGAAGAAGAAATTCTTCGATGTGCTGATTGTCGACACAGCAGGCCGTCTTGCTATTGATGAACTGATGATGGCAGAGATCCAAGATCTGCATGCGGCGATTAATCCGATTGAAACATTGTTCGTTGTGGATGCCATGACGGGGCAAGATGCCGCGAACACCGCAAAAGCCTTTGGTGATGCGCTGCCGTTAACGGGGGTTATCTTAACCAAAGTTGATGGTGATGCTCGAGGTGGTGCCGCACTTTCCGTTCGTCATATCACCGGTAAACCGATTAAATTCTTAGGGGTCGGTGAAAAAACTGACGCGCTCGAGCCTTTCCATCCTGATCGTATTGCATCACGCATATTGGGAATGGGCGATGTTCTCTCATTAATTGAAGATCTACAACGTAATGTTGATCACGAGCAAGCAGAACGCCTAGCTAAAAAATTCAAGGAAAAGAAAGGATTTGATTTAGAAGATTTCCGCGAACAGCTCGGGCAAATGCAGAATATGGGCGGCATGATGGGCATGCTCGATAAATTGCCTGGCATGGCAAACCTACCAGCGAACGTGAAAGATAAGGTCGATGATAAGATGTTCAAGCAGATGGAAGCGATCATCTGTTCGATGACCATGCACGAGCGTCAGCACCCAGACATGATAAAAGGTTCACGTAAAAAACGTATCGCGACGGGTTCTGGCACCCAAGTACAAGATGTTAACCGCTTACTGAAACAGTTCACCCAAATGCAGAAAATGATGAAAAAAATGCAGAAAGGTGGCATGAAAGGCATGATGCGTAATATGCAAGGCATGATGGGCGGAATGGGTGGCATGGGCGGCGGCGGTTTCTTTGGTCGTTAACCTAACTCATTGCGATGCTTAAAATTTACTAAAGCGTGATGCTCATCACTGCAAAAGCATAATGCTTCTGCTGGTGAAAAAATAGCTAAACCCCTTGCAAAGCCTCGGAATAAGAGTAAAATTCCGAGGCTTTATTTTGGCACGAGACCCCAGACTGTTTTTCGTAAATGGTTTTTGGGGTTAATTTTATTATTGAGAAAGCAAAGAGGACGACATGGTAACCATTCGTTTGGCACGTCACGGCGCTAAAAAGCGTCCATTTTATCAAATCGTAGTTGCGGATAGCCGTAACGCAGTAACTGGCCGTTTCATCGAGAAAGTAGGTTTCTTTAATCCTACGGCTACTGGCCAAGAAGAAGGCCTACGTGTTGATCTAGATCGCGTTAACCATTGGGTTGGTCAAGGCGCATCTCTATCTGATCGCGTAGCTAAGCTAGTAAAAGACGCTCAAAAAGCGGCTTAATTCTTACTTTTATAGAAGAACATTAGCTTATGTCGATGAAAGGTAAAGAAACAATGAGCAAAGAAAACGAAAAGATTGTTATGGGCAAGTTTGGTGCTACCTATGGCATTCGTGGCTGGCTCAAAGTTTTTTCCTACACAGACGAAGCTGAAAGTATTTTTGATTACAGCCCTTGGTTTATTAACCAAAAAGGCCAGTGGATCGAGTACAAAGTAGAGAGTTGGAAGCGCCATGGTAAGAGTATGGTGGTAAAACTTGAAGGTTTAGATGTTCGAGAAGACGCACATCTACTCACCAACTTTGAAATTGCTATTGATCCCGCATCATTACCAGAATTGTCAGCAGATGAATTCTACTGGCGTGAATTGTTCGGTATGCAAGTTATTACCACCAAGGGGTATAACCTTGGTGAGGTCACTGACCTATTAGAAACTGGCTCCAACGATGTTCTGGTTGTGAAAGCGAATTTGAAAGATGCTTTTGGCCAAAAGGAACGGTTGGTACCGTACCTTGAAGAGCAAGTGATCAAGAATGTTGATCGCGAAGCTCGACGGATCGAAGTTGACTGGGATCCGGCATTCTAACTCTAAAATTTCAGAGCGAGAGAACACATGTGGGTTGGCGTTATAAGCCTATTTCCTGAAATGTTCCGTTCTGTTACTGATTTTGGAGTAACAGGTCAAGCGGTTAAAAAAGGTTTGCTGTCTATTGAAGCTTGGAATCCTCGAGATTTCACTCATGACAAACATCGCACCGTCGATGACAGACCTTACGGTGGTGGTCCTGGAATGCTCATGATGGTTCAGCCTTTGCGCGATGCCATTCATGCAGCAAAACAAGCCGCACCGGGAAAGACGAAAGTCATTTACCTTTCTCCTCAAGGTCGAAAACTCGACCAAAAAGGAGTCGAAGAGCTGGCGACGAATGAGAACCTAGTTCTTATTTGCGGACGCTATGAAGGGGTAGATGAGCGTATCATCCAATCAGAAGTTGACGAAGAATGGTCGATTGGTGATTTTGTGATGACAGGCGGCGAACTGCCAGCCATGACGTTGATTGATTCTGTCTCTCGGTTTGTTCCGGGAGTATTAGGAGATTTCGCATCAGCAGAAGAGGATTCTTTTGCAAATGGCTTGCTAGATTGCCCGCACTATACGCGTCCTGAAGTGTTAGATGGAAAAGAAGTACCTGCGGTACTGAAATCCGGTAATCACGAGGATATTCGTCGCTGGCGACTGAAACAGTCGTTGGGCCGAACTTGGCATAGAAGGCCAGAGCTCCTGGAAAACCTAGCTCTGACTGACGAACAGGAACTATTACTGGTTGAGTTCATTAAAGAAACTCAAATACATCAGTAACCTATTTAATTTAGTATCAGTTTATTCTAGGAATTTTTAAAATGAGTAACATCATCAAGGCTCTTGAAGAAGAGCAAATGAAACAAGGCCTACCTAAATTCGCACCAGGTGACACTGTTGTTGTTCAAGTTAAGGTAAAAGAAGGTGATCGTGAGCGTCTACAGGCTTTTGAAGGCGTTGTAATCGCAATCCGTAACCGTGGCCTACACTCTGCATTCACTGTTCGTAAGATCTCTAACGGTGAAGGTGTTGAGCGTACGTTCCAAACTCACTCTCCAGTGGTTGATAGCATTGAAGTTAAACGCCGTGGTGCAGTACGTCGTGCCAAACTGTACTACCTACGTGAGCGTTCTGGTAAGTCAGCTCGTATCAAAGAGAAACTTGCTAAGAAGTAATGCTATAAACTAGCGTTCTCATAGTAATAAACAGGGGTCGAGTAATCGACCCCTGTTTTTATATGTGCGCTAATATTGATCTTCTGACCAACCATCACTGTCTGACATATCCGGTGCACCGGGAATACTTTTTTCCTCATCGGCCCACTCGCCAAAATCGATCATCTGACACTGTTTGGAACAAAAAGGACGATAAGGGCTCTGTTCTCCCCATTCGACATCGGCTTTGCACTGCGGGCATTTTACAATGGTAATTTTCTTTGACATAACGGACTTCAAGTAACGATGGATAGGCGTAAGTGTATTACCTAACGCAATGGAAAGTAAGAGTCAGTCGGGAATTGAAGCGGAATTGATTAACAGCAGACGGCGAGATCAAACTCGATATCGCGCCCTGTTGCTTGGCCTGATTGGAATTCGATAAACTTAATCGCGAAGCGATTTTTATGTCCAGAGATCATGGGGTATACCCCATACTCAAGTGGGATCGACAAGCGCAAGATATTGGCGTCTTCTGCATCGCTTTGATAAAAACCTAATCGTGCTAGGCGTGCTTTAAAATGGCCCGTTTCGCGGGTTAACTTCAACCAAAGTTGCAACGCATCTGATAACGGTCGCAGCGTTTCCATCCATTGGTGCGCATCTTGGGTCTTCTTTTCTATCGGAATGTGTAGCCAGTAGTGCAGGGCTGGCAGGTCAAAACAGCACGACCCGCCCGGTAAATTAAAACGTTGGCGAATCGTGCTTAAGAAACGATCTTCTTTGAGTGATTGACCAAAGCGTTCAGCGCTCATTAAATTACGATGGACCTCGTCGATCTCTTCAAGGAGCGATAGCAACATTTCTTGATCAACACCATCCACATTGAGCCAGCTACGGTAGTTCAAACGCTGTTTTTCAATATCTTTAGCCAACTCGCTTTTGAGTTGGATCTGTTCGAAGATTTCGAGTAAATCAAACAATGAACGAAAGAAGAGTTGGTGTTGAATACCGTCACGAAACTGAGCGGAATGCATCAACTGGTTAAGCAGCGCTTCGACTCTTAAATAGATACGAGTTTTTTCGTTCAGTGGGTGTTCAAACTTATGCGTGGTCATCTAGCTAGCCTTAGGTCCGGTCTGGGTTATTCTTACAGACTTAGGCTGCATATGGCTAGATACTTTTTGTGTAATTCTGTGATTTGAGGCAAAAGTTTTTGGTTTTCTGCGCTATTTTTAATCACATCGTCAGCGTATTGCAATCTTTGCTCACGGCTCGCTTGAGCGGCTAAGATCGAACGGACTTGTTGCTCTGATACCTTGTCTCTTGCCATAGTGCGAGCGATTTGGGTTTTTAGATCAACATCAACCACTAAGATGCGATCGACTAAGGTTTGTAGGTTATTTTCTATCAATAATGGCACAACCAATAAAGCATAAGGCGAGGTGGTTTTTGCTAAATCAGCAATCATTTTTGCACGGATCATTGGGTGAAGAAGCTGATTAAGCCAAGCCTTTTCTTGCTCATCAGCAAAGATCTTTTCTCTTAACGCGGTGCGATCTAATTGTCCATCGGGCTTTAATATGGTGAGGCCAAAGTGCGCGCAAATCGCCGTTAATCCTTCACTACCGGGTTCGACGACTTCTCGAGCGATGATGTCAGCATCCACGACATCAATCGAGAAATGCTGCTGAAATAAATGAGCAACGGTGCTTTTTCCGCTGGCAATCCCGCCTGTTAAACCCACCACTAACCCCATGACGATAACCCCATAATTGAACCTAAATACCAACTCATAATATCGTTACCCCACAACAAGGTTAGCCAGCCAGCAATGGCGAGATAGGGGCCAAAAGGAAAGGCTTTGTCGATCCCTTTTTTTTGCAAGCGCAATTGAATTAGGCCAAAGACAATGCCAACCACAGATGACATGAGGATGATGATGGGCAGATATTGCCAGCCCAACCAAGCGCCGAGAGCAGCCAGAAGTTTGAAATCGCCATAACCCATTCCTTCTTTGCCTGTGACGAGTTTAAACAGCCAATAGACCGACCATAAGCTCAGATAGCCAGCAATGGCGCCGATCACCGCATCTTGCAAACTGACTGGGCTAATGTGCATCAATGATAAGCTGAGGCCCGCCCACAGTAGTGGCAGTGTCAGCTTGTCGGGTAACAGCATGGTATCGAAATCGATAAACGTCGCCGCGATGAGCACAAAAGTGAAAAACAATAGCGCTAGTGAAAAATAACTAAAACCGAAGTGGCTAGCCACGACAAAGCTCATACTGGCGGTGAGCAGTTCAATCAAAGGATAGCGTGCACTGATCGGGCCTTGGCAACGGGAACATTTCCCTTTTAAAAAGAGCCAACTGAGTAGCGGAATATTATCAATAATACGGATTGGCGTATCACAGTGTGGGCAGCTAGAACGAGGGACACTGAGCGTGAGTTGCCCTTCCGGTGGCGCAATGTGATATTCGGGAAAGCAGTCAGCGCACTCTTGTCGCCATTCTCGCTCCATGATTTTGGGTAGACGATAAATGACCACATTGAGAAAACTCCCCACGATTAAGCCAAACAACGCTGCAAAAAGTGGAAAGAGCCAAGGGTAATAAATAAAAACTTCCATGCACAGACTCGATAATTAAAAGATTAGCAGTGCTAATACTATCCTAATACACTCATTAAGTTAAAGATGGGCAAGTACATTGCCACCACCAAACCGCCGACCACCGTACCCAAAAAGACAATGATCAATGGTTCGAGAATTTTGCCTAAGTTATCGACGGTATTATCAACTTCAAATTCGTAAATGGTGGCGACTTTATTGAGCATGTCATCCAATCGGCCTGATTCTTCACCAATCATAACCATTTGCAGCACCATTTCAGGAAAGGCTTCGGTATTACGCATCGCAATATACATTGGCATACCGGCTGTTGTATCACGATAGACCTCATTAATCGCCGTCTCAAAATGGACATTGCCAGCGGTTTTGGCGGTGGTTTTTAAGCTGGCTAAAATCGGAATGCCTGCACTAAAACTGGTGGCGAGTGTGCGACTGAATTTAGCAATAGAGGCTTTGCCTATCACCCCGCCAAGAATGGGAAACTTTAATCCTAATCGGCTGGTTTTTAAGCGTATTAAAAAAGATTTTTGGCGTACTGCTTTCACGGCAATTGTGGTGAGGATTATGATGATGAGTACCCACAAACTGTAACTTTGCACCCAATGAGAGAGTTTCAATACTTGCTGTGTAAACCAAGGTAATTCGGCTCCGAATCCTTTGAACATGCTTTCAAACTCAGGGATCACCATAGTAAGCATTAAGTAAGAAACACCTAACGCGACCAACACCACCATGGTTGGGTAGATGAGCGCTTTAATGACTTTAGCGCGCAGTTGTTCACTTTTTTCTCGATAAGTCGCTAGCCGCTCAAACACTTCAGCCAAGTTACCTGACTGTTCACCTGTGTGAATGAGATCAACATACAAGGTATCGAAATGGGTGCTGGCGGTACGCATCGCTTTGGAAATTGGCGTTCCGGCTTCAACCCCTTTGGTGACTTGCGACAAAATGGATTTCATTTCGGCTTTGCGGTGGTTATCTCCAACCAGTTTTAAGGCTTGCACGATGGGCACGCCCGTGGTCAGCATGGTCGCTAATTGGCGTGTCAGAATGGTGATGTCTCTGGCCTTCACGCGATGAGTCAAGCGGGTGATAAAAGAGACGCCCCCTTTTTTGATTTTTTTGATTTGAATGTGCTGCTCTTTAAGTTTGTCACGCACTTCCGGTTCGGTTAAAGCGAGAGTTTGGCCAGATACTTTTTTGCCCGAACTATTGATGCCTTTCCAACGATAATTTTTGAGTTCTGATTTGATTTTTGTGTTCATACAATAGAGTCACTCAATGGCTAGCTAAGAGGGATCAAAGCGTTAGAAATAGAGCACGCGTTGCAGCTCTTTGAAGCTGGTTACGCCGTTTTTGAGCTTTTCAATGCCTGATTCTTGTAGTGTCTGCATTCCGTTGGCTTTCGCGATCTGTTCTATTTGATGAATGCTTGCTTTTTTCATAATCGCTTCGGCCAGCTGTGGGTTAAACGCCATCACTTCATAAATGCCGACTCGACCTGAATAGCCCCCTGTGCATTCGTTGCAACCATGCGGGTTCGCTTCATAAATGGTTTCTGTCGCTAGCAGCTGAAAATGTTGCTGCAACTGCATTGAGGGCACGACGGCAATTTTGCAGTGCCGACAAAGGCGACGAGCCAAACGCTGGGCAATAATTAAACTGAGTGAAGAGGCTAAGTTAAACGCTTCAATTCCCATATTACTCAAGCGAATTACCGTTTCGGCGGCGGAGTTAGTATGCAAGGTAGAAAGAACTAAATGCCCGGTTTGTGCCGCTTTCACGGCGATTTCGGCAGTTTCTAAATCGCGGATTTCGCCAACCATCACAATGTCGGGATCTTGCCGTAAGAAGGAGCGTAATGCTTGCGCAAAGCCAAAGCCAATTTTTGGCTGCACTTGAACTTGGTTGATGCCGGATAAGTTAATTTCAACCGGATCTTCAGCGGTGGAAATGTTCACTTCAGCAGTATTTAAAATGCGTAGCCCCGTATAGAGCGAGACGGTTTTTCCGCTGCCCGTCGGGCCCGTCATTAAAATCATCCCTTGTGGTTTTTTTAGCGCAGCTAAGTAGAGCTGTTTTTGCTGGTCGTTATAACCCAATTTGTCGATATCTAAGTTAGCAGCGCTGCTATCGAGTAGACGTAGCACGATTTTTTCGCCCCATAAAGTGGGGAGGCTGGAAACGCGCATATCGATGGCGGTGTCTTGATTCAACCGCAGTTTAATTCGTCCATCTTGTGGTAAGCGCCGCTCGGCAATATCGAGTTTGGATAAAATTTTAAGCCGCGCGGCAAGCCGGCGACTTAAGTTGCTTGAGGGACGCTGCGTTTCCAGCAAAATACCATCACAGCGCAATCGTACTCGGTAAAGCGCTTCGTACGGTTCGAAATGGATATCGGATGCGCCTTTACGCACCGCATCAAGCAGAATTTGGTTAATAAAGCGACTGACTGGGGCGTCATCTTGGCTGAGGTCTTCAATCGATTGAATCTCATCATCAGACAGCTTAACTAAGTTCGCCAGTTCATCTTGGCTGATCTCTTTCCCTGAAGGAGAGGATCCTTGAATTGTTCGGCCATACAAGCGCCGGATGGCTGCTTGCAGCGCTTTGTAGTCGGCTAAAACCAGTTCAACTTGTAAGCCTGTCGCGAAGCGAAAATCATCTTCCACTTGTAAATGGGTCGGGTCGGAAACCGCGATGGTCAGGGTTTGGCCATTATTGGCAATCGGCAGTGCTTGGTAACGGGTGATGAGATCACGCAAACCAAGCTGTTGGCAGAGCTGTGGGTAGTCGTAGCGGGTTAAGTCGGTGTCCGGTAGGCCGAAAAGGGTACTTAACTGCTCAGTCAGATCATGAGGATGGAAAAAATCCAAAGCGAGCAAAGCTTCTGGCACACTCGCACCAGACGCTTTGATATGTTCAATAACTGCGTGTTCTTGCGTCGGGCTCAATATCTGAGCCTGACGCAGAATCGCAGGTAGGTTGGTTAGCATTTATGGAATTGTCGCACCTGAGGTACAACCTTTTGGAGAAAATTCACTTAGGGCTGTCGTGTCACATGTCCACAGGCCATTTGCGTCTCGAATTAATCTGACTTTGTGAGTATTTGCCACACCAGCCTCAAAGGTATATTTAATTGTGCCAGTTAATGAGCCGGCAGACGTTGGAGTGACCAATACTTTCCCATCGCCCATATCTTCAACGGTTCCTAATCTAGTAAATCCTGTTGCTGTCCCAGCAGTAGTGGTAGGGAAGCTGCCTTCAGTTGCAATAAAATCTTCAACATTTGTTTTTAATGCCGTGATATTTGCCAAACCGACCGCTACAGATGATTTTTTTACGTAATTTTGGTATTGAGGCACTGCAATCGCAGCTAATACACCGATTACTGCTACAACAATCATCAATTCAATTAAGGTAAAACCACTTTGTTTCGTTGTCTTATTTGTGTTCATTATTTGATTTGCTCCGTTTGAACGCATAAGGATGGGCAGAGCATAAGAAGCTTGTGGGTTGGTGTGAATGAGATAAAGAGCAGTGCGCGAGTGATTTGGATTTTTTACCTGTTTAGTTGCATATATCAATCACTAAAATACGACTGACTTAAAAATGCCGTCTTGCTTTTGATACGCAAGCAATAAAAAAGGAAGCTCGTCTGGCTTCCTTAACTATTTGAAATTTTTGATCTTTATTCCAATAATTGATATAATTAATTACTGAAAGCGCATTGAGAGATCGAGTGCTTTAATGTGCTTAGTCAGCGCGCCGACTGAGATGTAATCGACACCGGTTCGCGCGTAATCGCCAATGGTTTCTAATGTGACGTTACCAGAATTTTCTAAAGCTGCGCGGCCTGCGTTAATTGCTACCGCTTCGCGCATCATCTCAATACTAAAATTATCCAGCATAATGATGTCAGCGCCCGCTTGAATCGCCTCTTCTAACTCTTGCAAGCTTTCGGTTTCGACTTCGACAGGTTTACCGGGGTTGAGCTGTTTAGCGGTGCTGATGGCTTGGGTAATACCGCCACAAGCAATGATATGATTTTCTTTAATTAAATAAGCATCAAACACGCCAATACGATGGTTAAAGCCGCCGCCACACGCGACAGCATATTTCAGTGCGCTGCGCAGGCCAGGGATAGTTTTGCGTGTATCAAGTAGTCGGCATTCGGTGCCTTCTAGCTGTTTGGCATACTGAGCAGTAATGCTGGCGCAACCTGACAAGGTTTGAATGAAGTTCATCGCATTGCGTTCACCAGTCAGCAGCGCGCGAGCTGGACCTTCAAGAGTGCACAAAATTTGGTTTGGCTTAACTTGATCACCATCTTGGACATGCCAGTCAATTTTCACTTCACCACCAAGTTGTTTGAAGACTTCCTCTGCCCATGCTTGGCCACAAAATACGCCATGTTCACGGGTGATGAGAGTCGCGGTATTACGCGCATCCGCTGGAATAAGGTTTGCGGTGATATCAGCAGTCGCATCCAAGCTGCCACCGAGATCTTCTCTGAGTGCATCGCTAACGGCGCGAGTAATTTCCAATGGGAGTTGCTGTTTCAGATAATCGAGGCGTTGTTGGCTGTTATGTGTATTTTTCATCGCAAATCTAATATGGTGTTGAACAGAGTGAGAATGATACGCTGAGTTTTACTCAAATTCAGCCACTAATCTCGCATTTCCTCTGGCTAAGGTTCATTTTTGTTTGAGTGTAAGGGGTCAACTGATGATCGATAAAAAGGGTTGGTATCAAAGCGCACGTCGAGTGCCATCGCCGTTTTATGATCAGCGAAGTGATGCGCAAGATATTTCATTGCTGGTGGTACATAATATCAGCTTGCCTCCGGGCCAGTTCGGCGGCCCATATATTGAGCAGTTTTTCACTGGCACGCTTGACCCGAATCAACACCCTTTTTTTCAAACCATCCACCAGATGCGCGTCTCGGCTCACTGCCTCATTCGGCGAGAGGGAGAAGTAGTGCAATTTGTGCCATTTAATGCCAGAGCTTGGCATGCGGGCCAGTCAAGCTTCGCTGGCCGTGCAAAATGCAATGATTATTCGATAGGGATTGAATTGGAAGGGAGCGATGAGACGGCTTATACACCTGCGCAATATCAAGCCTTAGCGACTTTGACGTGTGCATTGCAGCGGCGTTATCCGCTCATCACCAATCAACGCATTACCGGGCATCAATACATTGCACCACTACGCAAAACTGACCCCGGTTTGGTGTTTGATTGGCGTTGCTATCGAGCCTTGTTGGCAGCAAATGACTAACAACAAATAGCGAACAACGAATTAAATCGAATCGTGATATTCCACTAAAATTTGCTCAACCCAGCATTGAATGCGTTCGTCGCTTTGCTCGTATTGCGAATCTTCATCGAGTGCGAGACCAACAAAGTGACGGCTATCTTTCGTTAGGGCTTTTGACGCTTCAAAATGGTAGCCTTGGTTGGGCCAGTAGCCAATCAATTGAGCGCCAATTTGTTTTAGCTCATCATGCAGCATCCCCATCGCATCGAGGTACCATTCGCCATAACCTTCTTGATCGCCTAAGCCGAATAATGCGACGTACTTGCCGTTTAGCGACACGCCACCGATTTGATCCCATATTGCGCTCCAATCTTCTTGGATTTCGCCAAAGTCCCAAGTTGAGATGCCCAGTATTAAAAGATCATAGTTGCTCATCAAAGAGAGTGGCGTTTCTTTCACATTGTGAATCTCCACCAAATCCTCACCGATGAGCGCACGGATCTTCTCTGCTGCCATTTCGGTATAACAAGTTGTTGAGCCGTAAAAAAGACCGATCTTCATAATTTTGTGTTCGTTTTAAATCAAGAATAGTGAATTCTAACCATAAAATGACGCGCTTTGCAGCGATTATCCTGCCGATGATGTTTTTTTATGGTATTAAACCAGTGGCTCACATAACCTGAGCAACTCGATTTTCACCACAGAGGTTTGATGTGTCTGAATATATTTCTCCTGATCAAGGGGTTGTGGAACAGTTTTTAGATGCGATGTGGATGGAGCGTGGTTTAGCTGAAAACACGCTCTCATCGTATCGCAATGATCTGACGAAATTGTTGCAATGGATGCAGCACAATAATTATCGCCTTGACTTTATTAGTGTCACTGGTTTGCAGCAGTACCAAGCGTGGCTCGCTGATCAAGACTATAAGCAAACCTCGCGGGCACGTATGTTGTCGGCGATTCGTCGTTTATTTCAATATCTTCACCGTGAGAAGCTCCGCGGCGATGATCCGAGCGCGCTCTTAATTAGCCCTAAATTGCCGCAGCGTCTGCCTAAAGATTTATCCGAGCAGCAAGTGGAAGATTTATTGAATGCTCCCGATACTAATAATCCTCTAGAATTACGTGACAGAGCGATGTTGGAACTCTTGTATGCAACAGGGTTACGGGTGACCGAATTGGTTTCACTGACCATGGAAAATATCAGTTTACGTCAAGGCGTAGTAAGAGTGATTGGTAAAGGTGGCAAAGAGCGTCTTGTACCGATGGGCGAAAATGCCGTTGATTGGATTGAAACTTTTCTTGAACAAGGGCGGTCTACTCTGCTGGGCGAACAAACGTCGGATGTGGTTTTCCCTAGCCGACGAGCAAGGCAGATGACTCGTCAAACCTTTTGGCACCGAATTAAACACTACGCAGTGATCGCACAAATCGATGTGGAAAAACTCTCTCCACACGTATTAAGGCATGCTTTTGCCACGCATCTACTCAATTACGGTGCTGATTTGCGTGTAGTGCAAATGCTGCTCGGTCATAGTGACTTATCGACCACACAAATTTATACTCATGTTGCGACTGAGCGACTTAAACAATTACATAGCGAGCACCACCCAAGGGCTTGAAAAGGTGAATTTAATGAGCGTATTACGCCAACTGACTCTTCTTACATTGCCACTTTTTGCTGTGGCGTGTAACGCCGAAACCACAGAGCAAGTGACGTCAACGGCGGTGCAAGCGGCTGCGCTTGATAAAACGGTTTTTGAACAACGTTTTTCTAAACTCGGATTGGAAGTGCTGAGTGTTCAAGCCTCTGATATTCCGGGAGTGATTGAAGTGCAAACTTCCGGTGGCGTGCTGTTTTCTGCGCCTGACGCGAGCCATTTTATCGCCGGAACCTTGTATGAATTAGATAAGAATGGTGGTTATGTCGATGTGTTAGCCAAACGCCAAGCGCCGGTTAATGCGGCGAAGATCGCGCAGTTTGAATCGAGTATGATCGAATACAAAGCCGCCAACGAAAAATACGTGGTGACTGTTTTTACTGATATTACCTGTGGTTATTGCACTCGCTTGCATAGTCAAATGAAAGGGTATAACGACCTAGGGATCACCGTGCGCTACATGGCTTACCCGCGTCAAGGCGTTACGGGGCAGGTAGCTGATCAGATGGCCGCTATCTGGAATGCAGATGATAAAATGGCAGCGATGAATGAGGCAAAAACCAATCATAAGTTGCCAGAAGCAGGGCAGAACATTCAACAGGCTAAGCAATTGATTACCAAGCACTATCAGCTCGGACGTGAGTTAGGCATCAACGGCACGCCTGCGATTTTCCTACCGAATGGCGAAATGGTTGGCGGTTATTTACCACCAGAGCAATTGTTGCAACGCCTTCAGCAGATTCAATAACTTTAGGAGTCGGGCTTGAGTGTTCTTGAGCCCGCTGATTTATGATTGAAATAAAACAAAGACCAGCCCCCGATCTTTCGCAACTCCCTGACACGATTCCTACACTGCTTAAACGTATCTATATCAACCGTGGTATCACGAACCTTGAACAACTCGACAAGGCCGCGAAAGCACTGCATTCCTACCAACAATTAGGTGGTATAGAACAAGCGGTACAACTACTTTTTCACGCCATCGAGCAGCAGCAGCGCATCATAGTCGTCGGGGATTTTGATGCTGATGGCGCAACCAGTTGCGCCTTATCTGTTTTGGCGTTGCGAATGTTGGGATCGAACAATGTGGACTATCTCGTGCCTAACCGTTTTGAAGATGGTTATGGCTTAAGCCCTGAAGTGGTCGATCAAGCGATTGAGCTTGGCGCGCAGATGATCATGACGGTCGATAACGGCGTCTCCTCTATCGACGGGGTGCGTTATGCCAAGCAGCAAGGATTGACTGTCTTGGTGACCGATCACCATTTACCGGGACACGAGTTGCCAGAGGTTGATGCGATGGTGAATCCCAATTTGGCTAACTGCCCGTTTCCCTCGAAGGCATTAGCCGGCGTAGGGGTGGCTTTCTATTTGATGATGGCGTTGTGCGTGCATATGCGAAAAAACGGCTGGTTTACTCGACAAGGTATGAGTGAACCCAAGTTGATGGAGCTGATTGACTTAGTCGCACTGGGTACTGTCGCTGATGTTGTGCCGCTCGATGAAAACAATCGCATTTTAGTGCATCAAGGTTTGCAACGCATTCGAGCCGGGCATGCAAGGCCGGGTATTCAAGCTTTGATTGAGGTTGCTAAACGTGACGCGAGGCGTTTAGTTGCCTCGGATTTTGGCTTTGCGTTAGGGCCACGCATCAATGCGGCAGGGCGCTTGGATGATATGTCATTTGGCGTTGAGCTGCTAATGTGCAATGACATTCACGCTGCGCGTCGAATGGCCAGTGAGCTGGATAGCCTTAACCAAACTCGTAAAGAGATTGAAGAGGGGATGAAGCAAGAAGCGCTGGCTTTTTGTGAGCGCTTACAACTGAGTGAAAATAACGAATTGCCGCACGGTTTAGTGCTGTTTCAACGCGATTGGCACCAAGGTGTAATTGGTATTTTAGCCTCACGTATTAAAGATAAATACCATCGCCCTGTGATTGCGTTTGCCGATGGTGGCGATGGCAGTATCAAAGGGTCATGCCGCTCTGTTTCTGGGTTACACATGCGCGATGTGCTGGATCGCATTGATACACAAAACCCCGGTTTAATCGTCAAATTTGGTGGTCACGCGATGGCGGCAGGTTTAACTATTGCCGAAAAAGAGTTTGAACGTTTTGCTGAGCTGTTTGATCAAGCCGTACGCCGTGAGTTAGATGAGACCGCGCTAAAGGGCGTGATTTTATCCGACGGAGAGTTAACACCTGAAGAGTTCTCGATGCACACCGCTGAAACCTTGCGTTCCGGTGGCCCGTGGGGGCAGGCGTTTCCTGAACCTCTCTTTGACGGTGAGTTCAAACTATTGCACCAAAAGCTGGTGGGAGAAAAGCATTTGAAACTGATGCTTGAGCCGTTATTCAAAGGCCACCCAACCAACATTATGATCGATGGCATTGCTTTTAATGTCGATTTAAGACGCTGGCCAGATGCGTCGGTGAAAACGGTGCGTCTTGCATATAAGCTTGATATTAATGAGTTTCGCGGCAATCAGTCACTGCAATTGATGATTGATCACCTCGAAGCGAAGTAACGGCTTGATATTTCTCTTCTTTCGATGCGTGACATAACCTTCCCTCCCTTAGAAAGGGGAGATCTCAACGAATGTTTGCTCTTACATTCCCTCCCCTTAAAGGGGAGGGCTAGGGTGGGGTATATCTTTTGATTGATATTGTGTTTTCCGAATTACACCCCCTCCCAGCCTCCCCCTAGAAGGGGGAGGAGCCAAAGAATGTTTCCTCTTGAAAGATTGCGGTTAAGTGATCTTCCCTCCCCTTTAAGGGGAGGGTTAGGGTGGGGTATATCTTTTGATTGATTTTGTATTTTTCGAATTCCCCCCCTCCCAGCTTTCCCCTAGAAGGGGGGGGGAGCCAAAGAATGTTTTCTCTAGAAAGGGTAGATGACAACGAATTTTTCCCCATTTCTAGCCCATCATTTCCCCATCTGTATTCATTTTGTAATTGGTCTGACCAATAATATTGCTGTTTTAATCGACTATTGTTATCAAAGTGTTTAGGCGTGGGCTGTTCTATGATTTAGGTCAACTTTTGGCTGGACAGCTACGTTTTAATTATGTTAATTTCTGCACCAACTTGAAATTGGTATTACCAATTGACTGCAAAGAGTAGAAGAATAATAAATTATGGCTTATCAAAGGATTCGTCAGCCAAAACTCTCTGATGTAATTGAACAGGAGTTAGAAAGGCTGATAGTGGAAGGAACACTCTCTCCGGGGCAACAATTGCCTCCAGAACGAGAACTGGCAAAACAGTTCGAGGTGTCTCGTCCATCCATTCGTGAAGCCATTCAACGCCTCGAAGCCAAGCGTTTATTAACCCGCCGTCAAGGTGGAGGTACGTTTGTCAGTGAGAACATTTGGCAGAGTTTTTCTGATCCTCTGCTAAATTTATTGTCTAGCCACTCTGAAACCCAGCTCGATCTATTGGAATCGCGCCACGCGATGGAAGGTATTTCAGCTTATTTCGCAGCATTGCGTGGTACTGAGGAAGATTTTGCTCGCATTCAAGCCTGTTTGGCGAGAATTGGTGAACAACAAGCGAAAAAAGAGGTCGAAGCAGAAGCGTCTGCGGTGGTTGCGTTTTTAGTCGCTCTCACTGAAGCGGCCCACAACGTGGTGCTTTTGCATATTGTTCGCAGCCTCGCTCCTTTGCTTGAGCAAAATGTTCTACAGAATTTAAAACTATTACACCGCCGCCATGAAGTGGTGGAGAAAGTAAGTAGACACCGAGCTAATATCGTGGATGCGATCGTTTCTGGTCAGCCGGAAAAGGCGCGCGAAATGTCCCATTCTCACTTAGCTTATATCGAAGAAACATTGCTGGATTTGACCAAAGAAGAGTCTCGTCGTGAGCGTTCGTTGCGCCGAATTCAGCAGGGTAATGAGTCGTAACCTACGGCGAATTGCTTGTTTTATAGATCCAACCAATAGAAGGATAGATCGCCATGTCTGACATGAAGCATGACGTAGATGCACTGGAAACTCAGGAATGGCTAGCAGCCCTTGAGTCAGTTGTACGTGAAGAAGGTGTAGAACGCGCTCAGTTCTTACTTGAGCAAATTCTAGATAAAGCACGTCTAGACGGTGTTGATATGCCAACCGGTATTACCACGAACTACATCAACACCATTCCAGCTGCGCAAGAACCAGCATACCCAGGTGACACAACGCTTGAGCGTCGCATTCGCTCAATCATCCGTTGGAACGCGATTATGATCGTTCTACGTGCATCGAAAAAAGACCTCGATCTTGGCGGCCACATGGCGTCATTCCAGTCTTCTGCTTCGTTCTACGAAACATGTTTTAACCACTTCTTCCGTGCGCCGAATGAAAAAGATGGCGGTGACTTGGTTTATTATCAAGGTCACATCTCTCCAGGGATCTACGCACGTGCGTTCGTTGAAGGCCGCCTAACGGCTGAGCAACTTGACAACTTCCGCCAAGAAGTGGATGGCAAAGGTATTCCTTCCTACCCACACCCGAAATTGATGCCTGAATTCTGGCAATTCCCGACCGTATCTATGGGTCTGGGTCCAATTTCTGCAATCTATCAAGCGCGTTTCCTCAAATATCTTGATGGCCGTGGTATGAAAGACACTTCTGAACAGCGTGTATACGCGTTCCTAGGTGATGGCGAGATGGATGAGCCAGAATCACGCGGTGCGATTTCATTCGCCGCTCGTGAGAAGCTTGATAACCTATGTTTCCTTATCAACTGTAACTTGCAACGTCTAGACGGCCCAGTAATGGGTAACGGTAAGATCATCCAAGAACTTGAAGGCCTATTTAAAGGTGCAGGTTGGAACGTTGTTAAAGTGATTTGGGGTAACAACTGGGATTCTCTACTGGCGAAAGACACCACAGGTAAGCTGCTTCAGTTGATGAACGAAACCATCGATGGTGACTACCAAACATTTAAAGCGAAAGATGGTGCTTACGTGCGTAAACACTTCTTTGGTAAATACCCAGAAACAGCGGCGCTTGTTGCTGATATGACTGACGATCAAATTTTCGCGCTCAAGCGTGGTGGTCACGAGTCTTCTAAACTGTACGCAGCCTTTACTAATGCTCAAGACACGAAAGGCAAGCCAACCGTGATTCTGGCGAAGACCGTTAAAGGTTACGGCATGGGTGAAGCGGCAGAAGGTAAGAACATCGCTCACCAAGTGAAGAAAATGGACATGACTCACGTGCTGCAACTGCGTGATCGTCTTGGTCTACAAGATCTTCTAACAGATGAAGCTGTGAAAGAGTTGCCATACCTAACATTGGCAGAAGGCTCGAAAGAGCACGAATACTTACACGCTCGCCGTAAAGCGCTAAAAGGTTACACACCTCAACGCTTGCCTAAGTTTACTCAAGAACTTGTGATTCCAGCGGTTGAAGAGTTCAAGCCTCTGCTTGAAGAGCAAAAACGTGAAATCTCAACCACAATGGCGTTTGTCCGTGCGTTGAACATTTTGCTCAAAGATAAGAGCATTGGTAAAAATATTGTGCCAATCATTGCAGATGAAGCACGTACTTTCGGTATGGAAGGTCTGTTCCGTCAAATCGGTATCTATAACCCACACGGTCAGAACTACACTCCTCAAGACCGCGACATCGTTTCTTACTATAAAGAAGCGACTTCAGGTCAGGTACTGCAAGAAGGGATCAACGAGCTGGGTGCTATGTCTTCATGGGTTGCTGCTGCAACTTCATACTCGACAAACGATCTGCCAATGATTCCGTTCTACATCTACTACTCTATGTTTGGTTTCCAACGCGTTGGCGACATGGCATGGATGGCAGGTGACCAACAAGCACGTGGTTTCCTATTGGGCGCTACCGCTGGTCGTACGACGCTGAACGGTGAAGGTCTACAGCACGAAGATGGTCACTCGCACATATTGGCGGCAACGGTTCCTAACTGTCTTTCTTACGATCCAACATTTGCTTACGAAGTTGCAGTCATCATGCAAGACGGTATTCGCCGCATGTATGGCGATCAAGAGAACGTGTTCTACTACCTAACGCTGATGAACGAGAACTACGCAATGCCTGAAATGCCACAAGGCGCTGAAGAAGGTATTCGTAAAGGTATCTACAAATTAGAAAGCTACGCTCCACAAGGAACGACTGGCTCTAAAGGTAAAGTTCAGTTAATGAGCTCAGGTACGATCATGAACGAAGTACGCAAAGCGGCTCAAATCTTAAGTGATGAGTACGGCGTGGCTTCAGATGTTTACTCAGTAACATCATTCAATGAAGTGACTCGTGATGGCCAAGCATGTGAGCGTTACAACATGCTTCACCCTGAAGCGCAGCCGCAAGTACCTTACATTCAAACGGTAATGGGTAGCGAGCCTGCCATCGCAGCAACTGACTACATGAAGAACTACGCTGAGCAAGCGCGTGCGTTTATCCCGGCTGAATCATACAAAGTACTAGGTACTGATGGTTTTGGTCGTTCTGATAGCCGTGAAAACCTACGTCGTCACTTCGAAGTGAACGCAGGTTACGTGGTGGTTGCCGCGCTAAGCGAACTAGCGAAACGTGGTAATGTTGAGAAATCAGTTGTGGTTGAAGCGATTAAGAAATTCAACATCGATACTGAAAAAACAAACCCGCTATACGCTTAATTAAGGTAGGAAAGAATAATGGCAATCGAAATTAATGTACCGGATATTGGTGCGGATGAGGTTGAAGTTACTGAGATTCTTGTCAGCGTTGGCGACAAGGTCGAAGAAGAGCAATCTCTTATTACTGTAGAAGGTGATAAGGCTTCTATGGAAGTACCAGCTTCTCAAGCGGGTATTGTAAAAGAAATCAAAGTAGTCGCTGGCGATAAAGTATCGACCGGTTCACTTATTATGATTTTTGAAGCAGAAGGCGCTGCGGTCGCAGCTCCAGCAGTGGAAGCTGCACCGGTTGCGGCTCCTGCTGCCGCGGTTGTCGCTGAGCTTAAAGAAGTTCACGTGCCAGATATCGGCGGTGATGAAGTGGAAGTCACTGAAATCATGGTCGCAGTCGGCGATTCAATCGCAGAAGAGCAATCTCTACTGACGGTTGAAGGTGACAAAGCCTCAATGGAAGTACCTGCTCCATTTGCTGGTGTACTGAAAGAGATCAAAGTGGCTGCGGGCGATAAAGTATCGACAGGCTCACTGGTGATGATCTTTGAAGTGGCGGGTTCTGCTCCGGCGGCAGCCTCTGCTCAAGTGGCAGCACCTGTAGCTGCAGCACCAGCCGCTTCGGCAGCAAAAGAGATCCACGTACCGGATATCGGTGGTGATGAAGTCGAAGTGACGGAAATCATGGTGGCGGTTGGCGATACCGTGAGTGAAGAGCAGTCTCTTATCACCGTTGAAGGCGATAAAGCATCAATGGAAGTTCCTGCGCCGTTTGCTGGTGTTGTGAAAGAAATTAAAGTGGCGGCTGGTGATAAGGTGTCAACAGGCTCTCTTATCATGGTGTTTGAAGTTGCCGGTGCAGCGCCCGTTGCCTTAGCGGCCCCTGCGCAAGCAGCGGCTCCAGCCGCATCAGCGCCAAAAGCGGAAGCGGTAAAATCAGCTGTGGCAGCACCTGCCGAGTTTGAAGAGAACAATGAGTACTCTCACGCATCACCAGTTGTGCGCCGTATTGCGCGTGAATTTGGTGTTAACCTAGCGAAAGTCAAAGGTTCTGGCCGTAAGAGCCGCATCCTAAAAGAAGACGTGCAAAACTACGTGAAAGAAGCGCTTAAGCGTCTTGAATCGGGTTCTGCCGCAGTGGCTTCTGGTAAAGGTGATGGCGCCGCGCTTGGCTTGCTACCTTGGCCAAAAGTGGACTTCAGCAAGTTTGGTGACACAGAAGTAAAACCGCTTTCACGTATTAAGAAGATCTCTGGTGCTAACTTGCATCGTAACTGGGTGATGATCCCACACGTTACCCAATGGGATAATGCGGATATCACCGAGCTTGAGAACTTCCGTAAAGAGCAAAATGCGATTGAAGCGAAGAACGACACTGGCATGAAGATCACCCCACTGGTGTTCATTATGAAAGCGGTAGCGAAAGCACTAGAAGCATTCCCATCGTTTAACTCTTCACTTTCTGAAGATGGCGAAAGCTTGATTCTGAAGAAGTACGTGAACGTGGGCATTGCTGTTGATACGCCAAATGGTCTTGTTGTTCCTGTCTTCAAAGATGTGAACAAAAAAGGCATTTATGAGCTATCAAGAGAGCTGGCTGAAGTATCGAAGAAAGCCCGTGCAGGTAAACTGACCGCTGCAGACATGCAAGGTGGCTGTTTCACTATCTCTAGCTTAGGTGGCATCGGCGGTACAGCGTTTACGCCTATCGTTAACGCGCCAGAAGTCGGTATCCTTGGGGTATCTAAGTCTGAGTTTAAGCCAGTGTGGAACGGTAAAGAGTTCGAACCACGCCTACAACTGCCACTATCACTGTCATACGACCACCGTGTGATTGATGGTGCGGAAGGTGCGCGTTTCATCACATTCCTAAATGGCGCGCTATCAGACATTCGTCGTCTGGTTCTGTAAGCCAAGTTTAGTGAAAGAGAGGGCGGCCGTTAAAGCCGCCCTTGTTAACACGAATAATTGAACAATTGGATTATGAAGGGTTTTTTCTTAATCGAATTGTCGTCTAGCTCACAGGCTAAATGGATTTACTTTTCACACCATTAACATCTCTGTAAACTGTTGCGGTCTGAAAATAATTTGTTTTAATTCATTTGTTTTAAGTAATTGGCTCAGTCATGGGTTTAATTCATTGGATTAAACACTAAAAACAACGAGAACATCCACTCAGCCTGTTAGGGATAATGACTACAAGAGGTCAAAATGAGCAAAGAAATCAAAGCCCAAGTCGTCGTACTTGGTGCCGGTCCTGCTGGTTACTCCGCTGCATTCCGCTGTGCAGACTTAGGTCTTGAAACAGTACTTGTTGAACGCTACAGCACCCTTGGCGGTGTGTGTTTGAACGTGGGTTGTATCCCATCAAAAGCGTTGCTGCACGTTGCAAAAGTTATCGAAGAAGCGAAAGCATTGGCCCAGCACGGTATTGTGTTTGGTGAACCACAAACGGACATCGATAAAATCCGCCTTTGGAAAGAAAAAGTTATCAACCAGTTAACGGGCGGTCTTGGCGGCATGGCGAAGATGCGCAAAGTGACTGTTGTGAACGGTTTCGGCAAATTTACTGGCCCTAACGCCATTGAAGTTGAAGGTGAAGACGGCAAAACCGTGGTTAACTTTGATAACGCCATCGTTGCAGCTGGCTCTCGTCCAATTAAACTGCCATTCATTCCTCATGAAGACCCACGCATTTGGGATTCAACGGATGCACTTGAACTGAAAGAAGTTCCTGGAAAACTGTTGATCATGGGTGGTGGTATCATCGGTCTAGAAATGGCGACGGTTTACCACTCGCTAGGTTCTAAGATTGATGTGGTTGAGATGTTTGACCAACTTATCCCAGCGGCGGATAAAGACATGGTTAAAGTCTACACCAAACGTATCAAAGACAAATTTAACCTGATGCTTGAAACCAAAGTAACCGCTGTTGAAGCAAAAGAAGATGGTATCTACGTTTCAATGGAAGGCAAAAAAGCACCAGCGCAAGCTGAGCGTTATGATGCCGTTCTTGTTGCTATCGGCCGCGTACCAAACGGTAAGCTGATGGATGCTGAAAAAGCAGGTATTGAAGTGGATGAGCGCGGCTTTATCAATGTTGATAAGCAAATGCGTACTAACGTTCCTCATATCTTCGCGATCGGTGATATCGTTGGTCAACCAATGTTGGCGCACAAAGGTGTGCATGAAGGCCACGTAGCGGCAGAAGTAATATCTGGTAAGAAGCACTACTTCGATCCTAAAGTTATCCCTTCAATTGCATACACTGAGCCAGAAGTGGCTTGGGTTGGTAAAACTGAAAAAGAAGCCAAAGCAGAAGGCATTAACTACGAAGTCGCGACATTCCCATGGGCAGCTTCTGGCCGTGCTATCGCTTCTGATTGTGCTGACGGTATGACTAAGCTTATCTTTGATAAAGAGACTCACCGCGTGATTGGTGGCGCTATTGTTGGTACTAACGGCGGCGAACTGCTTGGTGAAATCGGTTTGGCTATCGAGATGGGCTGTGATGCAGAAGATATCGCTTTGACGATTCATGCTCACCCAACGTTACATGAATCGGTAGGCCTTGCTGCAGAAGTATTTGAAGGCACGATTACTGATCTGCCAAACGCAAAAGCGAAGAAGAAAAAGTAACTTCAACGCTGATGCGTTAAATTGCCGGTTCGTTAAATTGCTGGTTAGTTAAATAGTAAAAACCGCTGAATTCAGCGGTTTTTTTATGCTCATAATTCAGAGACTAGGAAGTTAAGCCTAGTGATCTTTTTTATAGATGCAGAGCATGCTGAGGTAGCTTTTCACGAGTACACCCATGCTGGCTTCGTCTTGTATGCGATTTGCTTGTACAAATAGTGAGTAGAAGATACCAAGAAAGAGCGTAGCAAGATGTTCTGGCTCATGTTGATCGCACACTTCGCCACGTTCAATGGCTTTGATAAACATATTTTGTACCAAAAGTTGATTAGTACGGTTGGTGGAGACAAAAAGTGGCCACACTTCTTCGCGCGTTGAAGCGCTCCATTCAAACCATACTTTTAACCAGTGACAATCTTCAATCACAAGAGAAATCATCTTAGTGGTGATGTTGGTTAAGTTATCTTTCGCATGCAAATCAAGATCAATATTATCTGCGAGGAAGTTTGAAAACTGACGTACAACATGAGTGAGTACGTCGTCGACTAAATCTTCTCGGGTTGGAAAGTAATTAAAGACAGTAGCGACTGAAACTTGGGCGATTTCAGCAATATCTGCGTGGCCACCTCGGCCTATTCCCCGTGTTGCAAACACTTCAAGGGCGATTTCCATCAGTTGAAGTTTGCGTTTTTGTGGTGATAAGCGAGTTCTGGGGCGTTTTTCTATCGATGTTTCCATGAGTTGTTAATCCTTGCCAATGACTGTTGAATTGAGCTTTTCGCTCTAATGATTATTTTGTTAGTTGCTTTAAAGCTTTATGAGTGTACTGCTGCATATGGTTGAGGTCAACGTTTCGAGTTTGTTTTTTGTGCGATCGTGTTAAATCCCATCAGATTCAACGTGTTTTATTGTATCTTTTATTGATGTGGCGTATTTGTGGTGAGCGTGTCTGCGGCAGCGTAGGAGCTTTATTTCATCATATCCAGAGTTTTGCTAATTATTTAACTATCCTGTGTGGCAGTGGTACTATACGCGCCAAGCTAGTTACGCGACGCCATCATTAAACTGCGATGATCGTAGCGTGTCGCATCACCCGAAAAGAGAACAGTATGAAACATACAGTTGAAGTGATGATTTCTGAGCAAGTGGTTCAGGAACGAATTCGTGAATTAGGCAAACAAATCACAGAGCATTACCAAGGTAGTGAAGATCTGGTGCTGGTGGGCTTGTTGCGCGGCTCATTTGTCTTCATGGCAGACTTAGCTCGCGCGATCGACTTAGTTCATCAAGTCGATTTTATGACCGCGTCAAGCTATGGCAACACGATGCAAAGCTCACGTGATGTGCGCATTCTGAAAGATCTGGATGATGACATTAAAGGTAAAGATGTGTTGCTGGTAGAAGACATTATTGATACGGGTAATACACTAAATAAAGTAAAAGAAATTTTGTCTTTACGTGAACCTAAATCCATTCATATTTGTACTTTACTGGATAAGCCTTCACGCCGTGAAGTACCTGTAGAGGTCAAGTGGATCGGTTTTGAAATCCCAGATGAATTTGTCGTGGGCGTAGGTATCGACTACGCGCAAAAATATCGTCACCTACCTTACATTGGTAAAGTTGTGCCGCAAGCGTAATTTTGCCAGCGATAATAGAATGCCCACTAAATAGTGGGCATTCTGTATTTTTAACTATCAGTTTTAACGGCAATTAACACGCTGTTATCGACACAGCAAGTTATGTTGCGCATTAAGAATTTTTTCCATCGCTTTTTGATAGGTGTCGTTGACTCGCTCACGTGAATCGCAGCGAACGCCTAAGTATTCCAAACGTCCGTCTTCAATACCGTAGACCACGCCATGCAGCTCGACATCTTGGCCGCGCTCCCATGCGTTTTGCAGTACGGTTGAGTTACCTAAATTATACACTTGCTCGGCAACGTTGATTTCGCACAATTTGTCGGCTTTATCTTGTTCTGGCATTGCATCTAAGTAGGTACGGTGCTTAAGGTATAAGTCACGCACGTGCAGTAACCAGTTGTTGATCAAGCCCAGCGGTGGGTTATCAATCGCTGCGTTGACGCCACCGCAGTCATAGTGCCCACAGATGATGATGTGCTTGACCTTCAGTACGTCAACCGCGTACTGCACCACAGAAAGGCAGTTAAGGTCAGTGTGAATCACTTGGTTTGCAACGTTGCGGTGTACAAACAGCTCACCAGAATAAAGCCCAGTCAAACGCTCGGCCGGAACTCGGCTATCAGAACAACCAATCCATAGAAAATCTGGGTCTTGCCCGCGAGCGAGTTTTGCAAAGTACTCAGGACGTTCAGCCTTAATCGATTCAGACCAACGTGAGTTATTTTCAAAAAGCTGTTTCAGTTCTGGCATCTCACTTCCCTTAAAAATAGTTCAATCGCATCAATGGTAATGCGCAAGAATAGGCCTGACTATACACAATGTTACAATTCTGTTCTCTTATAAAATGACAAAACACTCACTCATCTGACGAGTTTTCCTAGTAAAAAAATTAAACTGCTTCCATCGCTATTTGTATAGTCAACAGAGAATCAATCACATGTAAAATAATGGTTAATTATTAGAATGATGATTTGTTAGAGTGAGACAACCTATTTTGAGTATGAGGAAAAGCATTGTGTTTAGAGGCCGTTTTGCCGATATCGACCTAAAAGGAGACGTCTTTGGTGGCGTCACGACCGCGATTATTTCACTGCCACTTGCCTTGGCTTTTGGTGTGGCGTCTGGTGCGGGTGCAGAAGCAGGGCTTTGGGGAGCAATATTGGTGGGGCTGTTTGCTGCCTTGTTTGGTGGTTCATCTACATTAATTTCTGAACCCACAGGGCCAATGACGGTCATTATGACGGCCATTTTAACCAGCATGGTGGCACGTTATCCTGAAACGGGGCTTGCAGTTAGCTTCACGGTTGTCATGATGGCAGGCGCTTTTCAGATTGTACTTGGCACTTTAAAACTTGGGAAATACATCACCTTAATGCCCTATAGCGTGATCTCTGGCTTTATGTCAGGAATTGGGGTGATTTTGATTATCCTGCAGTTGTCACCGCTGCTTGGTCAGGCGGCTCCCGCTGGGGGAGTGATGGGAACGTTAACCGCGTTGCCCGAGATCATTAGCCAGATGAAGTTCAGTGAGCTCTTTCTTGGTTTGTTAACCTTAGGCATTTTATTTTTTCTCCCGGCTCAATATCGCAAACAAGTGCCCGTTCAATTGGTCGCTTTAGTCGGCGTGACACTTGTTTCGGTACTGTTATTTGATAGCGAAGAGATCCGCCGTATTGGTGTGATCCCTGCTGGCTTACCCTCTTTTGTTATTCCAACCTTTAATGCCGAGATGTTCACCACCATGGTGATTGACGCTTTAGTACTCGGTACGCTCGGCTGCATTGATACGTTGCTCACCGCGGTAATTGGCGATTCTCTAACGCGTAAAGAGCATGATTCCGATAAAGAACTGCGAGGGCAAGGGCTGGCTAATATGATCGCGGGTTTATTGGGTGCGTTGCCGGGTGCCGGTGCAACCATGGGTACGGTGACCAATATTCAGGTCGGCGCGCGTTCTCCTCTGTCTGGTGTAGTTCGTGCCTTAGTATTAGCCTTAGTGGTGTTGGTGGCGGGAGGCTTAACCGAACCGATTCCAATGGCGGTATTGGCAGGGATTGCGGTGTATGTTGGTTTCAATATTCTTGATTGGAGCTTTATCCAACGCGCGCATAAAGTGAGTGTGCAGGGGATGGCCATCATGTATGGCGTGATGCTGTTAACTGTCTTTGTCGATTTGATTGTTGCGGTTGGCTTGGGCGTTTTTATATCAAATATTTTGATCATAGAACGCTTGAGCCGCGAGCAAGCTCGCCAAGTGAAAGCCATTAGTGATGCTGATGAAAACGATGTGCCATTGACTGACAGCGAACGAGCTTTATTGGATCAAGCCAATGGTAAGGTGCTGTTTTTTTATCTCTCAGGGCCGATGATTTTTAGTGTATCTAAAGCGATCGCTCGCCAGCACAATCACATCAGTGACTATGAAGCGATGATTTTAGATCTTACTGATGTACCTATGATTGATGTGACGGTTGGACTTGCTTTAGAAAACGCGATTAATGATGCCTTAGATGCTCACTGCGCGGTCTACTTACTTTGCCCAAATGTGCACACTAAACAGCAACTGGAAAAGTTTCATATTTTGGATCTGGTGCCAACCGAGCAGACTTTTTCGTTTCGTTATGAAGCGCTCAATGCTGCGGTTAAGCAGGTAGCCCAAAATCGTTAAGCGTTAAGGTTGTGCAAGAATGAATTACGCAGATCGCTGGATCTGCGTTTTTTTATTTTATCAATTTCTAATATTGGGTTGAAAAACGCGAGCCTTAGCAGCACATTGGATAGGTTAATATCACAAAGAGTGATCCGTGGAATGTACGCATTAGAAATAGAACAATTACGAAAAACTTACGCTGGTGGGTTTGAGGCCCTAAAAGGGGTGAGTTTACAGGTTGAAAAAGGCGATTTTTACGCACTGCTTGGGCCCAATGGGGCCGGGAAATCAACCACCATTGGCATTATCTCTTCGCTGGTCAATAAAACCTCCGGCACCGTTAAAGTGTTTGGTTTTGATATTGATAAAGATCTTGAACTGGCCAAGCAACATATTGGTTTAGTGCCGCAGGAGTTTAACTTCAACCAGTTTGAAACGGTTGAGCAAATTGTGTTGCAGCAAGCTGGGTATTACGGTGTGACGAAAGCGTTAGCGAAAGAGAGGGCAGAGAAGTACCTCTCAAAACTCGATTTGTGGGAAAAACGTAAAGAGCGAGCGCGTAATCTTTCTGGTGGTATGAAACGCCGTTTGATGATTGCTCGAGCCTTAATGCATGAGCCTAAGTTGCTGATTTTAGATGAACCCACCGCCGGTGTGGATATTGAACTGCGCCGTTCGATGTGGGAGTTCTTAACCGAAATTAACGCGCAAGGGATCACCATTATCTTAACCACGCACTATTTAGAAGAAGCGGAGATGCTGTGCCGCAATATCGGCATTATTAACCGAGGTGAGCTTATTGAAAATACCTCGATGAAGGATTTGCTGGCCAAATTACAGCTCGAAACCTTTATTTTAGATATCGCAGAGAATTCTCCGCCAGCGCCACAACTCAGTGGTGTGATCTCGCAAACCATGCTCAACGGTTCGTTACAAATTGAGTTAGAGAAAACGAAAGGGCTAAATTCAGTCTTTTCACAGTTAACAGAACAGGGAATTACGGTGCTTTCGATGCGTAACAAAGCGAACCGCCTTGAAGAGCTGTTTGTCAGCATTGTTCAACAGCAAAGCCGAGGATAATCATGATGTATCGTTTATATTGGACGGCTTTTTGCAGTTTGCTGACTAAAGAAATCAACCGTTTTACGCGTATTTGGGTGCAAACCTTAGTACCGCCAGCCATCACCATGACGCTCTACTTCATTATTTTTGGCAACCTAATTGGTTCGCGTATTGGCCAGATGAACGGCTTTAGCTATATGGAATATATTGTCCCGGGCTTAATCATGATGTCGGTGATCACTAACTCATACTCGAACGTCGCCTCTTCTTTCTTTAGTGCGAAGTTTCAGAAAAACATCGAAGAGTTGTTAGTTGCGCCTGTACCTAATTACGTCATTATCGCCGGATTTGTGATGGGCGGGGTAGTGCGTGGCTTGTTGGTGGGCATAATAGTGACCTTTGTGTCGCTATTCTTTGTTGATCTCAAGGTGGATCATTGGGGGATCATTGCGGCGACGGTTTTTCTCACCTCTGTTGTGTTCGCTTTAGGCGGCATGATTAACGCCATTTTTGCTAAAACCTTTGATGACATTTCGATTATTCCTACCTTTGTATTGACGCCATTAACCTACTTGGGTGGGGTATTTTATTCGATCAGCCTATTGCCTGACTTTTGGCAAGCGGTATCGAAAATCAACCCAATCGTCTACATGGTTAATGCCTTCCGCTACGGTTTTCTTGGCGTGTCAGATGTGGGAATTGTTACTTCGTTCAGTGTGCTTGGTATTTTTGTAGTGGCCCTGTATGGAGTTGCGCATTATCTGGTTTCGCGTGGTATCGGGTTAAGGACTTAATAGTGCCTCCCCCTTTTAGGGGGAGGCTAGGAGGGGGTTCACCCCACCCTAACCCTCCCCTTGAAGGGGAGGGAATTAGTTTTGTGAGCGTTGGGAGTAAGCTATTTATGATGATAGATGTGGTTTGCTAAAACCGTGTGGCCCCATTTTCTCGCCCATAAGTACGTGTCTATAGATAGCCGAATTTTGCCCTGAAAATCGCTCTGAAGGCTGTTTTTGACAGTTAACTCGCCCGTTTAACATAATGGGAATAATAAACACCATAATATATTCACGGACAAAAAAGTAAGCTCTCGGTAAAGAGATTTGCTGACGTATGTTAGAACTTAACGTTTAGTCCTACGAAGACAGCATCGGACTCGAAATCGTTGGCTAAGAAAAATTTACGGTATTCGACATTAAAGCCGACCGTGTTGAAGGCAACTACTTCGGCCCCAAGTCCATAATATGGGTTGAAACCCTTGTGCGATTCGGTTCTCTCTGCCTGACCCGTAGGGGTGAAGGTTTTCTCAACGTTTGAGTAGTTTGCACCACCTAGCGCATAAAGATTAAAAAACGGAATAGGAGAAAGGCTGGCTTTGAGGCCAAGGTAGCCTGTTGAATAATTTACTTGCTGTTTGGTTTGGCCAAAAGTGGTGGAAATAATATTGTTGGTCATACCATCGACTCCTGCATAACCAATCTCTGTAGAGAAATTAGGGTGAAACTGGTAAGAATAGTCAATTTTTCCCGCGAAGCCTGAATCATCCCAATCATTTGGCCCTTCGGTACCACCGTAACCAATCCCAACGCCAATTTGATGGTTTACCGCGTAGGCGCTAGAAGAAATAAGCAATAACAATGTTAAGAAAGGTATTTTCATAGTGATTTTTGTTCAATACTAAATAAGTAGTTATCTACATTCATAATAGATATAGCTGTTATGCACATTGTGTTTTGTTTTATTTTGGAACTAAATTAGCAAAAAACTAGATTTGATATGTTGATTTAACATAATTGTACTCAATGTTTATTGTCATTTCATAAATCTTAGCGGTAGTAACTAACCTCAAAAATGATCAAATTTTAACTCTCTAATCGCTATAGGTAGCTTGAAAAAGGCACATTTCCAATCAAACTATATTGTTCTCCGATAATCGCGTTAACCTCAGTTAAATAACGATACAAAAAAGGTCGCTCCTTATGGGCGACCTTTTAAATATATGGTTTTGAAGTGAGAATGAGTCATCACTTCATCACTTCATCACTTGAAATAGCAATTACTCTTCTTCAGGGTCCGCTTTCGTTTCTGCGCTAAATTCTAACACTTGGTTGTCGATTAAGCGTACTTTACCCAGAAATGCAGACACTAAGATCACCGCTTGTGTGGTCTCATTCGAGATCAGTTGCAGCGTTTTGGCATCGCGAATAAACAGCTCATCAGGTTGTAGCCCTGCGGCGCGCAGTTGGTCACTGGCATCTTCAATGATCGAGGCGTAATCGTCGCGGCCACCACGCAGTGCACTGCTTATCCAACGCATGGTGCGAGCAAGGACAGGCGCACGTTGGCGTTCATCTAACGTCAGCAGCCCGTTACGTGAACTCATCGCCAAGCCATCCATTTCACGGACGGTAGGGACGCCGACAATCTCGATATCCATACAAAGATCGCTGACCATTTGACGGATCACCGCTAACTGTTGAAAATCTTTTTCACCAAAACAGGCAACATTCGGCTGCACTATGTTGAACAGCTTAGCGACTATGGTTGCAACGCCACGGAAATGCCCTGGTCTTGATGCGCCTTCGAGCATATGAGAAAGCCCCGGTACTTCAACAAAGGTCTGTTTTTCTAATCCTTGCGGGTACATTATTTCTGGGGTTGGGGTAAAGACCAAATCAACCGCTTCCGCGTTGAGTTTACTTAAGTCTTCATCCAGTGTTCTCGGGTAGTTATTTAAGTCATCCGCGCGGTCAAATTGCATCGGGTTAACAAAAATACTGACCACGACCACATTGCCCTCTTCACGTGCTTTACGCACTAGGGTTAAGTGGCCTTCATGTAAATTGCCCATGGTCGGTACAAAAGCGACTCGGCGGCCTTCACGCTTATACTGTTTGATCTGCTCGCGAAGAGCTGAAATGTCAGCAAAAGTTTGCATGAATATCTCCTTTAGGCGATGGTATGAGCGTCATCAGGGAAAGCGGCACTTTCTACATCTGCGATGTATTTTGCGACGGCTTTACGCATATCCCCTGTTTCAGCAAGAAAGTTTTTCGAGAATTTTGGCATGTAATTCGCCGAAATTCCGAACATATCGTGCATTACTAGAATTTGTCCATCGGTCACGTTACCTGCGCCAATGCCAATCACTGGCACATCAAGCACTTCGGTAATTCGCGCTGCTAGGCTGGCCGGTACACACTCTAATAACACAATTTGTGCGCCCGCTTCTTGGAGCGCCAACGCGTCTTTGACCATTCGGTCTGCTTTTTCTTGGTCGCGGCCTTGTACTTTATAGCCACCAAAAATATTGACCGATTGTGGTGTTAAACCAAGGTGTGCGCAAACCGGAACCGCGCGTTCAGTCAGCATTTTCACCGTCTCGACCAGCCAATCACCACCTTCGATTTTGACCATATTTGCACCCGCTTGCATCAATTTAGCTGCGCTTTCACAGGCTTGTTGTGGTGTGGCATAGCTCATAAAAGGCATATCAGCCATCAATAAACAGTTAGGGCTACCAGCACGCACGCTGCGTGTGTGGTAGGCAATCTCTTCGACGGTGACGGGTAGGGTATCTGTGTGACCTTGTAGCACCATGCCTAGAGAATCGCCCACTAATAATACAGGCATCTCTTGGCTTTCAAAAAGCTGAGCAAAGCTTGCGTCATACGCGGTGACGGTTGCAAATTTACGACCTTGTTGTTTCCATTGGATCAGATCGTTTATGGTGATTTTTTTCATTAAATGTCCTTACGAGGCGCTGGCGAGTGCCAAATACCGAGCCCGTTACGTTCGACGAGCGGTAACAGTTGATTAAGCTCAGTCCCATCAGGGAGTTGTAAACTTGGTGCAATTTCGGCGAGCGGATAGAGCACGAATTCACGTACTTTCATTCCGTAGTGAGGAATGGTCAATCGCTCTGAATCGATCACCTCATTGCCGTAAAGAAGAATATCCAGATCGAGTGTTCTTGGCCCCCAACGTTCTTCTTTGCGAACACGCCCCTGTTCTAACTCGATGCTTTGGGTACAATCGAGCAGTTCAAGTGGCGTTAAATCGGTTTCTATCGCAACCACCGCATTGATGTAATCGGGCTGGTTTTGTGGCCCCATCGGTGTACTACTGTACAAGGATGAGGCGCTTAAAAATCGAGAGTGTGGCAAACATTTCAAGGCTTCAATGGCCTGCTTAGCTTGCGCGATTGGGTCGCCTAAATTACTGCCAACAGCAATATAAACGAGAATCATGATTCTGGGCGGCTCTTTTTATTACGTGGGCTTCTGCGGCGGCGTACATTCGGCTTGTTACTTGCGCCACTTTCCAAATCATTTGCCATCGCTTGGCGCATATCCCGCCCGGCGCTTTCAAACGTTGTCCACCAGTCAGCCAGCTTTTTCGTCTCTCCGCCTTCGATCTCGCCACGCATTTGTAGAAAATCAAAACCCGCTCGGAATTTGTTGAGCTCCATAAGGCGGAAGGCGCGTTTCCCATTGCGACGTGGTAAGCGCAACTGCAATTGCCAAATTTCGCGAATTGTCGCGGTATGACGACGAGGTATCGCAAGGGTTTTCACCACTTGGTCAAGGATGAGGTTACTCGCTTCCATGACGGCGTCGTAATAGGCGAAATTACGCTGCTGCATTAACGCATCAGCCAGTTTCACCGTCGGGTACCAGAACATGGCAGCAAACATGAAGGCTGGGTTGATGCGTTTACCTTCTTCAATACGCAGGTCGGTTGAATCTAAGACCAGATCCAACATCTGTTCTGTGTGCGAGTCGTAGTTTGGAGTGAACTCTTGAGCTATCACAGGGAACAACTGCTGGAACAGGTTGTACTCACGCATTAAGTGGTAGGTTTCTAAACCGTGGCCGGTTTGCAGCATCTTTAGCGATTCTTCGTACAAACGTGCCGCAGGAATATCTTGCAGTAAAGGAGCAAGATGTTCGATTGGGTCGGCAGTCTCTTCTTCGATATCGAAATCGAGCTTGGCCGCAAAACGAATGGCACGCAACATGCGCACTGGGTCTTCACGGTAGCGCGTTTCAGGATCGCCAATTAAGCGGATGAGCTTATCTTCTAAGTCGTCCATGCCGCCAGCATAATCATGAATGCTGTAATCACCGATGTTGTAATACATGGCGTTAATCGTGAAGTCACGGCGTTCAGCATCTTCATCAATGGTGCCGTAGACGTTATCACGCAGCAGCATACCCGCTTCAGATTGTGCTGAGACGTTTTGGCTCGGCTCTTGATGGTGTCCACGGAAAGTCGCCACTTCCACTACGTCGCGGCCAAACATGATGTGCGCTAAGCGAAAGCGACGGCCGATCAAGCGGCAATTGCGAAACTGTTGGCGTATTTGCTCTGGTGTTGCATTAGTGGCGATATCAAAATCTTTTGGTGTCTCACCTAATAGTAGGTCGCGTACTCCACCACCGACTAAATAGGCGTCAAAACCTGCGCCATGAAGTCGGTATAGCACCTTGAGCGCATTATCGCTGATTTGCTTGCGCGAAATATTGTGTTCATCACGAGTGATAATATTTAGAGCTAAGTCTTGGTAAACGCGATTTTCGCGTGGTGTATAGTCGTTTTTATTCATGTGCATCTGGCAATAATTGGTTTTTGCCAACCTTGCTTTTGTTATTTAAAGTGCCCGTTCGGGACGATTTTGCGGCTAATCATAGCGTAAGGATAGCCTTTTGAGAATCACGGTGTGATCTCGGTCTCCCGAGGGAGTTGTTCAACGTGCCAATTCTGACTGCCCCAAAAGATAATTTCATCGATGGAAGCGTCGCTAATCTCTTGTTTTATCTCAAACCCTAAAAAGCGCATTGCCTTAAGCAAGGTAGGTTTAGGATTTTGAATATCAATGGCTGTGGCATGATTCTGTTTGGATAATTTATTGCCATTACCATCCATCGCGAGCGGCAGGTGAAGGTAGCTTACCGGAGTTTTATGTAAGCAATGATACAAGCTGATTTGTCGTCCTGTTGGTTCAATTAAATCGGCTCCCCGCACCACTTCCGTCACTCCTTGATTGATATCATCGAGCACTACGGCAAGATTATAAGCAAATAAACCGTCACGTCGCTTAATGATGAAGTCTTCCTGTGCTAATGCTTTAGGAATGTGAATTTCGCCATGTTTTTGGTCGAAAAATGACTCTACCGGTGTATCAACACGCAACCTAACCGCGCAATCTTCGGTTAATGTTGGTTTTTTATAGCGGCATGTACCGGGATAAAAGCCACCCATCTGTTTAATTTGTTTACGCGTGCAATCACAATAATAGGCTTGCCCTGATTCAAGCCAAGCCTCAATTTGATCTTGGTATAAAGTGTGGCGCTGGCTTTGATAAACCACCTCGCCATCCCAATGCAACCCATAGGCTTCAATGGCTTGAAGTATCAGGGTGGAGGCTCCTGGCATTTCCCTTGGCGGATCTAAATCTTCGATGCGAACCAACCACTTACCTTGCTGTGATTTTGCTTGAAAGTAGCTGCCAAGTGCAGCGATCAAAGAACCAAAATGAAGTGGGCCTGAAGGTGATGGGGCAAATCGGCCAATATAGTGCATTGCGATTCATCCAAGTTACAAGTTATTTGGGTATCGAGTGAAAACAAAAAGGGAGCTTTAGCTCCCTTTTTTAACACAAACAAAAGGTAAGATTAACCTTGCATCTGCTTTTCTTTAAGTTCGGCTAGCGTTTTGCAGTCAATGCAAAGGTCCGCCGTTGGTCGAGCTTCTAAGCGACGAACGCCGATTTCCACGCCACAAGATTCACAAAAACCAAAATCATCTTCTTCAATTTTGCTTAATGTTTTTTCAATTTTCTTGATCAAGCGACGTTCACGGTCACGGTTACGCAATTCCAAGCTGAATTCTTCTTCTTGAGAAGCGCGATCAACGGGATCGGGAAAGTTTGCGGCTTCATCTTGCATATGGTGAACGGTACGCTCAACTTCTTCACGAAGTTGGTTGCGCCAAGCACTTAAAATTTTTGTAAAGTGAGCTATTTGCTCAGGTGACATATACTCTTCACCTGGCTTTTCCTGATACGGCTCAACACCTGCAATGGCTAGGATGCCTATCGCTTTTTTCTTTAATTCCGGCATGCAGCATCTCCTACTAACACCTAGTCAACTGCGCGAGCAGCTAATTTTAGGCGGGTATCTATAGCAAAAAGATCTATAGGAGGCAAACACTCAATCGTAAACTTATTGTCAATGTGAAGGCGCCATCAATTTTTTGTCACTAATGGGCGAATTCTACAGTGTTAACGAGCTTGATTTCATTCCTTGAAAGTACAGCCTTGTAGCACAGTACTTCCACCCCTTCTTTTTGCGCTTGTTTCAATAATAGTGAATAGTTTGCATCTATATGGAGTGCAGGCGAGACTTTTTCAATCCCTGAATGCAAAACAGCAAACAAAAGTACTGCTCTGCTTCCACTTTTTGCCATTTCCGTTAATTCACGCAAATGTTTTTGTCCACGCGTTGTGACGGCATCGGGGAAATAACCTTGCCCTGAATTGCAGGCGACATCGTCGTGTGGAGAGTAACGCTCATCCAATAAGGTGACGCTTTTCACTTCTATATAGCACGTCGGTTTAGAGGGTGATTTGAGCAAGATATCAATTCGGCTATTTTCTTGGCCGTAGCGCACTTCAGTTTGTAATTGCTCATACCCTTGCAGCTCTTTGATGATGCCGTTTTGAATCGCTTCTACTGCCAGCGTATTCGCCCGAGCCGTGTTGACGCAAATGCAGTGGCCTTGCTGGGTTTCAGTAAGCTCCCAACTGTGTGGGTATTTACGTTTAGGGTTGTCCGAGGTGGAGAACCAGACACGATTACCCGCCTCGGCGCAGCCCGTCATCGCGCCAGTATTGGCGCAGTGAATAGTCACTTGTTGACCATCGGCAAACTCAATGTCGGCCAAAAAACGCTTGTAGCGTTTGAGTAAGGTCGCGGATCGAAGTGGAGGATTGAACTGCATTTATCTACTGTTTTTATGTACAATGTTGCCGCCATTTAACCATAAGGATTGCACATTGTCACAATTGCCCATTCAAGCTGTGATGCCCGAGCTGCTGGCGGGAGTACAAGCTCACCCACAGATGATTGTCAAAGCCGCTCCTGGCGCGGGTAAGTCGACCCATTTCCCGTTACAGCTATTAAAAGCGCAATTATTCACGGGTAAGATCATCATGCTTGAACCGCGTCGTTTGGCGGCGCGCAGTATTGCTTGCTATTTAGCACAGCAATTAGGTGAGAGTGTTGGGCAAACCGTCGGCTATCGTATGCGTGGTGAGAGTAAAGTCAGCGCAGCGACACAGCTTGAAATTGTGACAGAAGGGATCATGACACGTATGATCCAAACCGATCCTGAGCTAAGCGGAATCGATCTCTTGATCTTCGATGAGTATCACGAGCGGAGTATTCACGCGGATACGGCTCTCGCATTGAGTTTGGAAGTGCAATCAGCGCTGCGAGAAGATCTTAAAATCGTCGTAATGTCGGCAACCTTAGATCAACTGGCATTGCAGTCATTATTACCCCAAGCACTTTATGTGCAATCTGAAGGTCGCGCTTATCCGGTTGAAGTGCGCTATGCACCGCTGCGAGCCAATGATTATCTTGTGCCGACGATGAGCAAACAGATTGAAGGCTTGATGCGAGCTGAAAGTGGCTCTCTGCTGGCTTTTTTACCTGGCGTTTCAGCCATTAAACAGCTTGAACAGCAGCTCGCACACTTAGCCGATGAGTTTGATATTTGTCCTTTATACGGGCAGTTGAGTCTACAAGCGCAGCAAAAAGCGATTGCGCCTGCAGTAGCAGGCAAACGGAAAATTGTGCTAGCGACTAATATTGCCGAAACATCGCTGACCATTGAGGGGATACGCTTAGTGGTGGATGCAGGGCTAGAGCGGATAGCGAAGTTTGATCTTAAAACGGGCATCACTCGTTTAGAGCAAGTGAAAATTGCCCAGTCATCGGCGCAGCAACGCACGGGGCGCGCCGGACGCCTAGAATCTGGCATCTGTTTGCGCCTTTACAGCGAAGCACAATATAAGCAGCAACCCCAAGTGCCGAGCGCGGAAATATTGCACAGTGACTTAGCGCCTTTGGCGATGGAGCTTGCGCAGTGGGGTGTGGTGTCGGTCAACGATTTGCCTTGGCTGGATACACCACCACCAGCAGCGATGCAGCAAGCTTGGAGTCTATTGCATACGCTTGGTTTGATGGACAGCAAACAGCAGCTCAGCGCATTGGGTAAAAAAGCGCAGTCACTCGGTGTGGAACCAAGGCTGGTGAGTATGCTGCTCAAAGCCCATGAAACGAGTGATTCAATGCTAAATACAGCGCTCGCTGTGACCGCGTTATTGGAAGAGCCTGAGCGTAATGTGCTGGATTTACAACATAGCTTAATGCGTTGGCAGCAAGCGACTCACCCTAAAACACAAAACCTACATCAGCGTGCCACGACGCTTGCGCGCGCCCTCGGTGGCCAACTTCAGCTAAAAAAAGTGGATGAATCATTGCTGGCGTTAGTGCTGAGTTTGGCTTTTCCCGATCGCATTGCTCAGCGCCGCAGCGAGTCGCAACGGGGGCAGTTTTTATTGGCGAATGGTCACGGCGCGCAAATGCGTGACGATGAACGCCTCGCCGGCGCGCACTATTTAGTGGTGGTGGATTTAATGCGCAGCGGCTCACAAGCGAGCCAAATCTTTGTTGCGACAGAGTTGGATATGGATGCACTGCAAGCCCATTTCCCAGAGCTATTTAGTACGCAAGAGCGAGTCGATTGGGATGAGAAAGCGGGGAAACTGTGCGCGGAAAGGCTAACCCTGTGCGGTAAATTGGTCATTGAGCGTGAAGCGCTGCCAGAGCCTGCTCATGAAAAAATGACGCAAGCTTTGCTCAATTATGTTCGTCGCAAGGGGCTATCGGTATTACAGTGGAGCGAAGCGGCGAGCGCTTTATTAACGCGCATACGTTGCGCTGCGCAATGGCTACCGGAAGCGGCGTGGCCTGCTGTCGAGGAACAAGCGCTGCTTGATGATCTTGAAATTTGGTTAGCCCCCTATTTAGTCGGAGTAAAATCGGTCAAAGCGTTAGCGAAAGTACCGCTTTTTGATGCGCTCAATGCCTATTTAGGTTGGCCATTAAACCAAGAGATTGATCGCTGGCTTCCAACTCACCACCCGCTACCCACAGGTAATCGAGCCGCCATTCGTTATCAACTGGGCGCGGAGCCGATGCTGTCGGTCCGTATGCAGGAGATGTTTGGCGAGCAAGATTCCCCTACCATCGCTCAAGGGCGCAAAAAAGTGGTGATGGAACTGCTCTCACCTGCTCAGCGGCCTTTGCAGGTAACTCAAGATCTCGCCGGTTTCTGGCAGGGTGCTTATAAAGAAGTACAAAAAGAGATGAAAGGGCGTTACCCAAAACACGTTTGGCCTGATGATCCTGCCAACCACATAGCGACGACGAAAACTAAGCGGCAATTAGCACAATGACAACCCAGAAAAAGCCTACGGGCACTCAAAAAAATAGCGTAAAAAAACCTTCACGTCGCCCGGCTAAGAAGCCTTCACCGCCACGCAAAGCGTGGTGGAAAATTGTGTGGGGTATTGGCTGGAAACTGAGCCTTGCACTGGCCGCGGTGCTGTTGTTTGTTGGTATTTACCTAAATAGCGTGGTCAAACAACGCTTCGAAGGTCAGCTTTTTGATTTACCGACCGTCGTGTATGCGCGCATTTTGAATTTAGCTCCCGGTGATGACATCCCGCTGCAAGAGCTGCGCAATGAGCTTGATGTACTCAACTATCGCAAAGTGAACCAACCACGCTATGCTGGCGAGTACTCTTCATCATCAAGCAAAATTGAGATCATCCGCCGCCCTTTTGAGTTTGCCGATGGCCCTGAGCCTGACCGCCATGTGATGCTCCATTTTAATGACAGCGGTTTAGTCCGTATCCAATCTCTTGAGCAAAAAGGGGATTTAGGTTACTTGCGTATTGAGCCCAAAATGCTCGGCATGCTTGAAAAAGGTAACGATGAGCAGCGGCTATTTTTACGTCGAGATCAGTTTCCTGAAGTGATGGTGGATGCGTTGCTTGCGACCGAGGATCGCTATTTTTATCAACATGATGGCATCTCTCCATTTGCGATTGCCCGTGCTTTAGTGGCCAACATCAAGGCTGGGCGCACTGTGCAAGGCGGCAGCACGTTAACTCAACAGCTGGCAAAAAACATTTTCTTATCTAGCGATCGAACCTTATGGCGTAAAGTGCGTGAAGCTTATATGGCGCTCATTATCGACTATCGCTACAGTAAAGATCGCATTTTAGAAGCCTATCTAAATGAGGTCTATTTAGGGCAAAGTGGCGGTGAGGCGATTCACGGTTTCGGCCTCGCCTCACGGCTTTATTTCGGTCAACCATTGCAAGAATTGCGCATTGATCAATTAGCGTTGTTAGTGGGTATGGTTAAAGGGCCTTCTTATTATAACCCTGCGCGTTACCCTGAACGTGCTAAAGAGCGTCGCGACTTGGTTTTAAAGCTGATGATGCAGCAAGATATTTTGACGGCTAAACAGTTTGAACAAGCGGCCAGTCGACCGTTAGATGTGCAAAAGCATCCTCACATTGCCAGCCGGCAGCCCGCGTATTTTCAGCAGTTAAAAATTGAACTGAAAGAGAAAGTGGGCGAGATCTTCAAAGCGGATACTGGCTTGCGCGTTTTTACCTCGCTCGATCCTGTTTCGCAAGCCAAATTGGAGCTGGCGATTGATCGACAAATTCCAGTGCTTTCCAAAACGGCGGGGAAAAACTTAGAAGCCGCAGCAATCGCTGTTGATCGAACCAGTGGTGAGATCCGTGCCATGGTTGGCGGTAAACAGACCGGTTATGACGGCTTTAACCGCGCTTTAAATGCAAGCCGTCCTATCGGCTCGTTAGTCAAACCAGCGGTCTATCTCACCGCACTCGCACAGCCAGATAAATACAACTTAGCCAGCACGCTTATCGATAAACCTATCACACTCAAAGGGAACAAAGGCGAAGTGTGGTCACCGCGCAACTTTGATCGTCAGTTCCGTGGTGAAGTGCCGCTGTATCTCGCGTTAGCCAAATCACTTAATGTGCCTACGGTACAATTGGGCATGCAGCTTGGGATTGAACAAGTTTCTGACACTTTGGTGCGGCTCGGTGTCAACAAAGAGGAGATCCGTCCTGTACCGTCGATGTTTCTTGGCGCGTTTTCTCTGACGCCTTATCAAGTGGCGCAGATGTACCAAACCTTAACCAACTCGGGTAAAAAAGCGCCCTTATCGGCGCTGCGCTCGGTACTGGATTTAGAGGGCAATGTGCTCTATCAATCAATTCCCAAAGTATCCCAAGCCGTTGAGCAGCAAGCGGCGTGGCTTACAACTTATGCGATGAAGCGAGGAGTACTTGAAGGGACCGGGCGCTATCTCAATAACCAGTTCGCTTGGGCGGCATTGGCGGGGAAAACTGGTACCACTAACGATAGCCGCGACAGTTGGTTTGTCGGGGTGGATGGCCGTGAAGTCACCACAGTTTGGCTTGGCCGCGATGATAATCAGCCGATCAAACTTACGGGTTCGAGTGGTGCATTACGGGTGTACGCGGAATATTTACAACATCGGATCCCAGAAAAATTACTTCTTCCTTGGCCGCAAGGCATTACCACGATTGGCTTTAAAACCAGTTCCGAGGGGGAATTAGTCCAAGATTGTCACAACGAATTTAAACTGCCCATGTGGGATAAAAGCGGCGCATTGAAACAGAGCTGTGATAAACAACCAGGACAATGGTTAAAAAATCTCTTTCAGTGGTAGCTGGGGGAGTTTATATTAAATTGATTTAAAAGGGATTTAAGGAAGAGTCGTGAAACAGTTTTTAAGTAACTTATTGTTCTTGGTATTCATGTTTCCTGCGACTTTCGCGGTGGCTGATGAGCCACAAGCTGAAAAACCTATGCTGGACAGTGCTGCGCGTCCCAAAGTTGCCGTCGTTCTTGCGGGAGGAGGTGCAAAAGGTGCAGCGCACATTGGCGTTCTCAAAGCGCTGGAAGAGATGCGCATCCCCGTTGATTTCATTACTGGTACCAGCATGGGCGCTTATGTGGGCGGCCTCTATGCCAGTGGTATGAGCGCCGATGAAATTGAAAGTTTAATTTACAGCGTAGATTGGAATGAAGGTTATCGTGACCGGGTCAACCGTAGCCAACGTCGTGTTCGGGATAAAGAGTACGAAGACCGCTATCAACTGACCACCGACCTTGGACTGCGTTGGGGGGAGATCCGCGCACCACGCGGTGTGGTGCAAGGGCAGAATATGTTGCGTATTTTGCGAGAAACGTCGGGCAATCTCTCTGAATTTCACTCCTTTGACCAACTGCCTATCCCTTATCGCGCGGTAGCCACTGATATCATTGCTCTTGAGGAAGTAGTGTTGGATCGTGGCTATTTAGTGGATGCGATGATGGCGAGTATGTCAGTACCCGGAGCACTGCCACCTTACGAAGTTAATGGTCGTTGGTTAGTCGATGGCGGTGTGACCAATAACATGCCTGTTGATGTTGCACGTGCCTTAGGGGCTGATATTGTTATCGCGATAGATATCAGTACCGATTACAAAAACCAAGAAGCTTTCACCACCTTTTTGACGGTAGCCGATCAGCTTTCCAACTATCTCGTACAAAGAAGCACTCAAAAACAAGCACGTTTATTGAATGAGCAAGATGTCTTTTTACGCCCTGATGTCGGCAGTATGGAAACCACTGAATTTGATAAAATGCCTACCGCTTATGAAAAAGGGTATGAGATTGCAATGGCGAACCAATCGGTATTGACTTCGTTGTCATTATCGAGTGCTAGTTATCAACGCTATGTGGAAGCAAAACAAGCTCGCCGCAGGGCTTTAATTTATGGCGATGATGTGCAGGTTGATGAAATCGTACTCAACAACCGCAGTCATTACAGCGATCAATTGTTAAAAAACCGTTTACATTTAAAGACAGGACAACCGCTATCAACCGAGCAGATTGAAGCGACGGTCGAAAATCTCTATGCATTGGATCGCTTTGAGTTAGTGACCTATGAATACCGAGAATTTGAAGGAAAGAACCAACTGGTCATTGATGTAAAAGAGAAATCTTGGGGGCCAAATTACCTCAATTTTCGCTTTTTCTTAGAAGATGATTTTCATACGGATAGTCAGTATGCGCTGGGTATCTCTTCCAATTTCACTAACTTAAATTCGTTTGGTTCTGAATTACGTTTCAATTTAGAAATGGGCACCGATAAGATCATCGAAGCGGAGCTTTTTTCTCCTCTGTTTTCAGGACAAAAAGCGTTTACCTCAGCTTTGATTTCGTTTAGCAATGATAAACGTAATAAGCCAATGCAAGGGTTTGATGACACCAGTCTAGAAGCCAGTAAAGATTATTTGCCGATCAGCTATTTAGAATGGATTGGAGAATTGTCGCTTGGTTATCAAGATAAATTATGGCGAGAGTTTAAGGTAGGGATCCGCTATACCGATGGGGAGGCTGAAGTGTCAAATTGGCCATCCATGGGAAATATGGATTACACCCGTGCTGGTGTGTTTGCTAACTACCGCATTGATACCTTAGATGACTTCAGCTTGCCTACCCGCGGTGTTTATCTTGATCTTGAGTATCTTGCATCGCACGATAAAGTTTCTGGTGTCTCTTCCGATCTTGAATCAAACGATACCGTGTATGAATTTTCCGGTGAACTGATCGCCGCTTACAGCTTTGGTCGCCATACTTTGGTCGGTAATCTTGATTACGGTGTGGTACAAAGTAAAAATTCCAGTGAACCGATAAACCCTAAATCGATTGGTGGTTTCTTAAATTTATCGGGTATCCCTCGTAACAGCTTAATTGGCCAGAACAAAGCGTTCACCAGTTTAGTGTATCGTTATCGCTGGTTTGATAATGACTTTGGCCTGTTCAGTTCCCCATTTTATGTCGGTGCATCAATAGAATACGGCGGTGTATGGTCTGATCCTGATCTAAGCTTTGATACCGCCCCATTATACGGTGCGGGATCGGTGTTTGCCGGGGTTGATTCGCCGATTGGACCGATTATGTTTGCTTATGGTCGAACCGAAGATAATTTTGATTCGATATACTTGAGTATTGGCACTACCTTTTAGCGAGAATTGAGCTGAAAAGTGGGCGGTAAGTGACTCAAAAATCATAGAACTTTAGTCTTAAGTTGCTATGTTGGTCAAAATGATAAGATTTTAATTTAAAGTTAAATTTGCTATTCTTCGTCCCACAGTTTGGCCTCTCTGCCGCTGATTACATAAAAATATCTGGCAATGGAGAGCCAAGTTTCCAAGGATGTTTGCCCATCATGTCAATAATAATGGGGTAAACCGCAATGAGAGGAAAAAGTCGTGCTTGAAGCCTACCGTAAACACGTCGCAGAGCGTGCTGCCGAAGGAGTTGTTCCTAGACCCCTAAATGCTGAACAAGTCGCAGGACTTGTTGAACTGTTGAAAAATCCCCCTCAAGGTGAAGAAGCGTTCATGCTTGATCTCCTTGAAAATCGAATTCCTCCCGGTGTGGATGAGGCCGCTTATGTTAAAGCGGGCTTTTTAACCGCCATAACTAAAGGTGAGGTCTCTTCACCGTTAGTGAGCCGCGCAAAAGCTGCGCAACTACTCGGAACTATGCAAGGCGGTTATAACATCGAGCCGCTAGTCTCATTGCTTGATGATGCAGAGCTGGCACCGATTGCGGCTGATGCACTATCGCGTACTCTACTGATGTTTGATGCGTTCTATGACGTTGAAGAGAAAGCAAAAGCGGGTAATGCACATGCACAAAAAGTGCTGCAATCATGGGCAGACGCGGAATGGTTCCTTTCAAAACCGGCTCTTCAAGAGAAGATCACGCTAACCGTATTTAAAGTTACTGGCGAAACCAATACTGATGATTTGTCACCAGCGCCAGATGCATGGTCACGCCCAGATATTCCAGTGCATGCACTGGCTATGTTGAAAAATGAACGTGAAGGCATTCAACCCGATAAAGCAGGCAGCATTGGCCCTATCACTCAAATCGAAGCTCTAAAAGAGAAAGGCCATCAGCTAGTCTATGTGGGTGATGTGGTCGGTACAGGCTCGTCTCGTAAATCCGCGACTAACTCTGTTTTGTGGTTTATGGGTGACGACATCCCATTTGTGCCTAATAAACGCGCGGGTGGCTACGTGCTCGGCGGTAAAATTGCACCTATCTTCTTCAACACCATGGAAGATGCCGGCGCGTTGCCGATTGAAGTTGACGTTACCAAACTCAACATGGGTGATGTGATTGATGTTTACCCATTTGAAGGCAAAGTGTGTAACCACGACACTGGCGAAGTGCTTGCCACGTTCAAGCTTAAAACCGACGTATTGATTGATGAAGTGCGCGCTGGCGGCCGTATTCCACTGATCGTTGGTCGTGGTTTAACGGATAAAGCACGCGAAGCACTAGGCTTAGAAGCGTCAACAGTATTTCGTCGCCCAGTTGCAGTGGCTGATACAGGCAAAGGTTATACACTGGCTCAGAAAATGGTCGGTAAAGCATGCGGCGTGACGGGTGTTCGTCCGGGGACTTACTGCGAACCTAAAATGACCACGGTTGGATCGCAAGATACCACTGGCCCGATGACACGTGATGAATTGAAAGATTTGGCGTGTCTCGGTTTCTCTGCTGACTTAGTCATGCAATCTTTCTGTCATACCTCGGCTTATCCAAAGCCTGTTGATGTGAATACCCATCATACCTTGCCTGATTTCATCATGAACCGTGGCGGTGTTTCACTGCGTCCGGGTGATGGCGTTATTCACTCATGGCTAAACCGTATGTTGTTACCTGATACCGTCGGTACTGGTGGTGACTCGCATACACGCTTCCCGCTTGGCATTTCATTCCCAGCCGGTTCTGGCTTGGTTGCTTTTGCGGCCGCAACGGGTGTGATGCCACTGGATATGCCAGAATCTGTCTTGGTGCGTTTCAAAGGTGAAATGCAGCCGGGCATCACGCTGCGCGATCTAGTGCACGCGATTCCTTATTACGGGATTAAGCAAGGCCTGCTCACGGTGGCGAAAGCGGGGAAAATTAACGAATTCTCCGGCCGTGTGCTAGAAATCGAAGGGGTTGAGCACTTAACGGTTGAGCAAGCGTTTGAACTTTCTGATGCCTCGGCAGAACGCAGTGCGGCGGGTTGTACGGTTAAATTGTCACAAGCCTCAATTGAAGAGTACCTCAACTCTAACATCACTATGTTGAAGTGGATGATCGCCGAAGGTTATGGTGACCGCCGTACTATCGAGCGTCGTATTACGGCGATGGAAGCGTGGCTAGCCAATCCTGAGTTGATGCAAGCGGATAGTGATGCAGAATACGCACATGTGATTGAGATTGATCTTGCTGAGATTAAAGAGCCGATTTTATGTGCGCCAAATGACCCAGACGATGCGCGCTTACTTTCTGATGTACAAGGTACGCCTATTGATGAAGTCTTCATCGGTTCTTGTATGACCAACATTGGTCACTTCCGTGCGGCAGGTAAATTGCTTGAGAAGTTCAATGGTCAGTTAGATACGCGTTTGTGGGTTGCGCCACCGACTAAGATGGACAAAGATCAGCTTACCGAAGAGGGCTATTACGGCATCTTTGGTCGCGCTGGGGTACGCATTGAAACTCCAGGATGTTCGTTATGCATGGGTAACCAAGCGCGTGTTGCCGATAAAGCGACCGTCATGTCGACTTCGACTCGTAACTTCCCGAACCGTTTAGGGACTGGCGCGAATGTTTACCTTGCTTCGGCAGAGCTGTCGGCCGTGGGTGCCATTTTAGGCCGCATTCCAACACTGGAAGAGTACCTAGAGTACGCGAAGCAGATCAACGCAACTGCAGCTGATACCTATCGCTACCTCAACTTCCATCGTATGGCGCAATACACTAAAAAAGCGGACAGTGTGATTGTCCAGCAAGCGGTGTAAGAGCTATCCAAGCTAACCTCCTAATAAAAAAGCCACCGATTCGGTGGCTTTTTACCATTCTAGCTTCTCACTCAATGCTGAAATAACATTAGATTAAGTTCGATTGGTGGCTGCAATGCTCCGCCAACAATGGCTTGACCCATAATTCATAACGTTGTTCTGTCAATGGAGTTAAAATGAGTGTGAACGTCATATGGTATTCAGTGAAATAGTTATTGCCTGTAAGACAAGCTAAAAACACACGCGACATTACGCGCGGTCATTTCTACATTTTGCGCCGCTTCGGCAAGGGCTGTAGGCAAGTCGACCGAGCGTGGAACGACACTGAATACCGCATCAATGCCATGTGGGTGAACAACGGCGCAGTCTGCTGACAAGCAGCCTGCAATGCCGATCACTGGCACGGAAAAAAGTTTGGCAGTGCGCGCAACACCGATTGGCGTTTTACCGTGAATGGTTTGGCTATCAATGCGTCCTTCCCCAGTGATGACTAAATCGGCATCCTTTACCACATCGCTAAGGTTCACGGCATCCATCACAATTTCAATGCCCGGACGAAGGCTCGCTCCTAGTAGACCAACCAGCGCCGCACCTAAACCGCCTGCCGCGCCAGCACCCGGCATCTCTTTAACATCACGACCTAATTGCGTTTTGATGATGTTTGCATAATGCGCAAGGTTGGCATCAAGTTGCGCGACCATCTCGGGTGTTGATCCTTTTTGTGGGCCAAAGACGTGCGAAGCGCCTTGTACGCCGCACAGTGGATTATCGACATCGCAAGCGACCTCCAGTTTGATGCGGGCTAAACGTGGGTCCAGTAGTGTGAGATCTATCGAGGCCAGTTTTGACAATTCACCGCCACCAAAGCCTAATGGATTGCCATCTGAATCAAGCAGTTGAATGCCGAGGGCTTGCGCCATGCCGAGGCCACCATCGTTGGTTGCACTGCCACCAATGCCGATGATGATGTGTTCAACACCTTGATCGAGCACGGTTTTAATCAGCTCACCAGTACCGTAGCTGGTGGTGTTCATTGGGTTGCGTTGCTCTGGCGGCACCAGGTGTAAGCCCGATGCGGCCGCCATCTCAATGATCGCTGTTTTACCATCACCCATTAAGCCATAAAAAGCCTCGACTTGTTCACCTAGCGGCGCCGTTACGGTTGTGGTAACAATCGATCCATTAGTAGCATCAACCAGTGATTGGACCGTCCCTTCGCCGCCATCGGCCATCGGTAACTTAATGTAGTGCGCATCGGGCAACACTTGTTTGAATCCATTCTCTATCGCGGTGGCGACTTCCATTGCCGTTAGGCTCTCTTTATAAGAATCTGGAGCAATAACAATTTTCATTTTTTAACACCTTAACTGCGTTAAACAAACAGACCAAATACGCCAAAAATCATCACAGAAATGAAGGCAATCACTAAACCTACTGCCGATTCATAAGGAATTAAGGTGAGACGCTCACGAATGTCCATATGTACCGCTCCGCCCGTGGCGTGGAAGAAACTACCGTGTGGCATATGATCAAGTACGGTCGCACCTGAATGGATCATGGCAGCCCCTGCCAGTGCGGGTACGCCTAGTTCGAGTATAGTGGAGCTAAAGACGCTGGAGGCAACGGCTGTACCTGCGGTGGTTGAAGCGGTTGCCAGTGACATCATTGCACCTGAGATCGGTGCAAGCAGGTAAGAAGGCAACCCAGAAGCGGTCAGTACTTCGATTAAACCGCCTTTAAGACCTGAATTGGCGATGATGCCGGCTAAAGTACCAGTACCAAGCAGCATAACCGCAACTGGAGCCATGCGTGTTAAACCTGAAACCGCGAAGTGGTTAGTGTCTGCAAATCGTCCCATCACGACCGCACCGACTAATCCGCCTAATGGGAGTGCAATTAAAGGATCCACATTGATGCCAGCGATAGGGCGTAGTGCGAGTAACACAATCGCCACTAATGGTGCGATGATCGCTGAGCTAAAGCGGGGTAGCCTAGAATGATCCACCGCAACGACTTCACTGGCAGAGACTTTACTTCCTTTATTGACTAAACGTTTGGCAATCAAGTAAGCCACAATAAGCCCGCAGATCCCAGGAATAATACCCGCCGCCATTACAGAAGTAAGTGGCACGTTAAACGCGTCGGCTGCGGCAATCGCATTAGGGTTAGGTGACATTACGTTACCCGCTTTACCGCCGCCAATCATCGCTAGCAGAATGGCCGCCTTGGAGAGATCGGCACGACGAGCGATCGCCAGCGCGATAGGAGATACGGTGATTACTGCCACGTCGACAAACACGCCGACCGCAGTCAAAATTAAGGTTGCTAAGGCCAAGGCAAATAAAGCGCGAGTTTCTCCAACCTTTTTCACTATGGTTTCTGCAATGGAAGTGGCAGCGCCTGATTCAATCAATACACCAGCCAAAATACCTGCTGCAAGAATGCGTAGCACCGCGGTCACAATGCCTTGTGCGCCACCAATCATCAGAGCAACGGTGTCGGTCAGCGATACACCGCCGATCACGCCACCGACCAACGCGCCGATGATCATGCCATAGGCGGGTGGTACTTTTTTTAGAATGAGCGTGATAGCTACGACTAATGCGGCCAGAGCTCCGAGAGTTGAAACTTCAATCATCTTCTATATCCATATTATTTATCAGTGATTGGCTGCAATATAGGGAGCAAAAATAAAAGAGTCTTCAGTCTATTGCACAGATTACTGGCTTTGACACGACTGATTAATTGTGCAAATGCACAATTTTATGTTTTTATTTGAAGCAAGATAAAGCCAAATAAAGGTGAGTAATGTCATTTAACTGATTGAATTTTAAAGCGGTTACTTGCTCCATTTTTTCAAGCCTATAGCGCAAGGTATTACGGTGAATATGCAGTGCTTGGCAAGTTTGATGAACATCGCAGTTTTGCTCAAAATAATGGCGGAGGGTTTTAATTAATATTCCCTTAGTATCATACCGTTCCAGCAGGGTATAAGGTTGGCGTAACTGCTCGCGGCTCCATGGCTCATGCTGTACGCTATTGAGCAGTACAGGTAACTTATCATCTTGATAAAAGAAGACGTCTCCCTGTTTATGATGGGAGGCTTGCATCGTCAACTTGGCGGTTTGATAAGATTGAGCCAGCCCAGAGAGCGTTGGAAAATAATCACCTAGTGCAATTTTGATGGTGAATTTTCCCTCTTTTTTCACTCGCTTCAATAGTTGATTTACTCGTTTAGTTTCGGCCTCTTGTGACCAACCTTTTTCGGTGAGTGAGATGGGTTTTAAAACCACCACTTCGTTGTGAGAAACTGAAATGATCCCCACTAAGTTGTCCCGTTCAGGGTATTCCAGCAGATGCACTAACTGCTGTAAGTGTTCTAGCGATAAGGCGGTGTCGTTATCTGGGATCAATTTGACCACGGCAGCGATACGCGGCTGGGAAAGGTCGAGCCCTAATCGCTCGGCGATTGAATTGAGCTGTGTTTCGTTGAGAGTGGCACCTTGAATTAGTTGTAATAGCAGCTCTTCACGGTGGCGCTTATTCCACTGTACTTGTGCCATCAGTGCGGCTTGTTCAACGATAAGCTCCGCCGTCATTTTGACCAGCTCGCCATAACGGTGAACCTCCGTTGGGTTACCGGAAATTCCAACTACGCCGATCACTCGTTGTTGATAAATGATGGGGAAATTGATGCCGGGTTTAACGCCTTTTAGGTAACTGGCGGTGGCATGATCAATTTCAACCACTCGATTTTCATTGATGGCTAAAATCGCCCCTTCGTGTTTCTGGTGCAAACGAGTGGGATCACCTGAGCCAATAATGCGTCCCTTTTCATCCATTACGTTGACTGAATAAGTGATGATCTTCATCGCTCTTTCTACAATCTGGCGTGCGGTGGTTTCTGTGATCTGCATAATATCAAGTGGTTTCGTTAGCCATAATCACCGATAATAGCAAAGTTATCCGTATCCCCAAGCACCAATATCGAGAACCCGATGGACTACGAATTTAAAAAAAACACCCTAGATGGGAGCTATTACTGCTCTTTTTCGATGGGGCACGAAATTATTGGCCGTTGGCTACAAGAGGAGATCAGCAACGATCTTCCCAAAATAGATCAAGTTATTGCGCTAATGGCAGCATCGAAACGTGCATTTAATCAAGAGCAGACGCTTGAGGGGCAGGAGATCAGCGTGATGATTCTTGCCGATGAGGTCACGGTTCAGGCCAATGTTTTGACGCATGGTGAAGCGCTTGATAGTGACAGTGAGTTTGATTTTTACGATTGTGAAAGCACCGCAAGCTGCGGCATTGATGATTTTGCTTTGATGATCAAGCAGTGGTGCGAATTTGTACGTTACTCACCTGCGGACTTCACTTAGCGCTGCACAAAACTGGTGAAGATTAAACACTTCGCTTTATTTGTGGGAAAGGGTTGCACCTCATTTGTGCAACCCTTTTCTTTTTGGCATAAGAAATGGTTGTAAATCTTTTAAAATCATTAAGTTAAAAAGTTGGCACGCGGCTTGGATTGTATTGATCGTAAACGGACTACTGCTTGTGAGAGGATGCAATGAAACTGATCAACGCGATAATTAAACCATTTAAGTTAGACGATGTGCGTGAAGCTTTGGCCGATGTCGGCATCGAAGGGATGACGGTTTCCGAAGTGAAAGGCTTTGGTCGCCAAAAAGGGCACACCGAGCTCTACCGAGGCGCGGAATATCAAGTCGATTTTCTGCCTAAAGTGAAATTAGAAATAGCGACACAAGCTGAAAATGTCGATCGCGTGATAGAGGCGATCATCAAAGCGGCGCACACCGGAAAAATTGGTGACGGAAAAATTTTTGTGTATGACCTCAGCCAAGCTGTGCGTATTCGTACTGGCGAAATGGACAGTGAAGCACTGTAAAGATTCAAAGGATTGGAGATAACCATTATGGAATTAGCAGCAACGGTAACAGAGCTACGTTACGCACTCGATACGTTTTTTTTCTTGATTTCGGGTGCGTTGGTGATGTGGATGGCAGCTGGCTTTGCCATGCTAGAGGCGGGCTTAGTCCGTTCTAAAAACACCACTGAAATTTTAACCAAAAACTTTTGTTTGTACGCGATTGCCTGTACCACGTATTTAGTGGTTGGTTACAACATTATGTATGTTGATAACGCAGAAGCAGGCTGGCTGCCTTCATTCGGCTCCTTGATAGGTAGCCAAGCAGAAGGGGCGGATCACTCCCTTGAATCAGACTTTTTCTTCCAAGTGGTGTTTGTGGCAACCGCGATGTCGGTGGTTTCTGGCGCTGTCGCTGAGCGAATGAAATTGTGGTCGTTCCTTATTTTTTCCGTCATTTTGACCGCATTCATTTACCCAATGGAAGGCTATTGGACTTGGGGCGGTGGCTTTCTTTCTGCTGCCGGTTTCAGTGATTTTGCCGGCTCTGGTATTGTTCACTTAGCGGGTGCATCGGCGGCGCTAGCTGGGGTCATCTTGTTGGGAGCACGTAAAGGTAAATACGGTAAAAATGGTGAAATTTACCCTATTCCGGGCTCCAACATGCCACTTGCGACTTTGGGTACATTTATCTTGTGGTTTGGCTGGTTTGGTTTTAACGGTGGTTCACAACTAATGCTGTCTGATTTTGAAAACGCGACAGCGGTTGGTCAGATTTTCCTCAACACCAATGCCGCTGCAGCAGCGGGTTCTATCGCGGCTCTATTAGTGTGTAAAACCACTTGGGGTAAAGCGGATCTAACCATGGTGCTTAACGGTGCGTTGGCCGGGTTAGTGGCCATTACCGCTGATCCTCTCTCTCCATCACCATTGTATGCGGTAGCGATTGGTGCTGTAGCGGGTGTGTTAGTGGTGTTTAGCATTATTGCCCTTGATAAAGTGAAAATTGACGATCCTGTGGGCGCAATTTCGGTACATGGCGTATGTGGTTTGTTCGGTTTAATGGTTGTGCCAATCAGCAATACTGATGCGACTTTTGGCGCTCAACTACTTGGAGCCGCAGTAATTTTCGCTTGGGTATTTGGTGCAAGCCTTGTGGTTTGGGGCATTCTGAAGGCAACGATAGGCATTCGAGTTTCGGAAGAAGAAGAATTAGAAGGGATGGATATGCACGACTGTGGGGTGGGGGCCTACCCAGAATTCGTGACAATAAAGTAATATTTCCTTACAGATAACCTACCTAAAAACCTGCCGATTAAGGCAGGTTTTTTTATTGATTGAATTGTTTTTCAATCTATCATCAATATAATAACGAAACTGATAAACATTATCATTACCAATTTTAAAGGGAACTAGAAATGAAGAAACTGCTTACTCTGTCTGCGATGGCATGTAGTGTGATGGCTCCGAGCGCGATGGCGGCAGAGGAGGTCAACGTTTACTCATACCGCCAACCATTTTTGATTGAGCCGATGTTTAAAGAGTTCACTCAACAAACGGGCATTAAAGTGAATGTGAAGTTTGCGAAAGAAGGGATTGCTGAGAAATTGGTACAAGAGGGTGAGTACAGCCCTGCTGACGTGATTTTAACCTCAGAATTTAGCCGTCTTTTTGAGTTATCTGAAAAAGGTTTAGTCCAAGCGGTGGATAACAAAACCATTGAAACTAACATTCCTGCCCAATATCGCGATAGCGCAGATGAGTGGTTTGCACTAACAATACGCACCCGTAGCGTCTACTCATCACGCGATCGCGTAGGCAAGCTGGGTGATGACTTCAACTACGCTGACCTCGCGAAACCTGAATTTAAAGGCAAAATCTGTACTCGTAGTGGTAAGCATCCTTACAACGTGGCGCTGGTTGCGTCCATGATTGCAGAGCAAGGCGAAGCGAGCACTAAAGTTTGGCTTGAAGGTGTCAAAGCAAATTTAGCACGTAAGCCTCAAGGTAATGATCGTGACCAAGTTAAAGCGATTAAAGAAGGTTTGTGTGATGTCTCATTGGGTAATAGCTATTATTTAGGGAAAATGTTAGCTGATGAGAAGCAAAAATCATGGGCTGAAGCCGTCTACATCAACTTCCCCGGCCAGAATGCGCAAGGCACGCACGTTAACGTGAGTGGTATGGCGATGGCGAAGTACGCGCCTAACAAAGAAAACGCAGTTAAGCTGATGGAGTTTTTGACCAGCGATAAAGCACAGCACATGTACGCTGACGTCAACTTTGAATACCCAGTAAAAGCAGGTGTTGAGCGTTCTGCACTAGTCGCTTCATGGGGTGATTTTAAAGCTGACCCACTGCCGCTCGAAAAAATTGCCGACAATCATGCCGCGGCAATTAAGCTGCTTGATGAAGTGAAATTTGACCTTTAATCGGTTCTAGGGGTATAACAGTGCCCCTATTCTATTGAAGGGGCATGAGATGTATTTGCAAACGCATTTATGTGTCAGTAAGCCTTATTGTAATTAGGCAATGAAAGAAAAAAATACATTATGGAAAACCAGTAGTGCCAGTGTCACTGTGCTACTGGTTTTGCCGATCTTAGCCATCTTTATTACCGCTGCGGGACAAAGTGATGAGGTTTTTTCTCATCTCATGTCAACAGTGATGCCCACCTATACCTTTAATACCGTCGTATTAACGTTCAGTGTGATGGGGCTTTCTTTGCTATTTGGCATTCCCACTGCTTGGTTAATGGCGATGTGTAAGCTGCCTACCGAACGCATTTTACAATGGGCTTTGGTGTTACCACTTGCGATGCCCGGCTATATTATCGGTTACATCTTTACCGGTTGGTTTGACTACGCAGGCCCAGTGCAAGTGTTACTTAGAGATCTTACTGGCTGGGGCGCAGGTGATTACTGGTTTCCCGACATTCGCAGTTTGGGCGGGGCAAGCATTGTGCTTGCGCTGGTGCTTTATCCATATGTTTACCTACTGTGCCGTGCTGCATTCATGGAACAAAACGTCTCCTTATTGCAATCCGCTCGTCTATTAAAATGCTCTCCGTGGCAGAGTTTTCGTCTGATTTCACTACCGCTTGCACGGCCCGCGATGGCGGTTGGCCTCTCCTTAGTGGCGATGGAAACGGTGGGTGATTTTGGTACGGTGAGTTACTTTGCCGTTAATACCCTAACGACTGCGGTGTATGACACTTGGCTCGGTTATTCTAATTTGAATGCGGCAGCGAAAATATCCGCCATCATGTTGGTGATTGTATTATTACTGCTGAGCGCAGAGCGCTATAGCCGTCGTAAACAGAAATTATTTCAAAGCCAATTTAACAGCCATGAAGATTTTCGCTATCAGTTGCAAGGGTGGAAAAAATGGGCCGCTTTGTGTTGGTGTTGGGGGCTAGTTGCGCTCGCATTTCTTCTGCCTTTATTGCAGTTGGCCTCATTCGCTTATCACTATTTTGCGAAAAGTTGGACTTCGGAGTTTCAAGACTTTGCGATAAATAGCTTAACGGTTTCGTTGGCGACAGCGCTGGTGGCGGTGTTGATTGCTTTGGTAGTGAATTTTTGCCATCGGTTGAATGCCAACGGGGTGACTTTAGCCTTTATGCGCTTGTCTTCTATGGGTTATGCGGTTCCTGGAACCGTGCTAGCGATTGGTGTGATGGTTCCGGTGCTGTTTATGGATCATTGGGTCAATGATGTTGCTAAAGCGATGCAATGGGGGCGACCGGGTCTTATCTTTTCTGGTTCGATGTTTGCTATTATTTTTGCTTTAGTGGTGCGTTTTTCGGCCGTGGCGATTGGTAGCATAGAAAGTAGCCTCAATAAAGTCTCACCTTCTTTGGATATGGCGGCTCGAACTATGGGTTATCGATCGAACGCTATGCTGTGGCGAGTTCATCTGCCATTGATCCGCCGTGGTACGCTTATCGCTGGGTTGTTGGTGTTTATTGAGTCAATGAAAGAGCTGAATGCCGCTTTGTTATTGCGTCCGTTCAATTTCGAAACCTTGGCGACCTATGTTTATAACTACGCATCGGATGAACAATTAGAAGTGGCTGCTTTGCCTGCGATACTCTTGGTCGCGGTTGGTTTAATTCCACTTATCGTCGTTAACCGTTCACTGGAGCAAAATCACTGATGAGTTGTGCGCTGTCTATCCATGATTTGACTTGCAAATATGAAAACCAAACGGTTTTACAATCACTGTCGCTGGAAGTCAAACAGGGAGAAATCGTCTGTTTATTAGGAGCAAGTGGTTGTGGGAAAACGACCTTATTGAAAGCTATTGCGGGTTTGCTGCCGCTTAGCTCTGGGGTGATGAGCCTTAATTGTGTGACGATTGACGATGGTCAACATTGGTTGCCACCGGAAGCGCGAAACATAGGGATGATTTTCCAAGATTATGCGCTATTTCCTCACTTAACTGTTGCGGAAAATATCGCGTTTGGATTGCGTCAACTCTCTCAAACCGAGCGCAAAGCAAAAGTCGAAGAGATGTTGGCATTAGTGCATTTAGCGGAGCTGGGGGATCGTTATCCTCATCAACTATCAGGTGGGCAGCAGCAGCGAGTGGCGATTGCTCGCTCCTTGGCGTATAAACCGGATCTGCTACTGCTTGATGAGCCGTTTTCCAACATCGATACCCAAGTTCGCCATGAGTTGATCGGTGAAATTCGCAACATTTTTAAAAAGCAGGGTGTGACGGCTATTTTTGTGACCCATAGCCGCGAAGAAGCTTTTGCTTTTGCTGATAAAATGGCGGTAATGAACCACGGTGTCATTGAGCAATATGGCACCGCATCAGAGCTGTACTACCAACCGTCGAGTAAATTTGTGGCCGATTTCTTGGGTGGTGGAAGTTATTTAAGCGCCAAACGAATTTCAGAATGGCAATTTGAGACCGATTTAGGTGTGGTTGACGCCAAAGCTCAGCAACCCATTGAGCTTGAAGCCAAATGCGAATTACTACTGCGGCCACAACACATTCAAATTAGTGCGCAACAAGAGAGCAAAGTCCGCGTGTTAGAGCAGCAATTTATGGGCGATCACTGCCGTTATGTGATTGATGCGTATGGCAGTAAGTTGCTGGCGAGTTCTTCACAGCCGTTGAGCGTTGGGCAAAATGTTGCAGTCAGCATTGATACGCAAGGTGTGTTGGCTTTTTAAAAAAAGCCCGGCATGACGCCGGGCAAGTGTTCTTCATCGATATACCTACAACCTCTTCATACTGTGCGGGTATAGCGACTCAAATTTGAGTCTAAGTGGGTAAAAGCTATAACGATAGAAAATCTTTCACCTGTTGAAGAACACGTTCTGCAGTGTCTTTATCCGCCATTTCGGCAAAAATGCGTAGCAATGGTTCAGTGCCAGAGAAACGAGCAATAACCCAGCCGCCGTTTTTAAAGTAGACTTTGGCTCCGTCTTCGTAACTGACTTTCTCAATCTCATAATCAAATTGAGGCAACTGTTTCTCAACGTAAATTTTGTTATACAACGACTCTTTTTGTGCGGCTTTAAATTTGCAGTCACCTTCTGCGGTGTAGGCGTAACCGTATTTCGCGTAAATTTCCCCCAGTAATTCGGAGAGTTTTTTACCTGTCACGCTGATCATTTCAACCAACAAACTCGATGCAAAAACCCCATCTTTACCTTTGATGTGTCCACGAATGGTTAAACCGCCGGAGCTTTCACCACCAATTAGTGAATCATCCGCTTCCATTTGTGAGCTGATGTGCTTAAAGCCAACGGGGACTTCAAAACTTTTCTCATCGTGGTCAGCGGCAATTTTATCCAGTAAGTGGGTGGTGGCGATGTTACGCACCACGGATCCTTTCCAGCCCTTATATTCAAGCAGGTAGTAGTAAAGCAGGATCAGTACTTCATTAGGATGGATGAAGTTGCCTTTCTCATCAATAATACCAAGTCGGTCTGCATCGCCGTCGGTACCTATCCCAATATCGTAACCTTCTGCGGCTACTAAATGTTTGAGACGATAAAGAGTCGCTGCATTAGGGGAAGGCATTAAACCGCCAAAATCGGGGTTTTTGCCATCATTGATCACATCCACATCGCAGCGGCCATTGATCAGAACCGTCTGCAATGCATTTTTCGCGACGCCAAACATAGGGTCAATCAACACACGTAGGTTGGCTTTTTTGATCGCTTCAATGTCGATAAAGTTGATGATTGAATCGACAAACTCATTCATTGGATTGATGATGACGATCGATTTATCTTGCAGCGCTTGTTCAAATTCGACGTGTTTTACATCGGCAAGCGTCAGTGACGTGATTTGTTGTTCAATCTTTTGCGTGATCACCTCATCAGCGTCTCGCCCACCTTCAATGAACACTTTGATGCCATTGTAGTCCGCAGGGTTGTGGGATGCCGTAATACACGCCGAATAGGCGCAATTCATCTCTTTGGCCTTGAACATCACAATAGGGGTAGGAACAAACTTATCGATAAAACTTACCACCACGCCATTCGCTGCTAAGACTTGCGCAAACCAACGTGCGGCTTTGTCAGAAAGAAAGCGGCGGTCGTAGCCGATAACGAACCCGTTGTTAGCCACATTTTCATGGTTAATGATGTTGGCAAGTGATTGAGCCACTAGACAGACGTTGTCTTTGGTAAACTCTTCACCAATAAAGGCGCGCCAGCCACCTGTACCAAATTTGATCATAATAAAATCCTTGTGGGACGAATGTTGAGCCTCAGCTCCTTCGTGCTGAGGCTCAAATCGCGTTAACCGAGAATAACCACTACATCGTTGACAGTGCCTTGTGCCATGACAGGAATCACGCCTTCTACTGCTTCGCCATTCACTGTGATTGTTTTCACCCCTTTACTGACGGAGTTCGGGTTTTGCACTGTGATGTTGTAAGTCGCGCCGCGCCATTGGCGAGTGACTTCAAAACCAGGCCAATTGGTAGGAATGCATGGGTCTACGACGAGGCCATCAAAACCTACACGAACACCCAAAATGAAGTTGGTGACGGCAAAGTAGGCCCAACCAGACGTACCTGTTAACCATGGATGGTTTGCACGGCCGTGATCTTGGTGATCTCGTCCCATAATGAACTGCACGTATGAGTAAGGTTCGGCAACGCGCTTTTCAATAATGTCGTTTTGGTTATAAGGGTTTAATGCGTCGTAGAACTTCATGGCTCGATCACCACGGCCAAGCTTCGTTTCTGCAACCCATGCCCAAGGGTTTGGATGTGAGAAAATAGCGCCATTTTCTTTAACACCTTGATAAACACGAGTAACGAAACCGATATCATCATTAGGGGTAGAGAAGGAAGGTGCGTTCAGATGTAAGCCGTATTCGGAGAATAGATTCTCATCAACGGCGTCCATCGCTTTTTCACCACGCTCTTGCGACACTGCGCCCGATAAGACGGCGAGTGTGTTTGATTCAAGGTGAACTCGACCTTCGGTTTGCTGAGCAGTTCCTATCTTGTCGCCATTTTTCGTCAGGCCACGGATATACCAGCCACCTTCTTCATCCCAAAGGTGAGTTTCACAAGCTTCACGTACGTTCGCCGCCATTTCGGTATATTTCGCAACGTCCTCTGCATTGTCACGGTATTTTGCAAGGTCGATAAACTCTTGCAGCGCCCAAAAGTGGAGGAAAGAAACCATAGATGATTCGCCACCACCTAAGTTCAAGCAGTCGTTCCAGTCAGCGCGTAAGCCTTTGCAGATACCTGTTTGCCCTACGTATTCTGCCGAGAAGTTAAGCGCCGCCTTCATGTGCTCGTAAACCGTTGCATTGCCACCATCGGCGTAAGGGATCACTTCATCAAAGAAGGATGTTTCACCTGTTTCCATCACGTATTTACAGATGGTTGGAACGAGCCAGAGATGATCGTCAGAACACGTATCTTCAATGCCGTGGATCTTATCTTCATCACTTGGTGTTGGTACAACGGTTGGCGATTTTGATGGTTTGACATCCGCTTTTTCTGGATCAAACCAGTCAGGATCAAATAGGTGTAGGCCATAGCCCGCTTTGACTTGACCACGAAGCAGATCAACCAAGCGTTTACGGGTCATCTTCGGGTTTGCGTGCGGTACTGAAATGGCATCTTGCGCCGTATCACGGTAACCAAGGCCAGTACGACCGCCCACTTCAATGAAAGAGGCAAAGCGAGACCACACCACACACGTTTCCGCTTGATAAAGCGTCCAAGTGTTGATCATGGTATCAAGGCCTTCATTCGGTGATTTTACTTGGAATTTCGCACAACGTTCATCCCAATGCGCTTTGACCCCAGCAAAAGCGGCATCGACATTAGCCAAGTCTTGGTACTTAGCACGCAAACGCGCGCCATTGCCTTTACCAATTCCCAAAATATAAGCAAAGCGAACTTCTTCACCCGGTTGGATCACAAATTGTTTGTGCAGCGAACCGCAATGGTTGTAGCAGGTTTGCGCGCTGTTCGAGCAGTGACCACGTTCTACTGCAATGGGATTGGCTTCGTCACGATACAAGCCAAGGAAGGTATCGCGTTGTCCATCATAAGAGTCTGGATCAAACGTCGAGGCTAAGTAGTAAAAGCCTTCGAAATCATTGGTGTTGTAGTAAAGATCGTACTCAATCACACCCGCGTGATAAGCGGTACCTGCAGAGTAAAGCGACATCTGATGGTTTTGGTTATCGGATTGAATGTGACTAAAAGAGAATTCAACAAACGAAAAAGCGCTGATAGTGCGAGTCTCTGTGGAATCGTTTTTAATGACGACATCCCAAATTTCAGCATCTTCGCCTTTCGGTACAAAGAGAGTTTTAGTGGCAGTAATGCCGCTGTATTCACATTTGAATTTGGAGTAAGAGAGGCCGTGGCGGACTTCATACTTCGCTTCTTCTAAGCTTTTTGCTACGGGTTGCCAAGAAATAGACCAATAGTCGCCAGTTGCATCGTCACGTAAGTAAACATAGTGCCCCGGGCGATCAAAAGAAGCGTTCGGGCGAAATTTGGTAACACGGTTATATTCTGGTGAATTGTAAAAAGAGTAACCGCCCGCGTTATGAGAGATCACGGTGCAGAATTTTTCTGTCCCTAAGTAGTTGGTCCAAGGCGCTGGAACGTCAGGGCGTGTGATGACATATTCACGATTGTCGTTATCGAAATAGCCGTATTTCATTGTCATTTCCTTTTAAACAAACTGCGTCTTTTGCAGCCAAAAATTATGCTAGTGAAAACCAAGGAGAGGTAATGCCGACTCCAAGTGTTGTGTTTATTTCCATGGTGCTCGGTAACGGATGCCTTGCTTGTCCAACATAGGCAGATGTCCTTTGAGCCGTGACAGATAATCTTGCCAATCACGATGCACTTTATGGGTCCATCCTGCTTCGGCGAGTGCAGTTAAGCGTGGGTAAATCATGTATTCCATACGCTGTGGGTTATTGATTAATTCACACCATAAAGCGCACTGAATACCGAGAATTCGCTTACGGAGTGGATCGTTTTCGGGCACTTCGGCTAAGGGTTCATAGCGATAGGCTTTTTCTAATGGGGTGACACCAGCCCAGTCAACGCCCGGTTCTTCTGGTGCATAATCTTGAGCAATATCCAGATACGTGTACTGACCGGGTTGTAAAATCACATCAAACCCCTGTTTCGCGCAGTTCAATGCCGCCGCTTCAGAAAGCCAAGAGTAGATAACAGTATCTTTACTGACCTTATTGCCATGATGCGCTTCTTCCCAGCCGACCATGCGTTTGCCAAGCGTACGCAGTTTTTGTTCGGCATAACGTAGTAAGTGTCCTTGTAATTCTTTGGCCTCGGTATAGCCATTATCAGCCATCAGTTGTTGACATTTAGGGCTGTTAATCCAGACCCCATCGGGCACTTCGTCGGCACCAATATGGATAAAGGGGGATGGAAATAGCTCAGAGACTTCTTGCAAGACGATATCTAAGAACTCATACGTACCTTCAAGGGCGGGGGAGAGGACGTTATCGTTATAATATTGAATGCTGCGATAGTGTGATTGATCCTCTTTATCGGCCAGCAGATGAGGCAGAGATTTGATCGCGGCGCGGCAATGTCCGGGAACATCAATTTCAGGGATCACTGTGATACCACGCTCTTGAGCGTATGCGATAACCTCTTTGATCTCTTGTTGTGTATAGAAACCACCGTGGCGCTGCGTTAACAAGCTGTATTGAGGTTCGAGCACTTCATCAACTCCTCGCCATGCACCGATGTCGGTGAGTTGTGGCAGTGCTTTAATTTCGATACGCCATCCTTCGTCATCGGTCAAATGCCAATGGAACGTATTGAATTTGTAATGCGCTAATTGGTTAATAAGCCGCTTAACTGTCTCGATTCCATGAAAATGGCGCGCACAATCGAGCATCATGCCTCGGTACTTAAAGCGTGGCGCATCACTGATTTTGACGCAGGGGACTAACCACGATTGATCTTGAACTTGAATCAACTGCAACAGGGTCGCGCTAGCATACATAAAGCCTTGATGGCCACTCGCCTCTAAGCGAATGCCGGTACGATCGACGTTGAGTTGATACGCGCCCTCGTCAAAGGTCGGGTTAGTGCGGTAGATAATATCAGCGCTGCCAATGGGTTTGGGCTGAAAATCAAATATACGGTTGAGTTCCTGTTGTAACCAAGTCGCAGCTTGCTCAGCGCACGTGGATTGCAAGGTAATCTGGCTCGAAGTCGTTAAGGTGCAATGCCCTGTGCCGGATTCAATCTTGTTTGGTAATGGAATGAGACTGAGGCTCGCGGCTTCTGTTGCGGGTATTTCACTGCGCTCACGATAAGGCGAGGCGAGAGCAATCGGAGTTACGATCACATCATGACGTTCGAGCGGTTGCTCACCATTGCATTGAACAAAAGCGTGCTTTACGCCATCAGTGTAAAAATGGAAAGGGGCGGTTTTGATGCTAAATTCACAGTAAAAATGCGAGTTTGCAGCAAGCACGGTCATATCTGGCGTTAATGAGCAGAAACTGCCTATTTGCACTACGTTGCCATGGGTGATGCTGTCTGGCTGAATGAAGCGATCAATCACAAAATGTAACGACCAGTCTTTTAGGTCTTGATCGCTTAAGTTATGGAACGTTAAACCAAAACGGCAAAATTGCTTCTGTTCTGAGAGTACCGCAAAGTCAATTCGATAGCTCATAGTGATTCCTTAATACAAATTATGCTCGGCTTTGCCGGCAAACATAATCGCGCCTTCGATAGCGTCGAATTGAGGTTGAACAATCCACTGCTGTACCGGTGGAGAAAGCCAATACAAGATACGCTCTGCAATGCTACCCATGAGGCAGATCCGCTTGGCTCCTTTGTTATGAAGAGCGACAAGAAATATTTCGATGTCTGCCGCGGTTTGTTTGAGAAGCTCTATCGCCAGCGCATCACCTTGTTGCGCTAGAGAAAAAATAACGGGAGAGAACTGGCCATAGTCTCGTGGGAGTGCGTTTTTTGACCATTCGACAATCTGATCAACATCGTGGTTAAAATGTTGCATCACATGAGCGCTTAATAATGAAGGCTCGCCGATGCCATCTGCAATGAGCAGCACGCGCTGGATTAGGCGTAAACCCATGATGGCACCACTGCCTTGATCGGATATGGGAAACTCTCGTCCACCCAGCACATGCTGCTGCCCGGCGTGTAAAAATAGGCCACAAGAGCCCGTTCCCGCGATCATAATTGCGCCATCGTCGCCATTATGAGCACCAATACACGCACCGTAAGCATCTGTGTTGAGCGTTAGTGAAGCAAAAGGATGTGTCTGAGACATAAACGCATGCCATGCGGATTTTTGTTCTGCGCCAGCCAGAGCAAGACCCACGTGCATCTGAGCAAAATTCTCTTTCGTCAGCCCGCTTTGGTGCGCCGCTTGAGTAATTGCATCAATGATCGTCTGCATGGCAAGTTCCACACCCAATAAAATATTGGCGCTACCGCTTTTCGCTTCACCTAACAGCGCGCCTTGCTCGTTGCGGATGCGTGCGCGACATGATGTGCCGCCTCCATCAATACCGACATAATAAAAGGTCATGATTGCCTCTCTAAGTCTGGTGTTGAGAAGTGGCAAAACTGGGTTGTGATGGCCAGCAGATACCAAGCACCATGAGGAATCCATTGCTCAGCCCAACGCCAGTTTTGCAGCATGTCATCCTTCTGTTTCGCTGGGTTAAAAGCGATATCTTCTTCATCTTCAAAACCGCCTGTAATGCCATTACACACTCCCCCTTTGGCGTTAAAAAAGCCCAAATGGGGTAGGTAGTCTGGATTGTTGCGACCGTGCCCATCGAGCATGCACATATCGTATGGATTTAATCCGATAATCCAGTTCAATGCATTTTGTGCAAAGGTGGTTAAAGGGGCATGCAGATCTGCGTTGACGAAGGCTTGGGCGCGATAAGCCATACACGCGAGCGATCCTAAACGCGCATTTTCGCCTTGCCACCAGTAGCCGGATTCATTGTCGTGAGCGACAAAAAATGCGCAGCGTTTGTCGCCATTCACAGGTTTTACATATTGGCGTGGGTAGCCAAATGGGTTACTGACTTGATGAGTGATAGTGAGCTCAAAGCGGCAAGCATTCTCAATCACTTGAACGACCGATTGTTTGCGGTGTTCTTCTGTTTCAATCTCGAGATATTCGCACAGTGCAATCACTGGTAGTCCAGCTTCGGCGGCGTGATAATAAGGACGAGTGGCATCACTATTGGCTGCCCAATAATGAGCGATGTTAGCGTCGCTGTGTTGATAAGCGCATAACCTTTGTGCCCAAAGACGACACTCAACCAGATAATTTGCTTGATGAGTTGAGCGGTAGAGTTCAACCGATGCAAGCAGAGCGCAATAGGCATCAATGATGTTTTCTTGGCCATCGTCGAGATAGCGCGTGTTATTTTCTTTTAAATGCCAGTAACCATGCTCCGCCGCTGTTAAATAGTGTTCTGAGGTGAAATCACCGTGAACATCTAAACGTGCTGCCACCGCAAGAGCGGCAATCGCAATGCCTCCCCCTTGACGAAATCCGGCTTGATAATCGTCAGACTTGTGGCCTGATTGAGTGGCATAGGCGCAGATCTCTCGCTGCTTAATGTCCTTGCTCCATTTGTCAAAGACCGTTGTATAAAAGAACCCCTCGGAGTTTTGCATGCGGATCAGAAAATCAGCACCAAATAACGCCTCTTCCTTAAGGCGAGTGCGAGAAAATGCAGCAAAACTCGAGTGATGTTCTAGTTGTGCCAATCCCTTTAGCATATTCCAAACCACCATTGGGGTTTGTTGAGGGTTTAAATAGTTGGCGTAAGAAAGGTGACTCAGATACTTACTGACGTCACCGGAAGCGTCGTACCAGCCACCGTGTACATCGGCAGTGGTTGATGTACCAAGCAGTGGTACGAGCTTATCTTGCTGATCGAAAATGCCACCACAACGTTGTGATTTGAAGTAGTGCAATACATCAGAAAACGTTTTTTTCATCAGTATCCCTTCACCAATTTCAAAAATAGGGGAGTGGGTATTTTCAAAACGCAGGTAATACTGCCCTGAAGTGGTGTATTGAGAAAAGTCGATCGTGTAAAAGCTACCTAAATGCCAATGTGCGACTTTAGCTTGTGGTTCAACAACGAAAGTCGACACCGTTTGATGGCTGTTTGCACAAACAAGCAGGGCGATATCGGAAGAAACACGGAGCGTGTTACTCATTAGTATCGCCTGTTTTGGCCCTTGTGGCTCATAACCAATATGGTTAATCAGTAGCAGCATTAAACATCTCCAAGCCAGATCTTTGATTTCTCGTCAGCACTCAACCCGTCGGGGGCGTGTGCTGACTTTGTTTTATATTTTTACCTAAGGTATTGAAACCGATGAGGTTATGTCAGCGGCTTCAATACATTAAGGTGTGCGTTAGTGATTATTCAAATAAGTAACAACGAACAAAGTGGTTATCAGACAACTGAGTCACCGCTGGAAGTTGTTCACGACATTTGTCACTCGCCTGCATGCATCGACCAGCAAAAGGACAGCCTGTTGATACCGGGGTCCAAAGTGGAATTTCGCCTTTGTTCCCTTTGAGCTTCTCGTGTATCGATTTACTAGGATCGGGCACTGCGGAAACCAATAGTTGAGTATATGGGTGCTGAGGATCGTGAATAATCTCTTCAGTATCGCCCCATTCCACCATATGTCCGACGTACATGACGGCTAAGTCTTCGGCGATGTAGCGTGCGGTGGCGATGTCGTGCGTGATATAAAGCAGCGACATCTGCTTTTCAAACTTCATCTCTTCCATCAGGTTGAGAACACCCGCACGAATCGACACATCCAACATGGAGGTTGGTTCATCAGCCAGTACCACTTCGGCACCAACCGCGATATTACGCGCTAAGTTGACACGTTGACGCTGTCCACCAGACAACTGGTGCGGATATTTCGCGGCTGTTTCTTTTGGTGGAATAAGGCCGACTTGTTCCAGTAAATCGTGAACGCGTTCTTCTAACTCTCTCTTATTACCTGACGTCACTTTTTTATGGATAAGCAGTGGACGAGCAATATGATGAAAAATGGTATGAGTTGGGTTGAGTGAGCCAAACGGATCTTGCCATACCATCTGGACGCCTTCGCGATAGTGCATCAGGTCACTGCGTGAAGTGATGTCTAAAATATCGCGTCCTTTGTATTCAATTACACCGGATGTTGGGGCGTACATTTTGGCAATCATTTTAGCGGTTGTTGATTTGCCAGAGCCTGATTCACCCACGACAGCCAAGCCGCGGCTTTTGAACATTTTGAACGATACGTCGTTGATCGCTCGCATCATAGGTTGTTTTAGGGTGTTACTGTTGATTGGAAAATCTTTAACTAGATTTTTCCCCTCAACCAGTAATTCACCGAAATTTTTGCTCATAATTGTCTCCAGAAATTTTTGTAATACAGCTTGTGCTCTACAGTTTCACTTGAGCAATTGGGTCACCGTAAAGGTGGCAACTGGAGAAGCGTCCAAGCTCTATTTGGCGCAAACTCGTTGGAATTTTGGTGCAAGCTTCATGTACGCGATCGCAACGAGCTTGGAAACGACAACCTTGAGGTATATCCAATAAGTTCAACGGGTTACCTGGTATTCCAGTTAACTTCGTTTTAGGGCCTGTCAGTGGAGGGAAAGAACTACCCAGCCCTTTGGTGTAAGGATGGAAAGGGCTTTCCAGAATCTGTTTAGAAGGAGCCACTTCAATTAATTCACCGGAATACATGATGCCAATCCGATCGGAGAACTCGACCATCAACGACAAATCATGTGTGATGAACAAGATAGAGAAGCCAAACTCTTCTTTCAGCGCATAGATTTTTTGCAATATTTCACGTTGGACAACTACATCAAGTGCCGTAGTGGGCTCATCCATAATGATCATTTTAGGATTGAGCGCGAGAGCAATTGCAATCACCAAGCGCTGACGCATACCCCCAGAGAATTGGTGTGGGTAATCGTTTAAGCGACTTGGGTGAATATCGACAATTTCTAACAAACCTTCAGCGCGGCGTTTAGCTTGTTCACGAGTCATGTTGGTATGGCGCATGATTACGTCACAAAATTGCTCTTCCATCGTCAATACTGGGTTCAAAGCGTTCATCGCACTTTGAAACACCATCGACATTTGGCTCCAGCGAAAGGATTGCATGCGTTCATCGCTGTATTTAATGATATTTTCACCATTAAAAATCACTTCTCCACCAGTAATAAACGCGGGCGGCTTATGCAGACGCATCAGTGAAAACGCGATAGTCGATTTACCACAGCCAGATTCACCAGCAAGGCCAAATACTTCGCCAGGTGCAATGTCAAAACTGACGTTGCTGCATGCTCGAACATCACCGGCGTCGGTGATGTAGTCAACGCATAGGTTACGGATTGAAATAAGTGGGTTTGTCATGATTATTTATCTCCGCTCCAAAGTGCATTTTGTGGTGGCAGGTCAGGCTGACGCTCTTTCTTATCTTGCTCTGCGAGTTTTTTCCAACGCTTCATTCCTTTGTGTGAACGCAGTTGTGGGTTGGCAATTTCATCGACCGCAAAGTTCAGTAAAGCCAAACCAGTAACGAGTAGAGTCAAAGCAATACAAGGAGCAAGCAGTTCCCACCAAGCGCCAATCAGCATAGAAGAGGACGTTTGAACGTTGTACAACATGATGCCCCAACTGATGGTGTTTGGATCGCCAAGACCAAGGAAGGAGATAGTGGCTTCCATCATGATGGCGTACATCACTGAGCCGATGAAGCTAGCGCCAACGATGGAGATGAGGTTAGGTAGAATCTCAACGAAAATGATGCGCCATGATGATTCACCCAAGACTTCCGCCGCTCTGACAAATTCTTTCTCACGCAGTGCGAGCGTTTGTGAGCGTACGACCCTAGCGCCCCAAGCCCAGGAGGTGCAGCCAATGATGAGTGCAATGGTTAATGGGCCGGCCTCTCCAATAAATGCCGCGACCACGAATAAAAGAGGATATTGCGGTATCACCAGCATGATATTCATAGCGGCGGTTAGAATGTCATCGACCTTACCGCCAAAGTAACCGGCAGAAACACCAATCACAGTCGCAAGAAAACAGACGGTCATTCCTGCGCCAAAACCCACGGCGAGTGAGACTCGTGCGCCATACACCACTTGTGACCAAACATCGCGTCCCATACGAGAGGTGCCTAGCACATGGTCTTCACCTTTTGAGAGTAGTAAGGTGCGGCGGTCAGTCGCCAAGTTTTCAGCAATCCAGCCATTCGGATCTGCTTTAGCGGCTTTGACGACAAACGATGGGTACTCGTGTGGATTTCCGGTACGTTTATCTGGCGCATGTTTGGTGATCAGTGGCGCAGCAAGGGCGATGAATAAAAATAGGCCCAAAATAATGACACCGACCATGGCAACGGTATTGCCGCGAATGAGTTTAATGAGATCTTTCATGATTATTTACCTCCCTTTCGTAGGCGAGGGTCTAGTACGACATAAAGCATGTCCGCCAACAGGTTAAAGAACAGCATAAAGAGCGTCATAATCAGTAGCTGCCCTTGCAGAACTTGGTAATCACGAGCGTTGATCGCATTAAATAAAACGGTACCAAGGCCAGGATAGTTAAAGATAATTTCAATGATGAGCTGACCACCGATAGCCATACCCAAAGACATTGATAGAGCGGTGACACTTGGCAATAAAGCATTACGAGCGGCGTACTGGAAAACCACACGGTTTTCGCTAAGCCCTTTCCCTTTCGCCATCGTGATGTAGTCTTCAGCGAGCAGGTTAATCATGTTGTTACGCATGTTGACGAGAAACCCACCGATTTGTACTAGAGACGCACAGACAAGAGGCAAGAAAGCGTGGTAAGCCACATCTTTAATGAATGTCCAACTTGTCCAATCTGGCATCGTACCAGCAGTGTAGGCATAACCCGTAGGGAACCATTGCAAGCCGATAGCAAAAGTAAACATAGCGATCATCGCAATAACCACTTGCGGAACGGCTTGTATAACCAACATCCCTGGGGTAATAAACGTATCGTAACGACTGCCTCGTTTCCATGCGGCAAAAATGCCCAGTAGAGAACCGATTGAGAACGAGATCACAACCGCAGTACCCGCTAGAAATAACGACCAACCAAATGCACTACCCAGTAATTCATTGACACTTAACGGATAGAACTTAATCGACGTGCCTAATTCCCAACTTAGAATGCTTTTTAAATAGGTCAAATACTGTACGGGTAACGGACCATCAACGAAACCGAGAAGCTGTTTCATTGCTTCGATTCGTTCTGGCGTTACTTGCGTTGTTGCGTTTGCGAACATCATGGTCACTGGGTCTCCAGGCATGGCTCGCGGAATGATGAAGTTCAATGTTGCTGCAACCAGCAACGCGATAAAATAAAATGACAAACGTCTTAAAAAATAACCCATAACTCACACCTTACTCACCCAGTTTTATCCTGTACCTGGTTTCAGGTCGCTCCTAGCGAAATTTAGAGCGAAAAATCCCCTAACGACGAGCGTTATACATTTGCTAGGTATTTAGGGGATTTTATTTAGCGGCGCACGAAGTACGCCGCAAGGAATGAACTTCTACTTACTTAACTGGTTTTAGGTCCAGTACGTGTAATAGACGCTCAGGGATACCAGCCCAAATGTTTGGACGACCCTTAGGATTTTCTTCGTTCCACCAGCCGCTAAAGCGTGCTGTGTTGTATTGGTACATGTAAGCACCTGACATTACAGGGATGGTCACTTGGTTTTCAGCAATGATTTTCTGAATTCCGTGAGCGATTTCTAGCTGCTCATTTTTATCCGCTGTTTTGTAGAAGCTGTCTAGCAAAGTATCTAGCTTATCGTTTTTGTAGAAGTGCATAGCAAAACGAGGCATACCTTCACCTTTCTGTAGTGCAGAGTTGTATGCACTGTTCCAGTATAGATGTGGGTCCGCACCGTGGAAGTAGTTGGTGTAAGCGACGTCATAAGTACCTTCAAGCATTGCTTGGTTATAAACCGCAAACTCTGGAGTACGAGCACGTGCTTTGATGCCTACTTCGGCAAGCTGTTCAACAGCAAGTTGTACTGTGTTGTTGAAGTCAGTCCAGCCATTTGGTGATTGAACAAGTAGCTCAAAAGATTTACCTGATGGAGTATCAACAAAACCGTCTTTGTTCACGTCTTTGAAGCCCGCTTTAGCAAGCAGTTTTTTCGCGCCTTCAACGTTGTACGTGTTGTAGCCTTTGTACTTATTGTGGATGTTTTCATCAGACCAAGCTTGGAATGCATAACCTAAGCCTGAAGCGAAGTCATTAACGGTACCGCCGCCATAGAAAGCGATATCGATAATAGTTTGACGGTCAAGAGCCATAGAGAATGCGCGACGGAAATCAACGTTGCTTAGCGCTTCATTTTTTACTGCATCTGGGTTTTTGAAGTTAACCATAAATGCTTGTGTGCCTGATGGCGGATACCAGTAGTGGTGGCTAGGGCTTGCAGCGGCATAAGTACGGTCAATATCTGGAACGAATGAAGAGGTCCAATCGAGTTCAGAGTTAACAATTTTACCTAGCAATTGGTCATTGTTTGCAATTTGAGGTACACGCAAACAGTCAACCTCAAGGTTTGTAGCATCCCAGTAATTCGGGTTACGGCATTGGATGTATAGCTGTGGAGTGAAGGTGTCGATTTCAGTAAACGGACCAGTACCTACAGGGTTCTCGTTGGTGAAAGTCGCTGGATCTTTCACATCTTTCCATACATGCTCAGCAACGATAGGAACTAACGAGATTTCATAAGGTACGTTTGAGTTAGCTTCACTTAAACGGAAACGGATTTGGTAGTCGTTCAGTTTTTCTACGCTCGTTACCCACTTGTTGATACCGCGTTGGTCGAGTTCAGGTTTATTTTTCAATAAGCCATAAGAGAACACGACATCATCCGCTGTAAATGCTTGACCATCTGACCATTTAACACCTTTACGGATATCAAAAGTAACACTCATTAGGTCATCAGACATTTTAAAGCCTTCAGCCAAACGCATAACGGGTGTATTACCATGCATTTCGTTGAAGATGACCAGTGGTTCATAGATGAAATCAGTGGTCGTACGTAGGTTTGTTGCTAGATACGGGTTAAAGTTACGTACCATTGTAGGGTAGAAATCAGGTACGATCGTTAGCTCACTGCGTGCGGCTGCTGGAGCTGAAAGGCTCGCTGCGGCGGCGATTACTGCAGCGGCTAGCGCTGTTTTTTTAATATTGGCAAGCATAGCTGTTCCTTACTATTTGCTTTCATTTCACTAATGGATATGAATGTCATCAATTGATAAACACTCTCCAAGGCCTACCTCATTGCGTGTTAACAAACCGGAGGAGTTGGTCAACATGAGTGGCCTGTAGACCTTTGGCAGGAGTAAGAAGACACCTTGGAGAGAAAATTATCAATTTGAATTCCCGTTAAAAACGTCAATTTGTAGAAAGTGATCGTTATAAACGTCAATTTACCATCTTTGGTTTGATTTTTACTCTCATTTAGGTCAGTGATCTGCCTCTCATACTCAATTCGATTAACTTATACTTGTAAGCGCTCGCTATCTTTTTATCCCTTTATTTTTAATGTTTTTTTGTTTTTTTTGTATCATGAGATCTTGCTCACTTATAGTTTTATCGTTAATTTTTTTACTTAAATTAATTCTGCCGAATTGTTGTGATTCGGTTCGCAATCTGGATCTTTATTCATCTTCAATTGAAAATCTGCTGGTGAAATTGCCTAGAAATCAGTTTTTACTTCCAATTTTCATCATCATTTTGCCTCTTTTTTTCTATTGAGAAGTAAGGTTTGTAATATGCAGTGAATAAGGCGTACCAGAGTAATGGATGCTTGAGGTTAACATTGATTAAATTTAACTAGTCATAACTCTGGATGCATCAATGGGGTGGTTGTTCCGTTGATGGTCATGGAAATATAGTGATAAAAAAGCCTGCAGAGTGCAGGCTTAATGGTGTTGATGTACTTAGAGTGATGAGGTCAGTAGCTTTTGCAATTTATCGCGCTGCGCTTCGATGTGAGAGCGTTCAGGGCCGTGCTCCTGACAATGATCAAGAATGTAATCTAACGAATTAAGAACGGTACGCCAGCGAGGTGTTTTAGGCAGTGTCTCGATACGTAAGTACTTGTCTAGTGTCCGAGTCTGTAATGTGCTTCTATCGAGATACACTCGCCATAGCCCACTCTGCTCTGCAAAGGTAAACTTGCTTTGGTTACTGACCCGTTCCCAGTAATCTAAAGCACTGGTCATTGCTTCAACCAGTACTTCGCGCATTAAATCTTGCTTAGATTGACTCTCTCCCGATACTTTGTCGGCGATACGAGTGAACTCGCCACCGAGTTCTTTGAGCTGCTGCAGTTTTTCTTTATCGCCTTCAAATGCGTAACTGGATAGCGCTTCAATAGCGGTTTCAAGGTTATTGATGCGCGCTGCATTGATGTTTCCACCCACGTTAAAGATGTACATAGCCTGCAACCCAGAGCCATCCGGTAGTCGTAACACATCAGCAGACATATGTTGACGTGTATCTTCGACATAGATATCGATATTACCGCAGTAATGCTCTTGCTCGACGACTAAGTATTTAGGAGCGATGAGTTCTTCCGCATTTGAGCGCTTTAGTTGTTCTTGGCTGCGCTTAAATAACCGAGCAGCCGCTTCGTTCGCAAAGCGGATTTTATGATCGTCTCGAATGCAAATAATGGCCTCAGGAGCAGATTCAAGCTGCTCTAGTAGACGGCCTTGGGTTTCCAATAAACTGGCCTCTACCATTGCTCTATGCTTCAGCTCTTGTTGCAGTTGGTTGTTCTCAATACGTCTTTGTTCAGCTTTGCTGGCCGTTAAATGCGCCGTAATACGTGCAGCGAGCTCTTGCTTATTAAAAGGTTTCGATAAGTAATCGTTCGCTCCCGCTGCAAAACCACGAACTCTATCGTCAGTTTGATTTAATGCCGTCAACATAATGATAGGTAGCTCGGCATGATCGTATGTTTCTCTTAACTTTTCACAGACTTGGTAGCCGCTTAATCCTGGCATCATAATGTCGAGCAGTAGAAGTTCCGGTTTTTCTTTTTCGACCGCGCTAATGACTTCATTGCCATCTTTAGCGGTGCGGACTTGATAGCCTTCTAAACGTAGGAAACTGTCTAGGACACGCAGATTGACGGGTTCATCATCTGCTATCAGTAGTACTGGGCCTTCTTTATTTTCAGGTAGTGAATGCATTTCAGGCAGTTCAATGTCTGAAATGGTCGGAGATTGGAAGTGGCCAGCTTCCATATAGCTTGTCGATTCAATTTCCGCTTTTGATGCTAATGGCAAGGTAAAGCTGAATGTCGTACCGACCATAGGTTGGCTACTGACATAAAGCGTTCCTTGCATTAATTCGATCAATTGACGGCTGATCGAAAGACCCAAGCCTGCGCCTTGTCGATAACGACTGGCATCTTGCCCTGCTTGAATCAGTGGTTCGAAGATGTGTTCAAGTTGTTCAGCAGGAATGCCTTGCCCCGTATCGACAACTTGGACACGAATCTTGTCATCAACCACATTGGCTGAAATGACAATTTTCCCTTCAGTCGTATATTTAATGGCGTTTCCTACAAGGTTATAAAGCACTTGCTCTAATCGTTGTGGATCGGCAGAGACCCAAATGCATTCATCAGGGATTTGGTTTATTACGCGAATGGGCTTTTTGTTGAGTAGATGGTTAGACAGCTCTAACACTAAGCGTGTTGCACCGGATAGATCAACAGCACACTGTTTGATATCCAAGCTGCCATAGCGCATCTTATGATAATCGAGTAAGTCATCGACCAAGTTTGTCAGCCGTTGTCCACTGCTGATGATTATGCCCAATTGATAACGATGATCGGCGGTGATAGTTCCACTTGACCCAGAGATCAGTGCTTCTGCAATACCGACCATACCGTGCAGCGGTGTTCTTAATTCATGTGACGTTGTGGCTAGGAATTCATCTTTTAGTTTGTTAGCGAGATGCAACTCATCGTTCTGTTTGCGGATTAATTGAATGTTGCTTTCGAGCTCTTTATTTTGCGCTTTAATCAGCTGCATTTTTTCTCGGATTGAACGCTGCATACGCTCAAAACTCACTGCGAGTCGACCAATCTCATCTTTACGATCGGTATTGATAACATTTTCATCTAAATCCCCAGCTGAGACTTTTTCTGCCGCCCAAGTGAGCTTCAGTAGGGGAGAGGTAATAAAATTAGAGAGATAATGTGAAGCGATGACGACTAAAATAATCGCGGTTAGCATGGCGAAAATAAATAACTTCTCAAGCTGATGAACTCGCGCATAAGCCTCTTTTTCTGGTATCTCTACGACCAAGGCCCAGTTGATATTTTTATTTGCAACAGGTGCATAGGCGGCAATGGTTTTCTCATTCAATGTATTGGTGTAAGTACCAACGGCACTCAACCCAGAAAGTGCAAGATTGATCACTTTTTGACTAGTCTCGATTTCTTGCTGCGTGTAAGAGAGTATTCGAGAATGATGATCTTGCCCGACGAGTAAAGTCCTTATTTGCGATGCCGCATTGGTGTCAGCAACGAGCTTTGTGATGCCATTGTTTGGTAGGCGGAACATGGCGTAGCTGTGCAGGTAGCCCTGTTGAATAATGGGCGCGCCAAGCCAAGCAACTGATTGCCCTTCTTGTTGTGAAAAATCAGAAATAATGACTGGTGTATATTCTTCATTGATTTTTCGTTGTTCGCCAACTTGCTGCTCTAACTGACGGAATGTTTTACCCAGATTGCTATCTTTGTATTTTCCGGTCAGTAAATTCGTCCCATAGTTGTCGTGCTTATAAACGGAATAAACGACATCACCATCGAGATCCACCAGTAAAATATCGTCAAAATCAGAACGTTTAAGCAGTTCTAAATACGCCCAATGATAGCGTTTGTGCAGTAGGCGATACCGTTCACTGCCTACATAGCTGCTCGATTGTGGTAATATTGACGTTTTTATCTGATCACCAGAACCAGGAATATAACGCTGCTGGGCATGCTCACGAGCTTGAACAATATCCAGACCAAGTCTTTGGAACGCATTGACTAAGCCGTAAAAGCGCCCTCCACTAGCATAAGCTAACTCTGAACGGACAAACCCCATCACTTCTGATTCTTTGGCCGTGAGGTAATCGAGAACTTGCTGTTGCTTAGTGTCTCTGACTGACAATAAGTGAGACGTGCTTTGTTCTTGAAGATCTTTAGTGTGTGATTGCAGAAAAAAAATGGCAGTCACAGTTAAAGGCGTGATGCTCAAAACGAGAAAAGCCAGCATAAGAGTATTTTGCAGGCGCTTAAATTTTTGCTTACGAGAGAACCTAAACATAGAAAAAGGCATTACTTTCCGTGAGGCTTTAACGGTATGAGGTAGTCGTTAAAGTGAATAAAAAAAACAAAGAAAACCTAAAGTGACGAAATTAACGAGTTTTTTTACTTTGACAAGTAAGTCCTGTGGAAAGCGTGGTCACTAACGCAAAATTCGTAAAAATCATCCAGTTTAGTGACCAATTGAGAGTGGACTACACTTATTGTTGCGACTTTTGTAATGTTTTTTTTGCGTGGTAAATGATGAATTTGTTAGTCTTATTTAACACCTCGCAATGACCATAAGCCTGTTCAATTAGCGGGGTATATTTAAGAAAACTGTTGGCCACAATAAAAAGTTCGCCTTTCACAGTTTGATGGCTTGGTGCGTTAGCCAGTAAGGCTTCTGTCGCACTATAGCTGGTCTCTAATCCGGAGTGGAAAGGGGGGTTTGAGACGATAAATTGATAATCTTTAGCGGTATCTGAGTAGACATCAGAGGCAAATACATTCCCTGATATGTTATTTGCTATCAAGGTTGCTTTGGTTGATTCAATCGCAAGCGCGCTGATATCGCACAGTTCAATCTCGATATCTGGGTTTAATGTGGCCATTACTGTACCCAGTACACCAGCACCACAACCAAAGTCGAGAACTTTACCTCTTAGTTTAGGCAGTGTATCGAGTAACAGTTGGCTGCCGAGGTCAAATTCGCCATGACTAAATACGCCAGGTAAACTTTTTACAATCAGTGCGTGTTGCTGATACTGCACCTGATAAGTTTTGAACCAGTCTGCAATTTGGAAGCTTGGTGGCTGCTGAGTGCATTGCCCCCAATAGAACGAACAGCGTCGAGCTGAATCATACTTTTTAACCACCCCATAAGCTGCAAACATTTTTTCAATGCTTTTTATGCCCGAGCGGTTTTCACCCACGACCACAATCTCAGTCTCTTTGCCCAGTTTGGCCAACAGCATCGCAAGTAGATATTCAGCTTCCTGCTTCGCTTTGGGCCAGTAAAGCAGAATCATGTCAGCATCGGTTTTTTGCTCAAATTGAGCGCCAAAATGACATGTAATTTGTGAATAGGATTCGAGTTGGCGGTAGTAACCATAATGAGTGGTGAACACCGAAACAGAGCGACAATGATTAGCTAACTCTACAGGAAATAAATCCTCCGCTTCTCCAGCCACTAAAAGATGTTTTCCTTCGAAATAAGCAAGCTGACGCTGGGCAATTTGACTTGGTGCGGTGTAACTGGACATAGTGGGCTCTGCGCTAAAAAAGAGGGGCAGATTCTCGCACAGTCTGCCCCTTGCTTCTAGCTTGATCGTCAGTAAGTCAAAAGTTAGCTATTATCTTGTTGATTGAGAAAACCTTTAAACTCTTCCTCATAAATATTAAACAGCACCATAGTGATGGCAAAAATGAGTGGGCCGTAAATTAACCCAATCAGGCCAAACAGCTGAATACCACCGAGCAGAGAAAAGAAGATCATTAAGGTGTTCATGCCCGCGCTCCCTTGCATTAAAAAGGGCCGCAATAAATTATCAATTGAGCCAACAACGATAACGCTCCAGAGGGCCAAGAATATGCCCCATGTGCTATCTCCGGTTAGAAAGAGATAAATAGTGGCTGGAATCCATATCAGAGCAGTACCGACAACCGGAATAAACGAAGCAAACCCCATCATGGTGCCCCAAAATAATCCAGGGAAACCGGCGAGCCACATACCAAACCCACCCGCAAAGCCTTGCGCTATTGCGGTTAAAAATGACCCCATGACAGCCGATTTGGAGACTTGCTCAATTTCGCAGAGCAACCTGTCTTCTTGACTACGCGACAACGGCAAGATGTGCCTAAGAGCGCTGATGAGCTTATCGTGATCACGGAGTAGGAAAAACAACACGAACAGCATTAAGAAGAAATCCATCAAAAAACTGGTCGCATCACCCAGCACTTTTGCGCTAATACTGACCAAGTTGGTGCCAAATGAACTGGCAAATTGCCCCACTTTTTGTGCGATTTGTTGTGGCTGAATTTCATCAAAGGGCAAATATTGATTCGCAATGGCGAGTCCTTTGACAATCCAAGGATGAGCAAAGGCGGTTTGAATGCCACCATGAGTGACCCATTGGTACATGTTCTGAGAAAATACCGACCCTTGCTGCACAATAGCAGCAAAGACAAACAGCAGTGGAATCACAATAATAAACGTCAAAATAATACACGAGAGAAACGAGGCGGTATTTTTGTATTTGGGGATTTTTCGTTCGAGCCACTCATGAATGGGAAACATCAATAACGAGATGATGAAAGCCATCACAATCGAGTTGATATAAGGTGCAATCAACAGATAACAAGCAATAGCCGCAGCGACAAGTGCCGCAATGAGCACCCAGTGGCTAGAGGTGATTTTCACTTTTTCTGACACGTTGTTAATCCAACCTTGTAAAGTAATAGGGTTATAATGACTGCAAATCAGCGTGTTATCAATGAGGAACTGATGAGATGGGATGTTGTGATAATGAAAAAGGGTGTCAAAACCAGCATAAAAAAAAGTTGAAGCTACCGTGGTTTGCCATCAGCATGATGGCGTTGGTCGTTTTAGTGATTTATTACTGGCAATGATAGCTTGCTTATTGAGTCTGAAATGAATAAAGGGCTGATCTACAGCCCTTTATAATTATGATGAGTCTGCCTAATGGTGCTTATTCCGCTTGAGCTGCCATCATCGCAAAGCAGCGATCGGCCGCTTCTAATGTCGCTTCAATTTCTTTGGAACCATGCGCCAAAGAGGTAAAACTTGCTTCAAAAGCTGAAGGCGCTAAATAGACACCATGATCGAGCATCAAATGGAAGAAGCGCTTGAAACGTTCAACATCACATTTTGCGACTTCTTCATAACAGGTGACGCGTTCTTGATCGGTAAAAAAGAAGCCGAACATGCCACCAACTTGGTTGACCAGCAAAGGAATACCGTGTTTGTCTGCGAGTTCTTTGAATCCATCAGCCAATTGCTTTGTTTTGGCCGCGAGACGTTTTTCATTGCCTTCTTCTTTTAGAAGCGTCAAGCAGGCATAACCCGCAGCCATAGCCACAGGGTTACCTGATAGCGTACCAGCTTGGTACACCGGGCCCGTTGGAGCGATGTGTTGCATCACATCACGGCGTCCACCAAAAGCGCCAACAGGCATACCACCGCCAATCACTTTCCCTAGCGTTGTTAAGTCTGGTTTGATGTTGTAGTAAGCCTGTGCACCACCTAGTGCAACACGAAAACCTGTCATTACTTCATCAAAGATCAACAGAGCGCCTTCTTGGTCACAAATCTCACGTAAGCCTTCATGGAACCCTTCTACTGGTGGAATGCAGTTCATGTTGCCCGCGACAGGTTCGACGATAATGCAGGCTATTTGGCCTTTATTGGCCGCGAACAATTCACGTACAGATTCTAAATCATTAAAAGTGGCGGTCAGTGTATGTTTAGCAAAATCAGCAGGCACACCAGGAGAGCTTGGTTGGCCTAATGTTAAGGCGCCAGAGCCTGCTTTTACTAGCAAACTGTCCGCATGACCGTGATAGCAGCCTTCAAATTTTAAAATTTTATCGCGTCCAGTGAATCCACGAGCTAAACGAATGGCGCTCATCGTCGCTTCGGTACCGGAACTGACCATACGCAACTGTTCCATCGATGGAACCAGCTCAGAAACTAATTCTGCCATATCGATTTCCATCTCGGTCGGCGCACCAAAACTGAGACCGCGCTGCGCTGCGCCTATCACGGCTTCACGAATGACCGCGTGATTGTGGCCTAGTATCATTGGCCCCCAAGAGCCGACATAATCAATATAAGCTTTGCCATCAGCATCAAAAATCAACGGGCCGTCTGCGCGGTCGATAAAAATCGGCGAGCCACCAACTCCGTTAAAAGCACGTACAGGAGAGTTAACTCCACCGGGGATTGCACGTTGTGCCTTTTGATAAAGCTCTGCTGATTTGGTCATGGATTTATCCTCTTCTGCTTGTTCGGACCAGTTGGTGTCGCATTGTATACCCAAACTCACCAAAGACACTTTTTTTCACTCATTTTCTGAGCCCATTCACAGCCAAATAAGCGCCGTATAGTGTACAACTCACGCGACAGTGAGTGTTTTTTCAGTGCATAATGCCTCGATAGTTGGAGTTTTAGCTTAAGTGACGGTGAATACTTGAACGAATAGGTCAGGTATTAGATAATCATTGCATTATTAAAAAAGAATCACCTTTACAGGCATAAGTTAAGCATAATAAGTCTGACAGGTATTAACACGAGTGAGAGAGGCCATCGTGAGTGAAGTAAATGTACCATTGTCATTTTCTGATACTGCAGCACAACGCGTAAAAATGTTGATTGCTGAAGAAGAGAATCCAGCGCTAAAACTGCGCGTTTATATTACTGGTGGTGGTTGTAGCGGTTTTCAATATGGGTTTACCTTTGATGAAAATGTAAACGATGGCGATACCACAATAGTTAATAGTGGCGTGACATTAGTGGTTGACCCGATGAGCTTACAATATTTGATAGGTGGCATTGTCGATTACACAGAAGGCCTAGAAGGCTCTCGTTTTTTTGTCAACAATCCTAATGCAACAACAACATGCGGTTGTGGTGCATCATTTAGTGTTTAACTAAAAAAGGTTCGATGCACAATTAATCTACTGTAGCTAATTAAGCTTAATAGCCCTACGTATTTGGATGTTATGTAGGGCTTTGCCTTAACCTTAAGAAGGCAAGAACATAATAAAGGATTATTTATGCCTGATACCAAAATCAGCCGTTCATCTATTGGCCGCTTTTTTTCGCAACGACCTTGGCTACTCTCGACGATTTTTATTCTACTTCTCTGTTTTTGGTTAGGTTTTGGGGCATTGAAAGCGGAAGAGCCCCGGCAAACTGCCAATGACACCATTCCTCTTGCGAAAGTTATTTACCAATCTTTTGAGGCTGAATCGACCGATAAGCATATCGATCTTTACGGTCGGACCGCACCTAATCGTCAAGCTAAAATTGGTGCTGAAATCGCAGGGAAAATTACTCAGATATCGATAGCAAAAGGACAGCCTGTCAATAAAGGACAACAGATCGTCTTAATCGATCAAGCTGATCTAGCAGCTCAATTAGAGAGTGCGCAAGCCTTGTTCAAACTCAAACAAAAAGAATTCAGTGCCGCTGAGTCGTTAAAAAATCGAGGCTTACAAGGCGAAGTGGCCTTTGCTTCGGCGCAAGCCGCTTTGGCGGAAGCCAGCGCTGTGCAAAGTCGTGCTCAATTGGCTTTGCGTAATACGTCAGTTGTGGCTCCCTTCGATGGCATTGTTGAAGACATATTGATAGAAAAAGGCGATTTTGTCGGAGTGGGTGACCCGATGGTCACCTTTATTGATCTCAGTAAATTAGTGATAGAAGCGAATGTCAGCGAACGACACATCCAAAAAATCAAACAAGACCAAATTGCTCGTGTACGTTTTATCGATGGTTCTACTGTCGATGGTAAGGTTCGTTATATTTCTCGCGTCTCATCACCTACCACCAACACGTTTGCTATCGAAGTGGAATTAGACAATCCCAATCAAACGATCCCCGCGGGTGTGAGCGCTGAAGTGGAGATGAGTTTGGAAACACAACTGGCGGTGAAAATCACGCCAGCCATGCTTGCGCTTGATGATCAAGGAAATTTAGGTGTTAAAACACTGCAGCAAGATCGTGTTCGCTTCATCCCCATTCAATTGGTAAAAGCGGAGCAAGATGGTGTGTGGCTAACTGGGCTAGGGGATACGGTGGATATTATCACCGTTGGGCAAGGTTTTGTTCGAGATGGTGATCAAGTGATTGCGGTCAAGAAACCTAACCACTCAGCGCAGTAGGGGGAGCCATGTTTTCTATTATTGATGCGGCGCTCTCTCGCTCGCGCACTATGTTATCGCTGCTGATTTTTATCTTGATCGCTGGCGTGGCGACCTATTTTTCGATCCCTAAAGAATCGAGCCCTGACATTACTATTCCTATTATTTATGTCTCCGTAAGTCATCAAGGCATATCACCGAGTGATGCTGAGCGCCTTATCGTGCGGCCCCTAGAGCAAGAAATGCGCTCTATTGAAGGCGTAAAAGAGATGACGTCGAATGCTTCCGAAGGGCATGCTTCTGTAGTTTTGGAATTTAACGTTGGCGTTAACCTTGATAAAGCGATGGCGGATGTGAGAGATGCGGTCAATTTGGCCGAGCCGAAGCTACCAGCAGACAGCGATGAGCCGACCGTGAACGAAGTAACATTGGCATCAGAGCAACCGGTATTATCAGTGGTGCTTTATGGCACTTTACCAGAGCGAGCTATCGTACAAATTGCAAGGCAGTTGAGAGACAAATTAGAAAGCTACCGACAAGTATTAGAAGTTGATATCGCTGGCGATCGCGAAGATATTGTTGAGATCATTGTCGATCCCCTATTGATGGAAAGTTACGGACTCGATCAAGGCGATATCTATAACTTAATCGCACTGAATAATAAAGTCGTTGCGGCGGGTTTCGTCGATACGGGCTACGGACGTTTTTCCGTAAAGGTTCCTTCAGTTTTTGAATCCTTGAAAGATGTGTTAGAGCTTCCGGTGAAGGTTGATGGTAAGCAAGTAATCACCTTTGGCGATATCGCGACCGTCAGACGAGCATTTCGGGACCCCGAAAACTTTGCTCGTTTAGATGGCAAATCGGCGGTGGTGTTGGACGTTAAAAAGCGTGCTGGTGAAAATATCATCGAAACCGTTGAGCTGGTAAAAACGGTAATGGGAGAGGCGCAAAAACGGGAAGATTGGCCAAGTAATTTGTTGGTGAAATACACGTGGGATGAGTCGAAAGACGTTGAAATCATGCTCAACGATCTACAAAACAATATTCTGTCGGCCATTATTTTAGTCGTGATCGTGATTATCGCTATTTTGGGAATGAGGACGGCGCTGCTGGTTGGTATCTCAATACCAGGCTCATTTTTGACCGGATTATTAGTCTTGTCGGTGTTTGGACTAACCGTCAATATTGTCGTGTTATTTGCATTAATTATGGCGGTTGGCATGCTGGTTGATGGAGCCATAGTGGTAACTGAGTTTGCTGATCGGCGCATGCAAGAAGGTGTGCCGCGTAAAGAAGCGTATCGAGATGCCGCAAAACGGATGGCATGGCCGATTACCGCATCAACTGCTACTACTTTAGCCGCTTTTGCCCCTCTGCTTTTTTGGCCAGATATCACGGGTGAGTTCATGAAATACTTGCCTCTCACGCTTATCGCTACACTGGCTGCTTCATTGATTATGGCACTGCTTTTTGTTCCTGTGCTGGGAGGCTTAATTGGCCGACCGCAACATGCTTCGGCTGCCAGTCAAGCACGGATGATTGCTTTACATGAAGGTGATTTTGCCCAAGCGACGGGCATCACCAAGCTCTATTATCACACGTTGGCCATTGCGATTCGTCACCCACTTAAAATACTGTTCAGTGCGATAGTGCTCGCGATTGTGATTGGTTTTGCTTATGCCAAAGCAGGGCTCGGTGCCGAATTCTTCCCAGAGGTGGATCCGCCTTATTTCACCGTTAAAGTTCGTTCTTATGGCGATCTTTCCATCCAAGAAAAAGACACCTTAATGCGAGAAATTGAGCAGGTGATGCTTGGTCATGAGGAATTTGAGAGCGTCTATACTCGAACGGGGGGAGAGGATGAAATTGGCCAGATTCAAATTACCCCTGTTGATTGGCAATATCGCCGCACCGTCAAAGCGATTATTGAAGAGCTTAAAAGCACCACAGATCAGTTTTCAGGGGTGGAAATCGAGTATAAATTTCCAGATGCAGGGCCACCGGTTGAGCATGATCTGGTGATTGAAATGTCGGCGCGTACTCCTGAAAATCTTAATGAGGCCGCTAAAATGGTCAGAAAGTGGGCTGATAACAATCCCGCGTTGACTAATATCAGTGACACCTCAAATAAAGAAGGAATTGACTGGCGAATTGATATTCGACGTGATGATGCTTCTCGATTTTCAGCCGATGCGACATTGGTGGGTAACACAGTGCAATTTGTGACTAATGGGCTAAAAATTGGTGACTACTTGCCTGATGATGCAAACGAAGAGGTCGATATTTTGGTGCGTTATCCAGAGGATAAGCGTGATATTGGTCGATTTGATCAGTTACGGGTCAACACACCCGCAGGTCTGGTGCCGATAACCAATTTTGCGCAGATAAAACCGGATCACAAACAAGATACGATCAAACGGATTGATGGTCGACGGGTTATCGATATTATGGCGGATCTAAAGGAAGGGTATAATCTGGCCCTTGAATTGCCCAAAGTTACTCAAGCATTGTCGGAACTGAATTTACCTAATGGGGTGGAGTTTAAATTACGAGGGCAAAATGAAGAGCAGGAACATTCCTCAGAATTTCTAAAAAATGCCTTTTTGATTGCGCTGGTGGTTATGGGGTTAATTCTGGTTACGCAATTTAATAGTTTTTACCAAGCATTCCTCATTTTAAGTGCAGTACTGTTTTCAACGGTCGGAGTATTTGCGGGCCTGCTGATTTTCCAAAAACCTTTCGGCATTATTATGTCAGGTATTGGGGTCATCGCCTTGGCCGGCATCGTGGTGAATAACAATATCGTATTGATAGATACTTATAACCAACTGATACGCAGAGGCTTGTCAAAACAAGAGGCCATTTTACGCACTGGTGTTCAGCGTTTAAGGCCCGTTTTATTGACCACAGTGACGACTATTTTAGGGTTATTGCCAATGGTGCTGGAGATGAACATCGATTTGATTAACCAGAAAATTGAGTTTGGCGCTCCCAGTACGCAATGGTGGTCACAACTCGCCACGGCCGTTGCGGGAGGCCTTGCTTTTGCTACTGTCTTAACGTTAGTACTGACGCCTTGCTTGTTGATGTTGGGGCGTAAGGAACCAACACGGACTCTCGAAGAGTAATCGGCTCAATCATTACACAATGAGGCCCACATGATTGGTGGGCCTTTTCTTATTCTTTATTGGCATAGAGTAATTGGCTATAGCGTTCTAGCTTCCCAAGCCTAATTTGAGCATTGGCGATAAAGGTGGTTTTTGCTTGGCCCGTTAAGGATTTAGATTGCGGTAAAGAGACCGTTCTAGGGTTTTTGTGTACACCGTTGACCAAAAATTCATAGTGAAGATGAGGGCCGGTGACTCTTCCTGTCCCTCCTAAAGTACCAATCGTTTGTCCTTGCTTGACTCGTTGACCAGTTTTGACCATACGTCGTTGTAAGTGTAGGTATTTGGTAATGTAGGTGTTGCTGTGACGAATAAACACATAATTACCATTAAATTGGTTGTAACTTGATTTCTCAACCACACCATCGCCGGCGGCCCAAATTGGGGTACCAACTGGCGCGGCATAATCGGTTCCTCTGTGTGCAGTGACTTTTCCTGTGACGGGGTGGCGACGCACAGGATTGAAATTCGATGTCACGCGACGAAAATCGATCGGTGAGCGTAAAAAGGCCTTTTTCATGGCCCGGCCATTTTCGTCATAGTAATTGCCTGTTGCATCGTCCAATATTGCTGTGAACGTCGTACCTTGGTTGGTAAAGGCGGCGGCGATGATATTTCCGCGGCCAATTACCTCACCTTCCACCACCTTTTCTTGGAATAGCAGCTTAAATTGGTCACCTTCACGAATATCTAACGCAAAATCCACATCCCAACCAAATATACCCGCTAACTCCATGATTTGGTTTGCCGTTAAACCCGCGCTTATCCCCGCATTCCAAAAATTTGAGGTAATGATCGCTTCGGCATAGTTGTACTGGAACATCAGCTCTTTTTTATCAAACTTAGAAGTAAAGCCATCGCCCGATTTAGTGATACGAAAGGTTTCAAAGGCGCTAATAATGCGATTGAGTTGAACAAGTTCATTATTTTCATCAAAGCCAAATTGCAGCTCATCTCCTGGCTTAAGTCGTGAAAGCTGGCTGTCAATATCACGATTTGTTGCCGTGAGTTGATAGAGTAAGCGAGCCGAAAGCCCAATTCGCTGAAATAATACGGCGGCACTTTCCCCCGATTTAACTTGATAAGTTTCCCAACGCAGCATGGTGGAAGGCGAGATAGATATTCCCGGAGAGAGTGCTTCGGCGTTAATGGTTAATGGATAATGGCGACCAATTTCTAGACGATTCGGATCCTGAGCGAGATCTTCAGGGTTTGGTAGAAATAGCAGCGCGAAAACCATGAGTGCGCTTAAAAAGGCGATGAGGATTCGATGCACCCAAGGGAGACGAGCGAAAATTGAAAGCATATTTAGGTTCGTTTAGTAAATTATAAAGAAATTAGCCGGTTCGTTAGTCTAACTGGTTTCAAAAAGCATCGCTATTCAAGTAAGATGTTCAACTATTAAATTTTGCCAAATCTGTAGGAGTGAACAAGAATGGCGAGTATTGAAGCGGCTTTAGCTGAAATTAAACGCGGCGTTGAAGAGCTAATCCCAGAAGATGAATTGATCGCGAAACTGAAAGAAAACCGTCCACTGCGCATTAAATTAGGTGCTGATCCAACGGCTCCAGATATCCATCTTGGACATACGGTGATCCTCAATAAATTACGTGCATTTCAAGATTTGGGCCATGAAGTCACCTTTTTGATTGGTGATTTCACGGGTATGGTTGGTGACCCAAGCGGTAAAAATACCACGCGTCCACCGCTCACTCGTGACGATGTTTTGCGTAATGCTGAAACCTATAAGACACAAGTGTTCAAGATCCTCGATCCGGCTAAAACGAAAATTCAGTTTAACTCTGAATGGTTGTCTCTATTGGGCGCGGAAGGCATGATCCGTCTTGCATCGAACCAAACAGTGGCACGCATGCTAGAGCGCGATGATTTCAAAAAGCGCTACGCTAATGGTCAGCCTATTGCCATTCATGAATTCATGTATCCACTCCTACAGGGTTATGATTCAGTCGCAATGGAGACAGATGTTGAGCTTGGCGGTACTGACCAAAAATTCAACCTATTGATGGGCCGTGAACTGCAAAAAGCACATGGTCAAAAACCACAAGTTGTCTTGATGATGCCACTGCTTGTTGGTTTGGATGGCGAGAAAAAAATGTCCAAATCAGCGCACAACTACATTGGTGTCAGTGAATCGCCAAGTGAAATGTTTGGCAAAATCATGTCGATCTCTGACACATTAATGTGGAGCTACTACGAGCTTCTTTCTTTCCGTCCATTGGAAGAAGTCGCACAGTTCAAAGCTGATGTTGAAAATGGCACGAATCCACGCGATCTTAAAATCTTGTTGGCGAAAGAGATCATTGCACGTTTTCACTCTAAAGAAGAGGCGGATGCGGCTGAGCAAGAGTTCATCAACCGCTTCCAAAAAGGTGCGATGCCAGAAGAGATGCCAGAATTTGAATTTGCAGCGGGTATTGCTATCACTAACCTGCTCAAAGAGGCGGGTTTAGTGGCTTCAACGTCTGATGCGATGCGAATGATCAAGCAAGGCGGTGCCAAACAAGATGGCGAAAAAATCGACGACAGCAAAAATGTACCAGCCGCGGGGACTTATGTTTACCAAGTCGGCAAGCGTAAGTTCGCACGAGTTACTGTAAAGTAAAAATCACAGTAAAGTGAACCGTCTATTCATCAAAGCGCCTAAGGGCGCTTTTTTGCTGGGCCTGATCTTGGCATATTAAAATCTTCAATCTGAATGGTGTGGTTGGGTATGTGTGAAATTGGAACGCATTGGATGCAAAGATCAGAGTGTATTTCGCCAAAGGCTTTGGTACAATTTGCGCACTGCTAATTGAGCAGTACTTTCGGAGATTTTTATGAACAATACCGACCATCCCCCTAGTATGAAGGGAGAAAAATAACCGCTTTCGGTATTGGCGATCTTCGCTCCTACCTTCAGTGGTAGGGCTTATCTTTTCTGATTTACTCCTCTCGATTTTTCTCCTGCTCTCTAGTTTGAAATGAAAACTTATCTGTGAATTACATTGATGAACAATGACGTCATTGCTCATGAATATATTGCATTTGGGTATCATTTCGATGGTCGTTACCTTTGCCAATCGGGAGATTCGCCATGACGGTAATGAGCAACATTTATATTGAAAATTCACCTAACTTTTCTTTAGAAGAGATTGGTGCGGCTCGTAATGCATTTTTGCAGTACGAACAGCAAAAACAGGTACATTTATTGGCAGTGATGCCTATCGAAGAGGCAGTGGCGATTTTACGTCACTGTACTATTGGTTATGTTCAGCAACTACTCAGTGAATTAGATAAAGGGGGCTATGACATTCGCGCTCGCCATTACGCTAACCAATTGGGGTTTATTTACTCAGAAGTTGAAACGGCGCAAAGCTATTTAACCACTAGCGTGATTGAACATGTGAAGCAGCGTATTGGCTGGATTATTGTATTGGCACTACTTGGTATCGTATCCGGGCTGATTATTACCCAGTATGAAGATACATTGAGTCAGCTTGTGCTCTTAGCTGTGTATATGCCTGTTATTGCCGCTGCAGGTGGGAATACTGGCTCGCAAGCTGCGACGTTAGTCGTGCGCGCGTTAGCGGTTGGTGAGTTACGCAAACGCCAATGGTTGCGTGTATTGTGGAAGGAGTGCCGTGTTGCGGTTTGCCTTGCGTTGGCTATCTCTGCGGTGATGGTGGCTCGCATTATGTTGTTTAGTGATGCCAACTCAACCGGAGGCTTTCCACTAGAAAACATTGCGTTTGCAATTGCGGTTGCGCTCTTTATCCAAGTCACTATTTCTACGACGATTGGTGGCTTATTACCCATTGCTGCGCGCGTTTTTAAATTAGATCCTGCGGTATTAGTTAGCCCTGTACTGGCTTCTATCGTCGATATTTCGGGTATGTGGATCTACTTTAACGTGGTGAATTATTCATTAGGACTGAGCTGACTGAACTTAACGACATCTTCAAAGAAGAGCGTCTCAAATTGAGCAATCGGGGCGGTAACACTAGTGTTATCGCCTTGATCTTGCGGATAATAATCAGTGATGAATTGAACAAATAATGTACTCGGTTTTCCTTGTTTATCTAAACCGAAGCCCGCCATGTTATGCGTTCCATAAAGCGAACCACTTTTGGCAATTAGCTGCCCTTGTATAGCTTGGCCACGCATACTACGTCGGTACTGTAAGGTACCGGATTCACCGGCTTTAGGCATGATGTCAATAAGCTTAAGGGTTTGATTATTAATCCAAATGTAATTCAGCACATCCACCATATTTTGTACTGACAGGCGGTTGTTACGTGATAAACCCGAACCATCAGCCAACTGAGCTTGTGCCAAGTTGATGCCTGTTCGAGAAAAAAGGATCTGCTTGATCGCCTCGGTGCCATTACTAAAACTGCCGGGTTGAATAAAAAAATGCTGGCCAAGTGTTTTGGTTAAACTGTCAGCAATCAAATTGTCAGACTCTTTAAGCATCATTTCTAACAACGGGTACAGTGGCATAGATTGATGTGTTGCTATCAATGAACCCTTTTCTATGCTCAGTTCATCTTGCTTTACACCCAGCTTAACCTCGCCTAGTAATTCAATGCCCACTTGTTTGAGTTGCTTATAAATCATACGTGTGGCGTATAAGTTTGGGTCTTGCACGGCAAACTTTAGTGGCAGAGGTTGTGTTCGCTCGGCCAAACAGCCGTCGAGCTGGTAATGGTTCTGCTCTGAAGTACGCAGTTCTAAATCACAGCGAGCGCTCTCTTGTTCAGTCTTAGTGACACTTCTTGCGTAGCTGGTCACGTGAATGGGATAGTGCTCAGGCACATAAACCCGAGTTTTCCCGTTCGGTTGCGTATAAATAGAGGCTTGCACACAATTACCATCCAGAGTGATTGCACTTGATGGGGCGCTATAGCATACCCCCAGAATATCCCAAGGTGATCCAACCGCGCGGTCGTAACCTGAAAAGGCTGAATTATCTAACCAAAGGTTGCCTTTTATTTGTGAGATGCCCTGTTTTTTTAGCTCGCTGAGTAGCTGCTTCATATCTTGGCTGGTTAACGTAGGGTCGCCAGAGAAGTGAATAACAATGTCATCGCCATGTTGAGTTAGTTGAGTCGTGAAGCGAAATTGTTCGCCAAGCTCTAGCGTGGCGGCAAGCGCGGTGAGCATTTTTAAAGTGCTGGCAGGAGGGAAAAGCGCTTGTATGTTATCAGTATCTTGAAAAACCTGTTCAGTGGCTAAAGAGTGAACGAATAAACCCACCCGAGTACCTTGTGGCAGTGTTTGCAAAGGCGTATACGCCAAAGTCGATAAAGGAAGGAAGAATGAGAGTATGAATAAAAAAGCACTGCGGTTTAATAAGAGCATAACACGGCATTTCAGGGCGGAGTGTGCATACAGTATAGCGAGATAAAAAAACGCCTGCTAGCAAGCAGGCGTTTTAAATCTATGACATTAAGCCAAGAATTAGAAGTCGTAACGTAGACCTAGTGCTAGTTCGTCTTCAGATTTAGCTTTACCTACTTTGTCTGAATCAAGTAGGTTGAAGTTGTAAGAGATGTACGAACGGAAGTTAGGTTTGAAGAAGTAAGTTGCATCAACTGCAAAGTTATCAGCTTCATCTGCTTTATTGCCAGAATTTTTAGATTCTAGGTAGTTGTAAGTAGAAGTGAATACAGCTTGACCCATAGTGTATTTTGCTGCTAGCTCATAACCAGTTTTATCTGTTTTGCTATTTGCTGCTTTGTCTTGACCATCAACAAAAGTACCAGCGAAGTAGAAATCAGAGATAGCGTAAGACGCTGCTAGCATGTATTGATCAGAAGACGCATTCGCTGCTGTATCTTGATCTGCGTAACCCGCACCTAGCTTAACGCCAGTGTCGCCGATTGCGTAGATAGCTGATAGAGAGTAGCCATCTGCATTGTTGTCTGTGATTGCAGACGTGCTTTCTTGACGGTCAGCAAAACGGTAGCTTGCTTTAACGCCTAGATCAGCAAATTGACCTTTATAAGCAACCATGTTGTCTACGCGGTCTGCTACAGCGATTTTATACGCTGCTGAGTTGCCGTGGTAAGACATGATATCAGTAAAGTCAGTGATAACACCTAGCGCGCCGTCATTTTTACCGTAAGTTACTTCACCGAAGTTACCGCCGATACCAGCATAAGTATAACGGTTTTCTAAATCACCTTTTTGGTCAGCTTTACCGTCGTCAGCAGTAGTAAATTCACCTTCGTAGAAACCAACACCGTATAGGCTATCGTTGATCGCTACTTTACCTAGGAAGTTTAGACGTACGCGAGTTTTATCTTCCGCTTTGCCATCTTTAAGAGAAAGGCGTGCTTCTGCGCGGCCGCCCATTTCTAGAGATGTACCGTCTTGGTTGTATAGCTCACCAGCATTTACACCAGTTACTACTGCAGCAGCTGATACTGCTAAAGCAATCAGAGTTTTGTTCATCTTATTAGTCCTAATTTACTGTCCATAAATATTTTTATTTGCGACGTCTATATCGTCCTTCGAGTGCTTTTGAACATTGAGTTGCATAGGTTGGGTTTTGTAAACCTTCACTAACGTACAACCAAACGTTACTAGCATTTCGTGTTCTACTTTTTACTCTTAAGTTCCGAAATTAGTTAGTAAAATGATATAAAACAGGTTTATGAACACCGTTTTATTTTGTGTAAATAAATATCAAGTCTTTGTTTTTTATTTGGTTTATTGGTTTTTATCAACTGGTCTGAATAGTTTGTTTTTTATTTTTTTTTAGTGAAGTGGGTCGGTTTTTTGTGCAAAAACATTCGTGAAAATGAGCTTTGTGTCTGTTTTTTATCACTTTCCCCCAAACTCATTCACAGAAACCTGACAGGGGTCACGTGTGATTTAAGATGATTTAGTCACGAAGTTTGATTACACTGATTAGCAACTATGTTAATCCATGTACTACCTAACCTTTGTTGTGTTGGGTAGTTTTGTTTTGCCCAAATACGAATTTTGGCATTAGAGGTATAAAATGGAAAAAGTTCCAATGACAGTTCGTGGTGAACAATTGCTGCGCGAAGAGTTAGATAGGCTGCTAAAATTACGTCCACAAATTACCCAAGCTATTGCAACCGCACGTGAACTTGGCGACCTAAAAGAAAATGCGGAATATCACGCTGCTCGAGAAGAGCAAGGTATTTGTGAGGCTCAAATTCGTGATATTGAATATAAGCTATCTGTTGCTCAGGTGATCGATATCACTAAAATGGAAAATACAGGCAAAGTGATTTTTGGTTCAACAGTGACATTGATTGACAGTGATACTGATGAAGTGAAACGCTACCAGATTGTGGGTGAAGATGAAGCTGAGATTAAATCTGGGCGCATTTCTGTCAGCTCACCGATTGCCCGCGGTTTGATCGGTAAAATGGAAGGTGATGAGGTGATTATCGCCACTCCTGGTGGTGATAAAGATTTCGAAATCGATAAAGTTGAATACCTCTAATTCATTTCAACAACAATCAAAAAGGTCGCAGTGTGCGACCTTTTTTTGTCTGTATCCATCAGAGTCAGAGCGTCGATAACGCGACTGATTACTTACGAGGGATCTCGATTTTACGTTGCTCGGTTTGACGAAATAGTACGAGAATCTTACCAATGGTTTGTACTTTTTCTGCGCCAGTCTCACGCACGATAGCATCGATAATCAACTGCTTAGTTTCGCGATCTTCGGATGCTACTTTCACTTTGATCAGTTCGTGGTGGTTGAGGGCAATCTCGATTTCCGCTAGAACAGCCTCAGTGAGTCCATTCGCGCCCATCAGTACAACAGGTTTCAAACTGTGTGCTAGGCCTTTAAGGTGCTGCTTTTGTTTGGTGCTTAGGTTCATTATGCGGCCAATTTTATTTAATATAAGGGTTGAAAAAAGCTATTTTAACGCCATCTATCCCTGAAGACTATATTTTCTACCATACTTTCTTGGATGGAAACATTTCAGTTAGGAATCGAATGAGTAAACAGAAGCATTCGGCCAGCTCTAGTCGCTGGTTGAAAGAACATTTTGATGATAAATACGTGAATGAAGCCAAAAAGAGAGGTTATCGTTCGCGTGCTATTTTCAAAATAGAAGAGATTCAAAATAAAGATAAACTGCTTAGGCCAGGAATGACTGTTGTGGATTTAGGGGCGGCTCCCGGCGGGTGGTCTCAATATTCAGCGGGTATCGTCGGTGATAAAGGCCGAGTGATCGCGTGTGATATTTTGCCGATGGATCCTATTGTTGGCGTTGCTTTCTTACAAGGCGATTTTCGTGAAGAGGTCGTACTGGAAGCACTATTAGATCGTATACAGCCTGATATGGTTGATGTAGTGATGTCAGACATGGCACCTAACATCGCCGGAAATAATTCGGTTGATCAGCCAAGGGCAATGTATTTGGTTGAACTAGCTCTAGATATGTGTCGACAAGTTCTTACTCCAAATGGTAGTTTTGTGGTCAAGGTTTTTCAGGGAGAAGGCTTTGATGATTATGTCAAAGAAGTTCGAAACCTGTTTAAAGTCGTGAAAATAAGAAAACCAGACTCTTCGCGAGCTCGCTCAAGAGAAGTCTTTGTTGTAGCCACTGGTTACAAAGGTTAACGTTTTTGCTGTACAAGGCATAAGTTAACATATGGCTACAGGTTACAAACTGTAGTACCCTACCTTTAATTACAATTAGTTATCGCGAGGCTTACACCTTGAGTGATATGGCAAAAAATTTAATTCTGTGGCTAGTTATAGCTGTCGTTTTAATGTCGGTATTCCAGAGCTTTGGCCCTGATGATAGTAACGGCAAAGCAGTGGATTACACCACGTTCGTACAGGAAGTTGGCCAAGGCCAGATTCAAGAAGCTCAATTTAACAATAGTGAAATTTCCTTTACTCGTAGAGGCGGTGGTACTCGCTATGTAACTTACATGCCCGTGTACGATCAAAAACTGCTTGATGATTTGATTAATCAAAACGTTAAAGTACAAGGTACACCACCAGAAGAGCAAAGTTTGCTCGGGACCATTTTTATCTCTTGGTTCCCAATGATCCTACTGATCGGTGTTTGGATATTCTTCATGCGTCAAATGCAAGGTGGCGGTGGCAAAGGTGCCATGTCATTTGGTAAGAGCAAAGCTCGTATGATGAGTGAAGAGCAAATCAAAACCACGTTCGGTGATGTGGCTGGTTGTGACGAAGCGAAAGAAGATGTGAAAGAGCTTGTGGATTACTTGCGTGATCCGAGTCGCTTCCAAAAACTGGGTGGTAAAATTCCAACGGGTGTTTTGATGGTTGGTCCTCCTGGTACAGGTAAAACATTACTGGCCAAAGCAATTGCTGGTGAGGCGAAAGTACCGTTCTTCACTATATCTGGTTCTGATTTCGTTGAAATGTTTGTTGGTGTCGGTGCATCTCGTGTTCGTGACATGTTCGAGCAAGCGAAAAAGGCTTCACCTTGTATCATCTTTATTGATGAGATTGATGCGGTAGGTCGCCAACGTGGTGCTGGTGTCGGCGGTGGTCACGATGAGCGTGAGCAGACTTTAAACCAAATGTTGGTTGAAATGGATGGTTTTGAAGGCAATGAAGGCGTTATCGTCATTGCGGCAACTAACCGTCCAGACGTTTTAGACCCAGCATTGCTGCGTCCGGGGCGTTTTGACCGTCAAGTGGTGGTCGGTTTACCTGATGTTCGCGGTCGTGAACAGATCTTGAAAGTTCATATGCGCAAAGTACCTTTAGCTGGTGATGTTGAACCTTCATTGATTGCTCGCGGAACACCGGGTTTCTCTGGTGCCGATTTGGCGAACTTAGTGAACGAAGCGGCGTTATTCTCTGCTCGCGGTAACAAACGCAATGTTTCAATGGTTGAGTTTGAGTTAGCAAAAGACAAAATCATGATGGGTGCTGAACGTCGTTCGATGGTGATGTCTGAAGAAACTAAAGCATCAACAGCTTATCATGAAGCAGGACACGCCATTGTTGGTCGTTTGGTACCTGAACATGACCCTGTTTATAAAGTATCGATTATTCCACGTGGTCGAGCTTTAGGTGTAACGATGTACTTGCCTGAACAAGACAGAGTTAGCATGTCGAAGCTGCATCTTGAGTCTATGATTTCAAGCTTGTATGGCGGTCGTTTAGCGGAAGAGTTAATTTACGGCCCAGAAAACGTTTCAACTGGTGCATCAAACGATATCGAACGTGCGACAGCCATTGCTCGTAAAATGGTTACTCAATGGGGCTTTTCGGAAAAACTTGGCCCATTGTTGTATGCAGAAGATGAAGGTGAAGTCTTCTTAGGGCGCAGCGTGACTCAAACTAAGCATGTGTCTGAAGATACTGCTAAGTTGATTGATGACGAAGTTCGTAAAATTATTGACCGCAACTATGATCGTGCGCGTAAAATCCTTGAAGAAAATATGGATATCATGCATGCAATGAAAGATGCTTTGATGAAATACGAAACGATTGATGCAGGCCAAATTGATGACTTAATGGAGCGTAAAACCGAGATTCGCGAACCTGCAGGTTGGGCTGATCAAGCCAAAGCTCAAGCAGAAAAAGCGGAAGCGGAAAAAGCTCAAGAGCCAAAAGTAGAGCCAGCAGCAGAAGACGAAGTAGCCACTGAGTCCTCAGAAAAGAAAGATGCTGAGTAATCGTTAATATTCAAATTAAACCCCGAGCTTTCTCGGGGTTTTTGTGTTTTAGAGCAAAATGAAGATTCAAACCCCAACAAAGACACTTATCCTCGATCGTCCTCATGTCATGGGTATCTTGAACATGACACCGGATTCATTTTCCGATGGTGGAAAATTTAACGCGCTAGATTTGGCACTAGAGCATGCCGATAAAATGATTGCCGCAGGTGTCAGCATTATTGATATTGGAGGGGAGTCAACTCGGCCGGGGGCTCCAGAAGTGACTCTCGATGACGAATTATCTCGTGTTATTCCTATTATTAAAGCTATTCGTGCAAAGTATGACGTCTGGATTTCAATTGACACCAGTAAAGCTGAAGTGATGCGTCAGGCGGTTGAGGCTGGTGCTGACTTGATTAATGATGTTCGTGCACTGCAAGAGCCGGGGGCATTAGAGGTTGCGGCTAAAGCACAAGTGCCTGTCTGTATCATGCATATGCAAGGCCAGCCACGAACGATGCAAACCAGCCCACATTATCAAGATGTGTTAGCGGATGTTAAGCTCTTTCTAGAAGATCGAGTCGCAGCGTGCGAGCGCGCAGGGATCGCGCGTGCAAATATTATCCTCGACCCCGGTTTTGGATTTGGCAAAACCATTGAGCATAATTATTATCTGCTTGCACATCTAGACGCATTTCATCAACTAGGTTTGCCGATATTGGCTGGGATGTCTCGTAAGTCAATGATTTTTAAAATACTCAATAAAAAACCAGCTGAATGTATGGTGGCGAGCGTTACCTGCGCGGCTGTAGCTGCAATGAAAGGTGCACAGATTATTCGTGTCCATGATGTGAACGAAACCATTGAAGCAATGAAAATAGTACAAACCATTATTCAAAATAGTTAACAATAATCATTAAGGAAAAATCATGTCTGACAAAAGACGTTACTTTGGTACAGATGGTGTCCGCGGTAAAGTTGGACAGTATCCTATCACTCCCGATTTCGTATTAAAACTTGGCTGGGCGGCTGGACGTGTATTGGCAAAACAAGGCACGAAAAAAGTCATTATTGGTAAAGATACGCGTATTTCAGGTTATATGCTTGAGTCGGCTCTAGAAGCGGGCTTAGCCGCTGCAGGATTAAAGGCGATTTTTACCGGACCTATGCCGACGCCAGCTGTTGCTTACCTGACTCAAACCTTTCGTGCAGAAGCGGGGATCGTTATCTCAGCGTCGCATAACCCTTATTACGATAACGGCATCAAATTCTTCTCATCCGAAGGGACTAAATTACCTGATGAAATTGAATTGGAGATCGAAGCTGAATTGGATAAACCGATTGAGTGTGTCGAGTCTGCCGAACTTGGTAAGGCTTCACGTATGGTCGACGCTGCAGGGCGGTATATCGAGTTTTGTAAAAGTACCTTTCCATCGCAATGGAATTTATCAAAGCTGAAAATCGTCGTTGACTGTGCTCATGGTGCCACCTATCACATCGCGCCTAATGTCTTTAAGGAACTTGGCGCTGAAGTGATAGCAATGGGGGTTGAGCCAGATGGTCTGAATATTAATGACGAAGTTGGAGCAACGGATGTCCGTGCGTTGCAACAGCGCGTTGTGGCAGAAAAAGCAGATTTAGGGCTGGCATTTGATGGTGACGGCGATCGCTTAATTATGGTTGATGAGCTTGGCAATAAAGTGGATGGAGATCAAATTGCCTATATCATCGCCCGTGATGCCCTGAGACGTGGAGAATTAAAAGGTGGTGTTGTTGGAACGCTAATGACAAACCTTGGTATGGAAAACGGCTTAAAGCAGTTAGGTATCCCTTTTGTGCGAGCGGCGGTTGGTGACCGTTATGTGATGGAAAAATTGCTGGCAAAAGGTTGGAAAATTGGCGCAGAAAATTCAGGGCACATCATACTGCTAGACAAAGTGACTACGGGTGATGCGATTGTTGCGGCGTTGCAAGTTCTTGCTTCCGTTGTGGGCAGTGAAATGTCGCTCAATGAACTGGCTAAAGGCATGACGCTTTACCCGCAGGTTTTAGAAAACGTACGTTTTAGTGGTGATTCCAACCCATTAGAAGCCGAAGCGGTAAAAGCAGCTGTAGCTGCCGTAGAAGCGGAACTTGGTAGCCAAGGTCGAGTGCTCTTGCGTAAATCAGGTACTGAACCTTTATTGCGCGTGATGGTGGAAGGGGAAGATGCTGAGCTAGTAAAAAATTCAGCATTAAAGATAGCTCAAGCGGTTAAAGATAATTGCTAACCAGAAAAATAATATGAGTTAACCTAGGATTTCATGACCGTAATTCGGCTTGAAATCTTATGGTTAGCTATACACATAGGGTGTTGTTGCCCTTTTTTTAACCGCTTGAAGCATAAACTCCATTTTTTTATAAAATACTCCTTGTCAGCATGGGATGCATTCGTTAGTATTGCGTCCGCCTTCGTTGAGGAGGTCGCTAGCCTTGTTCAAGTCAGTTGATAAGAACGGCGCTGGCTCAACTATTTGGAACATAGGTGGAAGTAATGTTTACAGTTCTACTTGTGATTTACCTGTTGGCAGCGCTTGGTATCATTGGCCTAGTGTTAATTCAACAAGGTAAAGGCGCAGATATGGGAGCCTCTTTCGGTGCTGGCGCGTCAAACACTGTGTTTGGTGCTAGTGGCTCAGGAAATTTCCTAACCCGAATGACTGCAATTTTTGCAACCGTATTCTTCATTCTTAGTTTGGCATTGGGCAATTTGTCTACGCATAAAACTGAATCACAATGGATTGACCCAACTAAAGGTCAAGTGATTGAGCAAACTACGGATACAGCGAGTGACGTTCCAGTAAAATCTGGTGACGAAATCCCGCAATAACTTATCTTAGATAAGTACAAATAATTGCCGAGATGGTGAAATTGGTAGACACACTAGCATGAGGTGCTAGCGCCTTAGGTGTGAGGGTTCGAGTCCCTCTCTCGGCACCATTATTTACAAACTTGTAAATCACTTGATAGAGCGTATAATGCTCGCAAGTCGGACGCGGGGTGGAGCAGCTTGGTAGCTCGTCGGGCTCATAACCCGAAGGTCGTCGGTTCAAATCCGGCCCCCGCAACCAATTCTTTTTGGGTTTTGGATGCAAGTTTGTGCAGTGTCAACCTCACTGCAATTGAGAATTTAGATTCTCAATCATCAGGGTCCAGCAACAAAAAACCCCGACTAATCGGGGTTTTTTGTTATCTGAGTTTCTCAAGTATGAGATTTTCAGATAGTTGCTTGGAATTTAAATTGGGCTCTGTGCCCTTTTTTTGTTTCTGGAGTGGTTTAAATGACTGGTTTAGAAAGACAACTTACTGAAATGCTTGACGCTCCAGTAGCGGCATCAGGTTATGAGTTAGTTGGATTAGAATTTATTCGTGCCGGAGAGCACTCAACATTACGCATCTATATTGATCATGAAAACGGTATTAACGTTGATGATTGCGCAGAAGTGAGCCATCAAGTGAGTGCTGTGCTCGATGTTGAAGATCCAATTTCTGTGGCTTACAACCTAGAAGTTTCTTCACCAGGTTTAGAGAGACCACTTTTTAAAGCAGCGCATTATGAACAGTTTATTGGTCACGAAGTCAGCATCGTTTTGAAAATGGGTGTCGGCAACCGCCGCAAATGGAAAGGAATTATCCATTCTATTGATGGCGAAACCGTTGCAATTAGCGTTGATGGGAAAGAAGAACTATTTGCGCTAAGCAATATTTCTAAAGCTAACCTGATCCCTAAATTTTAGTTCTCCTAGAGAAAAGAGCTTAAGAGGCTAGATTAAATGAGTAAAGAAATTTTAGCGGTAGTTGAGGCGGTTTCGAACGAGAAGGCCGTACCTCGTGAGCGTATTTTTGAGGCGCTTGAAACTGCGCTTGCCACATCAACAAAGAAGAAACATGAAATTGAAGTCGATGTACGTGTTGCTATCGACCGTAAAACGGGTGAGTTTGAAACTTTTCGCCGTTGGTTAATCGTTGAAAATGTTGAACATCCAACAAAAGAAATTTCATACGATGCAGCTAAATACGACGACGAAACAGCTGAACTTGGTCAATATATTGAAGATCAAATTGAATCAGTGACCTTTGACCGTATTACAACACAAACAGCAAAACAAGTGATCGTACAAAAAGTGCGTGAAGCTGAACGTGCGCAAATCGTCGAACAGTTTATTGATAACGAAGGTGAGTTGGTTACTGGCGTTGTTAAGAAAGTAAACCGTGATTCGGTTATTCTGGATTTAGGTAATAACGCTGAAGCGGTTATTTTACGTGATGACCAGCTACCGCGTGAAAACTTTCGTCCAGGTGACCGAGTTCGTGGTCTGCTATATGCTGTACGCCCTGAAGCGCGCGGATTCCAACTCTTCATTACTCGTTCAAAACCAGAAATGCTCGCTGAGCTATTCCGTGTAGAAGTGCCAGAAATCGGTGAAGAGCTGATTGAATTGAAAGCCGCGGCTCGTGATCCGGGTTCGCGTGCGAAAATTGCAGTCAAAACCAATGACAAACGCATTGACCCTGTGGGCGCGTGTGTCGGTATGCGTGGAGCACGTGTTCAAGCCGTATCGAGTGAGCTCGGCGGTGAGCGCATTGATATCGTTCTTTGGGATGATAACCCAGCTCAATTTGTTATCAATGCAATGGCACCAGCAGATGTTGCATCGATCATCATGGATGAAGATACGCATTCAATTGATATTGCTGTTGAAGCGGATAACCTAGCGCAAGCAATCGGTCGTAATGGTCAAAACGTACGTCTCGCTTCTCAACTGACTGGTTGGGAATTGAATGTTATGACGGTTGCTGATCTACAGAAAAAACATCAAGAAGAATCGATGGCTTCTATTGAAAACTTTATGAAGTACCTCGATATCGAGCAAGACTTCGCTGAGTTATTGGTTGAAGAAGGCTTCTCAACGCTTGAAGAAGTGGCTTATGTGCCAGTTGCTGAGCTACTTGAAGTTGACGGCCTAGATGAAGATATCATCGAAGCATTGCGTACTCGCGCGAAGAATGCGTTGACCACGATTGCGCTAGCACAAGAAGAGTCTTTTGAAGGGCTAGAGCCAGCAGAAGATCTGCTCGCACTAGAAGGTTTAGAGCGTGAAATGGCCTTTAAACTCGCAGCGAAAGGCATAGTCACATTAGAAGATCTTGCTGACCAAGGTATTGATGACCTCGAAAATATTGAAGGTTTAACAGAAGAGCGTGCAGGTCAATTGATCATGGCAGCGCGCAATATTTGTTGGTTTAGCGAAGAAGAATAATTCTCAGCAAGGGGAGAGAGCGGCATGACACAACTTACAGTTAAAGCACTGAGTGAAGAAATTGGTACGCCAGTTGACCGCTTGTTAGAACAACTTGCTGATGCAGGCATGAACAAAACGAGTTCTGATAACGTTTCTGATGATGAAAAGCATAAGCTACTGTCACATCTTAGAAAAGAGCACGGTGATACCACTGGTGACTCAGAGCCGACTCGTTTGACGTTGCAGCGAAAAACACGCAGCACATTGAGCGTCAATGCCGGCGGCGGCAAAAGTAAGAATGTTCAAGTTGAAGTGCGTAAAAAACGTACCTACGTTAAGCGCAGTGCAGTAGACGATGAAGCAGCACGTGAAGCGGAAGAAGCCGCGCAACGTGAAGCACAAGAATTAGCAGCGCGTGAAGCACAAGCAAAAGCAGAGCGCGAAGCCGAAGAAAAAGCAAAGCGTGAAGCCGAAGAAAAAGCGAAGCGTGAGGCACAAGAGAAAGCGAAGGTTGAAGCACAAACGAATGCAACAGCTAACGCGGATGAGAAAGCAAAACGTTCTGCAGTGAAACCAGAACTTTCTGCTGAAAATAAAATGAAGCAAGAAGCAGCGCGAAAAGAAGCCGAAGAGCTTAAACGTCGTCAAGAAGCCGAAGCATTACGTAAAGCTGAAGAGGAAAGTCAGCGCCAGCTAGAAATAGCACGTGAATTGGCTGAGAAGAATAAAGAGCGTTGGTCTGCTGAAGAAGAGAAAAAGGGTAGTATGGAAGAAAATACAGATTACCATGTTACGACTTCAACGTATGCACGTGAAGCCGAAGATGAAGCAGATCGCCGTGAAGAAGGTGCTAGCCGTAAATCTACGAAAGCTAATAAGAGCAAAATCTCATCTCAGGATGATAAGCAAGAGCGCGGTACGCGCCGAGGCAAAGCTCGTAAAGGTCGTATGGCTAAACCTGCATCGATGCAACATGGTTTTGATAAAACAGCGGTTGTCGCTAAGCAAGATGTTGTGATCGGTGAAACGATTGTTCTTTCTGAACTGGCAAACAAAATGTCAGTGAAAGCAACTGAAGTTATCAAAGTGATGATGAAGATGGGCGCAATGGCAACCATCAACCAAGTGATCGACCAAGAAACCGCGCAATTAGTCGCTGAAGAAATGGGTCATAAAGTTCTCATCCGCAAAGAGAATGAACTGGAAGAAGCGATCCTTTCTGACCGTGATAACAAGTTTGAAGCAGTACCTCGTGCGCCAGTTGTGACCATCATGGGTCACGTTGATCACGGTAAGACATCAACACTTGATTACATCCGTCGCACACACGTTGCATCAGGCGAGGCCGGTGGTATTACTCAGCACATTGGTGCTTACCACGTTGAAACACCAAACGGTATGATCACCTTCCTTGATACTCCTGGACACGCTGCGTTTACTTCAATGCGTGCTCGTGGTGCTCAAGCGACAGATATCGTTGTATTGGTTGTTGCAGCAGATGATGGCGTAATGCCACAAACGGTTGAAGCGATTCAACATGCGAAAGCAGCGAATGTGCCACTTATCGTTGCAGTAAACAAAATCGATAAAGATGGCGCGAACCCAGATGGCGTGAAAAATGAGCTTGCTCAACACAACATCATTCCTGAAGAGTGGGGCGGTGAGAACATGTTTGTTCACATCTCTGCGAAACAGGGAACCAATATTGAAGGTCTACTAGAAGCTATCCTACTTCAAGCTGAAGTTCTTGAGCTTCATGCTGTTAAAGATGGTATGGCGTCTGGTGTGGTGGTTGAATCTCGTCTTGATAAAGGCCGTGGCCCTGTAGCAACCGTTCTTGTTCAATCAGGAACACTACGCAAAGGCGACATCGTACTGTGTGGTCAAGAATATGGCCGTGTTCGTGCGATGCGCGACGAAACTGGTAACGAAGTTACGGAAGCGGGCCCATCAATTCCTGTTGAAATTCTAGGTTTGTCTGGTGTTCCAGCTGCCGGTGATGAAGCAACAGTGGTACGTGATGAGCGTAAAGCACGTGAAGTGGCAAATTATCGTCAAGGTAAATTCCGTGATGTGAAGCTTGCACGTCAGCAGAAATCTAAGCTTGAAAACATGTTCTCTAACATGACAGCGGGCGAAGTGGCTGAACTGAACGTGGTACTAAAAGCAGACGTTCAAGGTTCGGTTGAAGCCATTGCTGATTCACTGCGTAACCTTTCAACTGATGAAGTGAAAGTGAACATCGTGGGTTCTGGTGTGGGTGGTATCACAGAAACTGACGCAGTACTTGCAGCAGCTTCTAACGCTATCGTACTTGGCTTTAACGTTCGTGCTGATGCATCAGCTCGTCGTACTATCGAATCTGAAAACTTAGACCTACGTTACTACTCAATCATTTATCAATTGATTGATGAAGTAAAAGCGGCCATGAGCGGCATGCTAGCACCAGAGTTTAAGCAAGAGATCATTGGTCTTGCTCAGGTTCGTGAAGTATTTAAATCACCTAAACTAGGTGCAGTTGCTGGTTGTATGGTGACTGAAGGCGTTATCAAACGTAATAGCCCTATCCGTGTTCTACGTGATAACGTGGTTATCTACGAAGGTGAGCTTGAATCGCTACGTCGCTTTAAAGATGACGTGCAAGAAGTGAAGAATGGCTACGAATGTGGTATCGGCGTTAAGAACTACAATGATGTTCGCGTTGGTGACCAAATCGAAGTCTTCGAAACAGTGGAAATTAAACGTACACTGGATTAATTGACTGACGTTGCTGTATTGAAATAGACAGTAATCGGTTGTTGAATACACCATGGGGGGCTGGGTTGAACCATCCCCCCATTCTTTCTATATGTGAGAAAAGATATGTCAAAAGAATTTAGCCGCACGCAGCGCGTATCCCAACAGCTGCAAAAAGAACTCGCCATGATCATACAACGTGAAGTCCGTGACTCACGCTTAGGTATGGTGACTATTTCAGAAGTCGAAGTGTCACGTGACCTTGCTTATGCAAAAGTGTTTGTGACGTTTCTATGCGTTGGTGAGCAGACCCCAGAAAGCTGCTTAGCTGCGTTAAAAGAGCATGAAGTTCATATCCGCATGATGCTTGGCAAACGTATTCGCTTACGTTTGACACCAGAAATTCGCTTCACTTATGACAATACTTTGGTTGAAGGTATGCGCATGTCCAACTTGGTGACTGAAGTGGTCAGCAATGATAAGCGCAGACAGAAAGATGCAGGGCGTGAAGATGAAGCGTCTGCAGAAGAAGGGAATGAATAGATGGCTCGTCGTCGTAAAGGTCGCCCAATCAACGGGGTAATTTTACTGGATAAGCCAACGGGTATCTCCTCGAATGATGCCTTACAAAAAGTAAAACGTATTTATTTTGCAGAAAAAGCCGGACACACTGGCGCGCTCGATCCTTTGGCAACAGGAATGTTGCCTATTTGCCTTGGTGAAGCGACAAAATTCTCTCAGTTTTTACTTGATTCAGATAAGCGTTATCGAGTCATTGCAAAACTGGGTGAGCGAACCAATACCTCTGATTCAGACGGAGAGGTAGTGGAAACACGCCCTGTCAATGTGCAATTAAATACCCTGCGAGAGTGCATCGAGCGTTTTCGTGGTGAAACCGACCAAATTCCGTCAATGTTTTCTGCACTGAAATATCAAGGCCGTCCTCTATATGAATACGCTCGTGAAGGCATTGATATTCCGCGCGAATCTCGAAAAATCACTGTCTATGATATTGAATTGATTCGTTTCGAAGGTGATGAAGTTGAAATGGATGTGCACTGTTCGAAAGGCACGTATATCCGCACTATCGTGGATGACTTAGGTGAAATGCTTGGTTGTGGCGCACATGTGACCATGCTGCGTCGTACTGCGGTCGCGAAGTACCCATATGAGAAGATGGTGACTTTAGAGCAACTTGATGCATTGCTGCAACAGGCGCTGCGTGATGATGTCGCACCGAAAAATGTGTTGGACTCGTTATTGATGCCAATGGACAGTGCGGTGCAAGATTTGCCGGAAGTTAACCTTATTCCTGAGTTGGCAGACATGGTACAACATGGCCAACCAGTGCAAGTGTTGGGTGTGCCACTTGATGGCACAGTGCGCATGACCATGGGTGAAGAGAAACTCTTTATCGGTGTGGGTGAAATTGACCAAGATGGTCGTGTTGCGCCTAAGCGATTGGTCGTTTTTAGAGACGAAGAGTCGCTTTAAATAGCTATTGCTTAACGTTGGGGATTTCCCTATAATCCCGGCTTCGCGTAGCGGCTGAATCAGAGATTGGCTGCTACACCTTTAAACTTACTCTTATTAGGAGAGCATTATGTCTCTGAATGCAGAAACTAAAGCGGCAATCGTTGCTGAATACGCACGTGGCGAAGGCGACACTGGTTCACCAGAAGTACAAGTAGCACTACTAACTGCTTCTATCAACCACCTACAAGGTCACTTCAAAACTCACAAAGGCGATCACCACAGCCGTCGTGGTCTACTACGCATGGTTTCAAGCCGTCGTAAGCTTCTAGACTACCTAAAAGGTAAAGATTTAGGTCGTTACCAAGACCTAATCAAACGTCTTGAGCTACGTCGCTAAGATCAGTTTGTTCAGAAAAGGGGCTTTTAGCCCCTTTTTTGTTATCTAAATTTGGCACAATCTCTCCTAAGTCGCTATACTACCCGCCGTTAAAGTGTGTTGTATGTACTTTAACGCTTCATACTCATAGCATTACAGTCACCGAAGTCGGCCAGCAGGTCGCGGCTATTAAAAGTAGCGTTCAGATACCAGTGGGAGCGGCAAGCCCAACGCTTTGTTTCCCGTGATATAGAGCCTATTTTTACTAGTCGCGATTCGTAATGTCTTGAGTGTTATTTCATTCAATCTAGAGGCAACTCTAGAGCAAGGATAAACAATGTTTGATAAACCAGTAGTGAAATCATTCCAATACGGTAATCATACCGTCACTCTAGAAACCGGCGTTATCGCACGCCAAGCTACATCGGCTGTTATGGTCACTATGAACGATACCGCGGTATTCGTTTCTGTTGTTGGTAAAAAAGAAGCAGTAGAAGGTCAAGACTTCTTCCCTCTTACTGTTAACTACCAAGAGCGTACTTACGCAGCGGGTAAAATTCCAGGTGGCTTCTTCAAGCGTGAAGGTCGTCCATCAGAAGGCGAAACTTTGACTGCGCGTCTGATTGACCGCCCAATTCGTCCTCTTTTCCCTAATGCATTTAAAAATGAAGTTCAAGTCATCGCGACAGTGATGTCTGTAAACCCAGACGTTCAACCTGATATCGTGACTATGATTGGTACTTCAGCAGCACTTGCTATCTCTGGTATTCCATTCAATGGTCCTATTGGCGCGGCGCGCGTGGGTCACATTGATGGTCAATTAGTGCTTAACCCAAGCATGACCGAGCTTGCTGTATCTCGTCTTGATCTTGTGGTTGCAGGTACAGACAACGCGGTACTGATGGTTGAGTCAGAAGCGGATAACCTAACTGAAGAAGAAATGCTAGCAGCGGTTGTTTACGGCCACGACCAACAACAAGCTGTGATTAAAGCGATCAATGAATTTGCTGCTGAAGTTGCCACTCCAGCTTGGGATTGGGTTGCTCCTCAAGAGAACACAGTACTTAATAGCAAGATCGCTGAACTAGCAGAAGCTAAGCTTGTTGAAGCTTACAAAATCACTGAAAAAATGGCTCGTTACGACCGTATTCATGAAATTGCTGCTGAAGTAAACAAAGTAATTCTTGGTGAAGATCCTGAAGCAAATGCGAAAGAAATCCACACTATCTTCCACGATCTAGAGAAGACGGTTGTACGTCGTAGCATTATTGCTGGCAACCCACGTATTGACGGTCGTGAAAAAGACATGGTTCGTGCGCTAGACGTACGCACTGGTATTCTTCCTCGTACTCACGGTTCTGCACTGTTTACTCGTGGTGAAACTCAGGCAATCGTAACCGCTACTCTTGGTACTCAGCGTGATGCTCAAATCATCGATGAGCTAACAGGTGAGCGTAAAGATAACTTCCTACTACACTACAACTTCCCTCCATACTGTGTGGGCGAAACTGGTTTTGTAGGCTCTCCTAAGCGTCGTGAAATCGGCCACGGTAAACTGGCTAAGCGTGGTATCGCTGCCGTTATGCCTTCAGTGGAAGAGTTCCCATACACAGTTCGTGTCGTATCAGAAATCACAGAATCTAACGGTTCATCTTCAATGGCTTCGGTATGTGGTACTTCTCTTGCTCTGATGGATGCAGGTGTACCAATCAAGTCTTCAGTTGCAGGTATTGCAATGGGTCTTGTTAAAGAAGGCGATGATTTCGTTGTTCTTTCTGACATTCTCGGTGATGAAGATCACCTAGGTGACATGGACTTTAAAGTAGCGGGTACTAACCAAGGTATCACTGCACTGCAAATGGACATTAAGATCGAAGGTATCACCAAAGAGATCATGCAAATTGCGCTAAACCAAGCACAAGGTGCACGTAAGCATATCCTTTCTGTGATGGATCAAGCGATCTCTGGTGCTCGTGCTGAGATTTCTGAATTTGCACCGCGCATTTACACCATGAAGATCAGCTCTGAGAAAATCAAAGACGTGATCGGTAAAGGTGGTGCTGTGATCCGTGCTCTAACTGAAGAGACGGGCACAACCATCGAAATCGAAGATGACGGTACAATCAAGATTGCGGCAACCGATAGCGCTCAAGCTAAAGAAGCGATTCGTCGCATTGAAGAGATCACGGCTGAAGTTGAAGTCGGCGCTATCTATACTGGTAAGGTCGCTCGTCTGGCTGATTTTGGCGCGTTCGTTAACATCCTTCCTGGTAAAGATGGTCTGGTACACATTTCTCAAATCGCGGATCAACGTATCGAAAAAGTGTCTGATTACTTGAAAGAAGGCCAAGAAGTTCAAGTTAAAGTACTTGAAATCGACCGCCAAGGCCGTGTTCGTCTAAGCATGAAAGAAGCGGTAGAGAAACCAGCTGAAGAAGTTGTTGCAGCACCAACGGCTGAATAAGGCCACTTTAAGCTTGAGAAGCACGGCGCTTTAGTCGCCTTTTCAACATAAAGCATGATATAAAGGGAGCGTTATTCGCTCCCTTTTTCATGCCTAGATTAATGCGATACACCCACTTATCTTGGGCTTTGGGGTACACAGGAGTTTTATTTGTGAAATGGTTTCCAACGGCCGCATTGAGTGCTTTGATACTGATAATGTCGGGCTGCGCGTCAACTCAAAATGACAATCAAAGTCAATGGGTATACCCTCCGATGGCAGTGCCATTGCAGTCTTCATTACAGCAACAAGTTCAGATAGCGCGTTTGACGCAACTGCTACAACGTACTGATCTGCCTGATGATGTGCGGGCCAAAATGTTTTATGAGCGTGGTAACAACTACGACAGTGTTGGGCTACGCACTTTAGCACGTTTAGATTTTGAGCAGTCACTCGCGCTTAACCCGGCGCAGCCTGATATCTTTAATTTATTAGGCGTGTATTACACGCAAGTTGCAGAGTTTGATGCCGCTTATGAGGCATTTGATTCGACATTAGAACTTGAACCTGACAATTTTTACGCTGAGCGTAACAGAGCCATCGCACTTTATTACGGCGACCGTACAGAACTTGCGCTGGAAGAGATTCGCGCACATTATCAACATGACCCTAGTGATCCCTTTCGTGCATTGTGGCTATATATTATTCAAAGTGAAAGCGAGCCTTTGCAGGCACGTGTGGATCTCTTCAATCGCTATAAAGTTCGAGATGATCAATGGGGATGGCTCTTGGTTGCGTTAACGCTTAAAGAGATATCGGAAGAGCAAGCTTTTAAGATGATCTTAGAAGAAGGCAGCGGTAATGCGATACAAGCACAGCGTTTAACTGAAGTCTATTTTTATCTCGCTAAGCGTTACCAACAAGAGGGAAATTACGCGCACGCGATCGCCTTGTACAAGCTTGCGTTGTCATTTAACGTCTACGAATATGTTGAGCATCGATACGCTTATCTTGAATTGGGGAAAATTTTCCAGCAAGTAAGAGCCGACTATTTAGCTAAGGCGAAAGCAGAACAGCCAGAGTCTCAGCAATAAATACCTTGCTATATCCTTTCCCTTAAAGCCGCTGACTTTTTCAGCGGTTTTTTTGTTGCTTAACGATCTAAAGATCCATAAAATAGTTAGCCTTGATAACCATTTTGATTTGAAAAACAGTGAAACTAGAAGCTAACTTAGAAAAATTAGAGCGTTTTAGTGCCAAAATCTGGCGTCGGTATAGCAAAGCTGATCCCATTTCACAATTGAGCTTTAATGAATATGATTACCTTAAAGTGATTCAAAGCTTTTCTTTGCCACTGCGCTTAACTGATTTAGCTAATGAGATGGAAGTGAGTAAACCATCGGTATCAAATATGGTTAAAAGGCTTAAAAATAAAGGGTTAGTTCAGACGGCACAATGCCAAGATGATGCGCGTTCTTACCGAGTTTCTCTCACCGATACTGCGCGTGAGCATTTAGCGGATGAAGCGAAAGTGTACGCTGTTGTCGCAGAGCAAGTGACTAAGCATCTCTCGGAAGAAGAAGCACTGTGTTTTAATATGTTGTTATCCAAAGTATTACTTTAATTTACTTATATAGTTAGCTTTGCTAACTATGGTGTCTGTTATGAAAAATTCAATTTACCGCCAATTTTGGCGCTATACCATTCCGACCGTGGCAGCTATGTTAGTCAATGGCTTGTATCAAGTGGTGGATGGTATTTTTATTGGTCATTATGTTGGTGCTGAGGGATTGGCGGGCATTAACGTTGCGTGGCCTATTATTGGCTTTATTTTAGGGCTTGGCATGTTGGTGGGCGTTGGAACTGGTGCTCTGGCTTCGATCAAGCAAGGTGAAGGGAACATGGCGGCAGCCAAGCAAGTGCTTGCTACTGGCCTATTGTTGCTTGTGATGCTAGCTCCCGTGGTGGCGACAATTCTATGGTTTCTTGCGGACGATTTCATTGCGTGGCAAGGCGTTGAAGGACGAGTCTACGAACTTGGCTTGCAATATTTGCAGGTATTAGTGATCGCTTGTGTCTTTACGCTTGGCTCTATTGCGATGCCTTTCTTGTTACGAAACGACGACAGCCCTAATGTAGCCACATTGCTGATGGTGAGTGGTGCGATAATCAATATTCTCTTTGATTATCTGTTTATTGCCGTTTTACATTGGGAACTTACTGGTGCCGCCATAGCAACGGCACTCGCACAATTAAGTGTGACTGTATTAGGTATAGGCTATTTCTTTTCGAAACGTGCCAAGTTGCAGCTGTCACTCTCGGTGATGAGGGTGCAATGGTCGTTGTTACCTAAGATTGTTGCGATTGGTACTTCAAGCTTTTTTATGTATGCCTACGGTTCGATGATGGTGGCGGTGCACAACAGTCTATTTGCTCACTATGGCAGCGCAGTACTTGTTGGGGCATACGCGATATTAGGCTATATCGTCACGGTTTATTACTTAACGGCAGAGGGCATCGCGAATGGTATGCAGCCGTTAGTTAGCTTCAATTATGGTGCCAAAAACTATCTTCATATTAGAAAACTGCTCAAAATTGCAATGAGCATTGCCGTGCTTGGCGGGCTGGGTTTTGTGGTGCTGCTGAACTTGTTTTCCACTCAGGTTGTTGCGGTCTTCAATTCAACTGACCCGCAATTGATGGCAAGCGCTGTACTGGGCTTAAAACTGCATATGTTCGCGCTGTTTTTGGATGGATTTTTAGTTGTCGCCGCCGCCTTTTATCAAGCGACTAATCGCGGCAGTAAGGCGATGTTTGTCACCATTGGTAATATGGCGATCCAACTACCGTTCTTGTATTTGTTACCTAAGTTATATGGCGTGACTGGTGTGTGGATTGCCTTCCCCATTTCCAATATTGCGTTAAGTTTGGTGGTGGGTTTGATGTTGTGGCGAGATTTGCGTGCACTACCTTGTGATAACGCCAAGCAAACCGTGTTCGCTTAACAAGAGCCTCCCCCTTTTCTCTAGGGGGAGGCTACGCTCAGCTTTGTTGAATCGCTAGGCCCGGTAATTGGTGCCAATAGCCGTTACATTGGTGATTGGTTAAAGGGGAGGGATGTTCTCCTTTTTCATTGGCCTTGAACTGCGACAGATGTTCGAATGTCTCAAGACCTAGTGGGCTTAAACGAACGACATCGACCAACCCCGCCATACTTGGCAAATCATTAGCAAGGTTATAGCAATAGCCCGACTGGGTTTGGATACCGTTGAGGTTAAATACCGCTTGGCCTTCTTGGCTGTGAACCTGAATTCCGGTTGGATACTTGATACAGCAAGTCTCACATTCATCCTTCGCACGGTTTTCGGCCCGTGCGGTAAAGCAGCGTGCGGAGTAAGCCAGTGGCAGGTATCCGTGGCTAAAAACTTCTACTTCAAACTGGTTTTTGATACCAAGCTCGTCACATTGTTGCAATACATTGATTAGCCAATCACGGGAGAGTTCAACAGGCATGCACCAACGGATCATCCCTTGCTTTAGGAACAGTTGCAGTGTGCGCGCGTTGTAAGCATTCACGGCGGGCCCAACCACAAAAGGAAGGCGTTTTTCACTAGCGAGTTGAATCGCCGAAACGTCATTGGCTTCAATCGCAAAATCGCCATTCTCAATATACTTTTTCATCACATTGATTTCGCTCGGCGCTTCCAGTAGCGCCATGGTTGAGAGCACAACCTGTTTACCCGCTTGTGAAAGCGCTTTGGCGATCTCAAACCAGTGTTGTGGTTTTATCTCACGTCGCTTGGAGCAGACCGATTCACCCAAATAGATCACATCAGCAGAGCTCTGTATTGCCTGCTGATAAAAATTTTCCACCTCTTGTTTGGGCCAAAAATAGAGTAAAGGGCCTAGCGCATATTTCATTCTCTTCTCCATTCTCTTATTGCCATTGGCGATGGTACGCGCCGAGTGTGGTTTGCGTGCCTTCAGATACGTTGGCTAAGGCGGTGTTCCAAGCCGTTTCTACTTGGTAGGCTTGTGGATTTGCTTGGTAGCGATCAATCGCTGCGCGCCATGTTTTCGTCACTTGCTCCACATATGCAGGGCTACGTTGGCGGCCTTCAATTTTGACGGAAGCAACGTTGGCTGCAAACAGTTCTGGTAATAGTGATAACGTATTTAAACTGGTTGGTTCTTCCAGTGCGTGGTAGCGTTTAGGTTGCCCATCGATCTGCGCTTCAAAACGACCTTTGCACAAGGTTGGGTAGCCTGCATTTTCTCCGGCTGCGTATTTATCAATCAAAATTTCGTTTAAGCGAGATTCCAAACCCGAGTCCGTTTCTTGCCAGCGGACATATTTCGCGGGCGAACAGGCTCCGACAGTATTGGGTGATTCTCCCGTCATATAGGAAGAGAGATAACAGCGCCCTTCAGACATAATGCATAAGCTGCCAAAGGCAAATACTTCAAGTTCGACGTCACTCATCATATTACGTGAGAGCTGTTTGACTTGATGGATTGATAGCACTCGCGGTAACACCACCCGCTTAATATTGAAATTCTGCTTATAAAACTCGATAGCGGCGACGTTGGTGGCGGAGGCTTGCACAGAAAGATGCAGTTCGAGATCTGGATATCGATTAGCGGCATAATCCAATATCGCGATATCGGCGATGATCAACGCATCCACGCCTAAACTGGCGGCATTATCGACGGCGTGAGTCCAACGCTCGAAGCCATTAGGGTGGGCGAAGGTATTTAACGCGACATGAATTTTTTTATGGTGATCATGAACATATTGCACCGCTTTATCTAACTTCTTACCTGCGAAATTAAGGCCAGCAAAGTGGCGAGCATTAGTATCATCTTTGAAGCCGATATAAACCGCATCTGCACCACAATCGATCGCTGTTTTTAGAGCAGGCAGGTTACCTGCAGGACATAAAAGTTCCATTGATCCGTACGATATCTAAGGGAAAGTAGTAGTATTTTATGAAGCATTATGAATAGCAAATTTGATGTAAGGCAGGTTTGGGGCGAATAAACGAGATTTACTTATTTGGGAGTAGAACGATGACGACGATTTTGAACGAATAACTCTTCTACTTCCTGCCTCGGTTGTGGCCGATAAAAATGGAAGCCTTGAATTGAGTTACAGTTGAGATTAGAGAGCAGTGTGGCTTGTTGTTGAGTTTCCACACCTTCGGCAACGACCGTTAAGTTGAGTGATTTTCCTAAATTGATGATGTTTTCAATGACGGTGATTTGTTTAGGAAGCGTATCGATATCCGTTATAAAAGCGCGGTCAATTTTAAGTTCATCAATCGGGAAGCGAGCGAGGTAAGAGAGCGAGGAATACCCCGTACCAAAGTCGTCAATGGACAGCGAAAAGCCCAGTTTTTTGATCGCATTCAACATTTGCAAGGTGTGTTCGCTGTCGCTCATGACGGCACTTTCGGTCAGTTCAAATGTGATGCAGTTTGGATCAAGCTCCGTGGTGCGAAGCAGTTTTTCCATATAATCAATCAACTTCGGGTTACAAAACTGTTCGGGCGATAAATTGATCGCCACGCGACCTGGTAAAATACCTTGCAGCTTCCAGCGTTTTACGGTCGAGAAGACATCACGCATCACCACTCGGCCTAAATGTTCAATCAGCCCAGCTTTTTCCGCGACAGGGATAAAAGCGCCCGGGTTGATATACCCTTCCACAGGGTGTTTCCAGCGCACCAAAGCTTCCGCACCATTGATGCTGAAGTCGCGAGCATTTACTTTCGGTTGATACCACACTTCAAGGCCATTTTGTTGCAGCGCTTTTTGCAGTTCAATTTCAAGCCATAAGCGCATGCGCGCTTCCTTGTTCATTTGATCGTTGAACTTAATCAGACGGTTTCTACCACGATCTTTGGCTTCATACATCGCCGTATCGGCGTTTTGCAACAATACGCGAGCATCGCTACCGTCACCAGGGTAGGCGACACTACCTATGGAGCAGGCTAAGCGTTTACTGAAATGGTGCAGATCAAACGGTTGGTTAATCAAAGAAATGATGCGTTCAGCCAACATTTCAGCGGCGTGACTATTTTCAGGATCAGGCAGTATTAGTCCAAATTCATCGCCGCCAAGGTGGCCCACAATCGCTTGTTGCGGTAGTAAACGTTTTAGCCGTGCTGAGACCTCTTTAATGACTTTATCGCCAATATGATGGCCTAAAGAGTCATTGATGTTTTTGAAGTTATCAATGTCTAAATAGAGCATCACAAGGGGTGTTTCATTTTGAATGAACTGTTCTAAACGTTTAGTGAAACCAAAACGGTTATACAAGTTAGTCAGCGAGTCAATGTGGATATCGGCATGCATAGTCGAAGACAACTGCTTAGGTGCATCTTCTGCATCTTGAATCAAAATCAGTTGTGAGCTGTTGCCCAGCACGACGGTGGCTCCAGCGTGCAGTTGAACTTTACGTTCAAAGCCACACTTTGGTCCAGTGAGGCAGACCAATGGTGCCCCTGCGAGTAATAAACTGAGTGGAGAACTGAATACGGTTTTACTTTTTTCATCGACAAACAAGCGCGATAACTCTTCACCAAGAAGCTCTGAGGTATTTTCAAAACCGAGTAAACGAGCCGATGCGGGGTTAGCAGAGATAATGCAGTCGTCATCGACCAGCAACAATCCATCAGGAAGCAAGCTAGTCAAGGTTGAAAACTTATTTTCCGACTCTTCTAATGAGCGAATGAGGATCTGTTTTTCGGAGGTGTCGATCGCGTGAAACACAATATTTTCGACTTTTTTATCACCCATGATAGGTGATAAAGAGAAATGCAAACTCGTTTCTAAATCGATCTCGTGAAGAGTCAGTTCGGTCTCAAGCGTTTCTCCTTGAAATGCTCGTTCATAATAGGGTTTGAGATGGCGGTAGAAGTGCTCACCCAGAATTTGTGAGTCATTCATTCCAACCAATTCGGTTGTGCTCAGCCCTGCAATATCACAATAACGTTCATTGACCATCACATAGTTATGTTGGTCGTTCAAGATGGCAAAAAAGAACGGACTGTTCGACGTGATTTTTGCAAACCAATGTTGTAAATGTTGCGAAGGCATCAAGCTACTACCACTCTCCAGAGCACTTATATTCATGAGGATGTTACAACGTAAGTAACACATTAACTATAACTTTGATTACTAAGCTAGAAAAGGTTCTCAAACAATGTACGTTTTTTGATGCATCACAGGAATTTGCACCCCCACATCCATTATGATTAGGTACTATGGCATTACAAAGTAACGGATAACGCTCGTGATTCACAAGATTCGTACTCAACTAGTTCAAAACGCCGCTTCAATTTTGCGATCCCCAGTCCACTTCTTACCGCAAGTTGTACAAAAAAAAGCCTTGCTAGAAGGGTTGAAAACTATATTTCATGAGGCTTTGCAAGAAGGTGACTTTGAATTTCTTGATGGGAAATGGTTAAAGGTTTCAATTCGCGATTTGAATTTGAATTGGTATATCAGCTATCAAGCGGAACAACTTGTTGTGTCTGATAAGACGGAAGTGGAAGATGTCAGCTTTAGCGGTAACCTAAATGATATGGTGTTGATTGCTGGTCGAAAAGAAGATCCTGATACGCTGTTCTTTCAACGTCGACTCTCCATTGAAGGGGATACCGAACTGGGGTTAGAGGTGAAGAATCTGATGGACAGTGTTGACCTAGAGCTTTTACCAAAACCGTTCCAGATGTTAATAAATCAGCTAGCAGATTTTGTGCATAAGGGCGTACAATCGCCAGTGACACAAAATGAGGTAATGAATGCTTATTCGAACTGAAGCGCCAGCGGATATCTTAGCGATTGACCGCTTATTAAAATTAGCCTTTGAGACAGATGCTGAAGCTAATTTGGTTATGACATTAAGGGAAAACAGCCATTTGACTCTCTCTTTAGTGGCCTGTGATGATGACGGCGAAGTCGTTGGTCATGTGATGTTTAGCCCAGTCTTACTCAATGGTGAAGACTTAAATTGGCAAGGGCTTGCACCGTTGGCCGTGAAAAAAGAGTGGCGAAATCAAGGTGTCGCCGCCTCGTTGGTAAAAGAGGGGTTAATCTGTTTGGCTGAGTTCGATTATCCAGCTTGTGTGGTTTTGGGTGACCCGGATTATTATCAACGCTTTGGCTTTAAAGAGGCGGCGAAATCTGATTTTCGTTGTCGTTGGGATGTTCCAGCTGGCGCGTTTCAGATCGTTGCATTAGTCGACGGCGAATTGAACGGACGAGCTGGTTTAATTGAGTATTGCCCAGAGTTCAACGATCTTTAATCACCGTATTTCTATTCTTAACAGGGAGCCCAGTGCTCTAATGCCGTTCACTTAAGGTGAGCGGCATTGTATTTTCTAGGGTATCGGCTTGGCTTTTTCTTCACGACTCTAGGGAAGGCTCTTTCTCGTCTTGGCTCAAGTATTAAACTCCCACTCATTGCATAGAAGTTTTGGAGTTGCCTCGGTATGGCTCCCGGTGACGAGTAGGGAAGCCCCACTATTAGGCGCATGATGTGGGCTAAGGCTCCATTGAAGCTAAGTTGGTATGGCAAGTAGTCTCCATTCAACGTATTACACATCTGCACCATTTGATATCTGACTAAGTTGTATGTCAGTAGTATTCCCCAGAGCTCTTGTCTCACGAGCTCTGGGAGTCGGCTTCGCAGTGTAAGGCGGTTACCAAGCATGTATTGTTTTTGCTCTCGGTACCCCAGTTCAATTTCCCAACGGTATTCATATAAACCGACTATATCTGATTTGGGATAAAGCATAGGGTCAACCATTGAGGTGAGAACATCGTATTGCTTCCCCTCTTTGACTCTCGTGATTAAACGTACCACAACCTCTTCTTCTAGCTCTGGCCATTTCTTACGCGCTTGCGGATTACTCTTCAGTTTTATCAGTTTATCTTGTCGGCCAAAAGACTGAACGACTTCATAAATCAGCCCTTTTTTCATCGGGATAAGCCAATGGCGATTGATGCCTTGCGAGCTCCATGCTTGAAGTAAACCTAGGGAGTAAAAGCCTTTGTCGAAGAGCGTTAAGCTGTTATCGGGGGTCGTTTCGATAAGCTGCTCTGCCAGCTTCATTTCATTGACGGTATAAGAGTCAAAAGCACTGCCTGTGATTAAATGGCTGCTCAGCTCCATCTGACAGACCATGCGCACCTGTGGATACTGTGTTTCTTTACCATCCCGATTAGTGGGCTTAGCAAACGCTTCAGCATTGTTTTTCGAGTCTTCTGTTCGCCATAAAACCCAATCAACACCCAGTAACGTAAGTCCGTTCCAGTTTGGTAAGTTAGCCTGTTTGAACCAATGACTTTGCGTACACTCAAAGAGCGCTTTAGCGGCTGACTCACCAAGGTTTTTTCTTCGCTGTGTTAATGCACTTGGAGCAACAAATGGCTTACCTGTGCGGTCAACAATATCGAGCATGTTTACAATGTCAGCCATGGATTTATCATTATAGATAGCCATGCCAACCAGTAACCATGCCATCGACTCTAAAGTGAGCTTTCGTTTTCTTAGAGTAACGGTATCAGTAAGCTCATAAGCACTATTGATGAGCTCAATGGGCAAGAGGTCTGCGAGTGTTTCAACTTGATTGGGTTTATAACTGTTAATGATATCGAGGGCTTGAGAGACGTGCATAAAAAAATCCGATAAACAAGGTCTATCGGATTTTTACATAAAGGTAGGATCATTCAACTGATCTGCCGATTAAAGTCTTAACTGATCGGCATTAGAGCTCAATTGCTCCGTTTTTTTTATCAACTTTGCTTGCTGCCTTCAGGCGCGACTGGATCATGCCTAACTTCTACCTGATTGGATGAATTCGGTTGCCACTCCTCACACTCACCTTGGCACTCGCAAACTTGATTTAATATATGGATTAACCTTTCTTGTGTTAAAGGCAAAGGGTTACCTTTAATCGCGACCGACTTTAAAGCATCTAACGCCACGCGCTCAAACGACGTATTGCACACACCAAACTGGTTGAGTTTAGGCAGTTGCAACTTATCTAACATCATTTTCACCCACAGCACGCCATCTTCAACGTGAACATTTGTTCTGCCAGTCACGATTTGAGCGATTTTTTTATAACGTGTAAGTACATCATTTCGCCCTGCTTTTTGCGCTGCTCGAATGTTTTCTCGCATAACATGAGGGGCCAAACGCGCCGTGATCACGCTGTGTGGAGCATCAAGTTTTCCTCCCAATGCTGATGCCAAGCCATGTGCAGCGCCAAGCTTTGCATTGGTAATTGCCATTCCTCCAAGCATTGCTGCAAAAGAGAGATCCGCTCGCGCTTTATGATCATCTTTTCGACACGCTGGCAATATAGAACGACTGAGTTTGCGCAACCCCTCTTCACACACCATATCGGTGAGTGGATTGGGTTCACCACACACATAGGCTTCCATTAAATGCGTAAAAGCATCCATTGCGCCTCTGCCAGAGGTGTAACTGTCGGTACCATAGGTCAACGTGGGGTCAACAATCGCAACATCTGCCAGCATATCTGGGCTGCGCAAGCTTACTTTTACTTTGTCTTGTCCCGATTTCAACACAGCATTACGCGTGACTTCGGATCCCGTACTGGCGGTGGTTGGAATAGCAATAAATGGCAACGGTTTTGTCTTTAACGGCACATTTCGGCCAACCACTTCCACATAATCATAAACGTTACCTTGGTTAGGAATGATTGCCGCGAGTGCCTTGCCCATATCAATCACACTACCGCCACCAATAGCAACGACCATATCCGGTTGAAAACGTCGGCCTAAAATGGCCGTTTCCTCCACCATGGTAATATTAGGTTCACCAACAATAGCTACATGCTGATAGCGCATATTCTGCATTTTCAGGTATTGAACAATAGGGGAAGCTCGTTGTTGTTCTTTTCCCGAAACCAGCAGTACGCTATAGCCATATTGGTTGAGAACAGAAAGTGAATTCAATAACGCTCCTTCTCCAAAAATGATCCGCGTCGCCGTCATAAATTGGAACATGAATAACTCCCTTTTCTCTCATCTAGATTAGCTCTGTTTAGAGTGCACCTATCGTTAAAAAAATTTTTTGATGCAGTGCAATGTGGAGCAAATAACCATATAAAAAACACAAGTTTATGCGGCATGTCACAGCCAAGCCATTATTGATCTATTCCCAACACCATCGAGAGGTAAGCTTGCTTTGATTAAGGAATAAGCAATAGCTTTTACCTATTGAAGTAACTGGTGAATGCCACTTTATTTCCGACCTTGAATCGGGCATAGTTGCATGCAACAAGAATGAAGGAGAAAGCTATGTTCGTTGTTATTTTTGGCCGCCCTGGTTGCCCCTACTGTGTTCGCGCAAAAGAACACGCTGAAACATTGAAATTAAAACGCGATGATTTTAACTATCGTTATGTCGATATTCACGCGGAAGGCATCAGCAAAGCTGATTTAGAAAAGACAGTGGGTAAACCGGTTGAAACTGTGCCACAAATCTTTATTGATCAAGAACACATCGGTGGTTGCACTGATTTCGAAGCTTATGCGAAAGAACATTTAGGCTTATTCGACGAATAAAACCAAGAAACATAAAAACCCGCTGATTTTTAGCGGGTTTTTGCTATTTATAGATAAATGGCTCTTTCTCTCAAATTAGGTCAATGAAATGTCAATTGTCACAAATTTCACTTATCTTTTTGCAATATTCAGATACAATTCCCACACTTTACCTACCCCACTTGGCACACATAACGAGTTGAGCCGTGAATATCGACGTCGTACTTTTGCTTGATCAGAACCCTATTCTTCTTATTTTTGTTGTCTTAGCGATTGGCCTTGGTTTTGGCAAAATTCGTTTTGGTAGCTTACAACTGGGCAACTCTATTGGGGTGTTAATTACATCACTCATCATGGGGCACCTTGGTTTTTCCTTCAATGCTGAAGCCTTAACCATAGGTTTCATGCTGTTCATCTATTGTGTCGGCATTGAAGCTGGCCCTAACTTTTTTGGCATATTTTTCCGTGACGGAAAACATTATCTCATCTTAAGTTTAGTGGTGCTCATTACCGCCACTTGGATCACCTATTTTGGCAGTTATTATCTCGGCCTCGATTTTGGCTTAGCTGCTGGTATGATGGCAGGCGCATTAACCTCCACCCCCGTATTAGTAGGCGCACAAGATGCGTTAAACTCCGGGCTAGCCACCATTCCAAGAAATATGGATTTATCCCTTATTTTAGATAATGTTTCGGTGGGTTATGCGATGGCTTATCTAATTGGCCTTATCAGCATGATCATGTTTGCCAAGTTACTGCCTAAGCTGCAAAAACAAAACCTCTCTGATTCTGCTCAACAGATTGCTCAAGAGCGTGGTTTGGGTGGTAGCGGTCAACGCAAAGTCTATTTACCCATCATCCGTGCCTATCGTGTTGGTCAAGAGTTGATCAACTGGATTGATGGGCGCAATTTACGTGAGCTTGGTATTTATCGTCAAACGGGTTGTTATATTGAACGCATTCGACGTAATGGCATTCTTGCCCATCCTGACGGTGACGCCATCTTGCAAGAAGGGGATGAAATTGCACTGGTCGGCTTCCCTGACAGCCATGCAAGGCTAGACCCTAGCTTTCGAAATGGCAAAGAGGTGTTTGATCGCAACTTACTTGATTTGCGCATCTCTGAAGAGGAAATCGTCGTAAAAAGTGACAGTATTGCCGGTAAACGCCTATCGGATCTGAATTTATCCGAATATGGTTGTTTCCTGAACCGAGTGATACGCGCACAAATTGAAATGCCAATGGACTTAGACATTGTGCTTGCCAAAGGCGATGTATTGCAAGTCAGTGGTGAAAAAAGCCGTGTTCAAGGCTTGGCCGATAAAATCGGTTTCATCTCTATCCATAGTCAAATGGCCGATTTACTCGCTTTTTGTAGCTTCTTTATTCTCGGCATTTTATTTGGTTTGATCACCATGACCTTTGGACAAGTCTCCTTCGGTTTAGGCAACGCGGTTGGGCTACTGCTTTCTGGCATTATGCTTGGTTTTTTACGAGCCAACCACCCCACTTTCGGCTATGTACCGCAAGGGGCATTAAATATGGTGAAAGACCTAGGTTTGATGTTCTTTATGGTAGGCATTGGCTTAAGTGCTGGCGGGAAAATGTTCCAGCACCTCTCAGAAGTGGGCGTACAAGTGATCGGCCTTGCATTTTTAGTCAGCGTGGTGCCAGTCGTCTTTGCCTATTTGGTCGGTGCGTACATTTTGAAAATGAACCGCGCGCTTCTATTTGGTGCGATTATCGGGGCACGAACTTGCGCACCAGCGATGGATATCGTTAACGACTACGCAAAATCGACCATTCCCGCATTGGGTTATGCCGGCACCTATGCTATCGCCAATATACTGATGACACTGACAGGAACTATTTTAATTTTACTCAGCTAAACCTAATAATCCTCAGTGCTACTCGCCCAAAGTCACATGTGTGGCTTTTGGCGAGCCATCGCCCCTCTATTTACTTCGCTTTTATCTCAATGTTTGCCGCTTTATCGGCTCAGAACTGCATCTTTTCTCCTGAATTCAACTCACCACTGCTTAATTTTCCAAACGAAAGGCAATCGTTTGCTTTTTATCTGGCAGCAGAAAATAGTTCTGGTATGATGCGCACAGTTTATCGATATCCTTACTAGCGTTGAGCTAAGCGATATCTTCTCTGTATGACGTTTGAAAAAGATAGGAATGTCTAAATGAGCCTTGCTGATCAAATCCTTGCCGTCAATGACGACCTCCCAATTCGCACTCACCAACCTGTTCATAGCGGCAAAGTTCGCTCTGTTTATTGGCTAACTCCAGAAGATAGCCAGCGTTTGATCAAAGAAAAAGGTTACAACGTTGCTCCTGATGCACCTTTAGCCATTATGGTAATCAGTGACCGTATTTCTGCTTTTGATTGTATCTGGCATGCCGAAGGTGGCATCAAAGGTGTACCGGGTAAGGGCGCGGCATTGAACGCGATTTCAAACCACTGGTTTAAGCTATTTCAAGAGAACGGGTTAGCCGATAGCCATATTTTAGATATTCCCCATCCTTTTGTATGGATTGTGCAAAAAGCCAAGCCAATCAAAATTGAAGCGATTTGTCGCCAGTATATTACCGGTTCAATGTGGCGTGCTTACGAAAAAGGTGAACGAGATTTTTGTGGTATTCAATTACCAGAAAGCTTGCAGAAAGATAAAAAACTGCCAGAACTGCTCATTACACCATCAACCAAAGGCATCTTAAAAGGCATTCCCGGTGTTCCAGAAACCGATGATGTCAATATCTCACGTCATAATATTGAAGAGAATTTTGCCGCTTTTAACTTCAGTCGTGTCGAAGATATTGCCTTGTACGAAAAGCTATTAAAAGAAGGCTTCAGCGTCATTAGCCATGCACTCTGCCAAGTAGAGCAAATTTTCGTCGATACCAAGTTTGAGTTTGGTTATGTCACCGATGCCAACGGCGTTGAGAAACTCATTTATATGGATGAAGTAGGTACGCCGGACTCTTCTCGCATCTGGGACAGCGCTTCCTATCAGCAAGGACGTATTGTGGAAAATTCGAAAGAAGGTTTTCGTCAATTCTTGCTCAACTACTTCCCTGACCCAGATATTTTACTCAACAAAGAACGGATGGCTGAGCGAGAAGCGCTTGCACGTGATAATGCGCTGCCTTTGGCTGCATTAATGGATATTTCCAACACCTATCTTGCGATTGCAGAGAAAATTGTTGGCCAACCGATCGTATTAAGCCAAAACCCAAAGCAAGAGATCATTACGATCCTGCGTTCTCAATATGGCTTGATTGACTAGTACTCAAAACAATAACGGGACATTAAATATGCCCCGTTATCTGTTTATCCCCTTACAGGGTGATAATAAATTCGTCTGGTTTTGTATTTTTTATCAAAGATTGGCTTTTATTTTGAATCAATTGGATCTGTTCAGAATCCAATGCATACGGCATTACTAATTTTAGCTCTTCAATCCCCTCTAATTTCGCCAATCTCACCAGTGAAATTAAATTCGCTTCATCACTACGGCGTGTTGATAACGACTTCAACGCCATTTCCCATAGGCGATCCTCTGGGCTTGATAATTCTTTAATGCTGTCTTTCCATACCGTACCAAAAATCGGTGCAAATGACGTCATGGCTTCGAGGAATGTCCATTTCTTATTACATGACGCGCCAAGAAATGTAGTGTAATCAAACACCACCCGTGTCCTTTCTTGTGTATTCATTTTGTCCCCCGACAAATTGGCAGCACACTGTACTCAATATCATCCATGATTGTTCATATAGCAATAGGATATAAAAAAACAGTCTTTTATTCCTTAAAATCAAATGGATTGGCTATATCAAAACCAGGTTTGTAACAAGGCATAAACAGACTTACTGACATATGTGTCTGATTGATTAATATTTCAAACCGTGAACAAAAAGTCGCTTTATCACTTAAAGTGATCATCGCTCAACACTACTTTTGAAATCTCTGCTTAAGGAGACCAATAGACAAAAATGTGTACATTGATGCCCTCAGCAATTAACACGAAGAATTCTACCGTTTTTATCTGCATTCTTCAGTATTCTGTGCCATGTGTCGCCGCTCGTCTATTTACAATCTCATGAGTAAACCGTTATCATTTTTGAGTTCCCTTCTACCCTAAAATAGGCCGACAATGAATAATGATAAACGCCCTCTTTATATTCCCTATGCGGGCCCCGCTCTACTCAGCACGCCTTTGCTCAATAAAGGCAGTGCATTTTGTGCTGAAGAGCGCAGTTCCTTCAACTTAGAAGGCCTGCTTCCTGAAACGACGGAAACGATACAAGAACAAGTTGTTCGCGCATACCAACAATACTGCAGCTTTGAAAGTGATATGGATAAGCATATCTATCTGCGTAATATTCAAGATACTAACGAAACCTTATTCTATCGTTTAGTACAAAACCACATCACTGAGATGATGCCCATCATCTACACACCAACGGTGGGTGCCGCGTGTGAAAACTTTTCAAATATTTATCGTCGCGGCCGCGGTCTGTTCATTTCCTTTCCGAATCGAGATCGCATCGATGATTTACTCAATAATGCAGCGAACCATAACGTAAAAGTTATCGTAGTGACCGATGGTGAACGCATTCTCGGCTTGGGTGACCAAGGAATTGGCGGAATGGGTATTCCTATCGGCAAACTGGCACTTTATACCGCATGTGGTGGTATTAGCCCTGCTTATACTTTACCGGTCGTGCTCGATGTTGGAACCAATAACCCACAGCGCTTGGCTGACCCGATGTACATGGGCTGGCGTCACCCTCGGATTACCGGGGCCGAATATGATGCATTTGTAGAAGAGTTCATCCAAGCGGTGCAACGTCGCTGGCCTGATGCACTGATCCAATTTGAAGATTTTGCACAAAAGAACGCAATGCCACTATTAGAGCGTTATAAAAACCGTATTTGTTGTTTTAACGATGACATTCAAGGCACTGCGGCGGTGACTGTAGGTTCGCTATTGGCCGCATGCAAAGCCGCGGGCAGTCAACTCTCCGAGCAACGTATCGCTTTTCTTGGTGCGGGCTCTGCAGGCTGTGGTATTGCCGAAGCAATCATCGCGCAAATGGTGTCAGAAGGTATTTCAGATGCTCAAGCTCGTTCTCAAGTCTATATGGTTGACCGCTGGGGCCTGCTGCAAGAAGGAATGCCTAACCTACTTGATTTCCAACAGCGCCTCGTGCAAAAAAACAAAGACACACATGATTGGAACACAGAAGGTAATGGTTTCTCATTATTGGAAGTAATGAAAAATGGCAAACCAACGGTGTTGGTCGGTGTTTCTGGGGCTCCGGGATTATTCAGTGAAGAGATTATCACTGAGATGCACAAACACTGCCCACGCCCGATTATTTTCCCACTATCGAACCCAACCAGCCGTGTTGAAGCGACCCCCAATGACATTATCCGTTGGACCAACGGTGAAGCACTCGTCGCCACAGGCAGCCCGTTCGATCCCGTGTTGCATAACGGTAAAACCTACCCAATTGCACAATGCAACAATAGCTATATTTTCCCTGGTATCGGCTTAGGCGTACTGGCGGTCAATGCGCGTCGAGTTACTGATGAGATGCTGATGGAATCAAGCCGCGCACTCGCCAACTGTTCACCTCTGGCGCTTAATGGGCATGGTGCGTTACTTCCACCACTGGAAGCCATTCACTCCGTTTCCAAGAAAATTGCGTTTGCGGTAGCGAAAAAAGCAATTGAGCAAGGCGTTGCACTGGAGATCCCAGATGATGTGTTAGAAACCGCCATTGAGCAGCATTTTTGGCAGCCAGTATACCGCCGCTACAAACGCACTGCTTTCTAAGCTACTACTCTGCTGTCCCCTAAGCTTCGGCTGATGTTTAGGGGCTTTTCTGTGAGTCAATATGATGAACTTTTTAGCGCCCGCAGGGCATTACTTATCACCGTATTTAACGGAGATATCAACTGCATTTATCGCTTGTTTGCTCGTGATGCTCGGTGGAGAGATTAACGCCGCGATGCGCAAGCTAATGCGCAACCAACACTTTGTCGTTCGCACATTTACGTTTATATTGATTAACGCTTTCGGCTACGGTTTGGTGATCATCAAAGCGAGCCCTTACCTTGCTCGGACACTTTCGCAGTTAGAATCAGGCATGATGTTTAGCATTATTATGCTCTGCTTTATTGCTATCGGGATCTGGGCACAAAGGAACCGTCAAATTTAGTGTTAAAATTTTCATCTTCAAATCACTCTCGCCCTGTTTGGAAAAAGCGGGTTCACACGCTGCTTCGCTACGTGTCTGTACTGTTGTTCATTTCAAGCCTTTTTGTGCTTGGCATTGATCGCTGGGTCAGTTGGCAAGCCGAAAAACAAATCGTCACCGAGCAAAATCAAGTCGGTCAATTCCAAGTCGCTGTTGTACTTGGAACCAGTAAGTACTTGGGTAAAACGCTCAATGACTACTATACCCACCGAATTGAAGCCGCGATCGCTTTGTATGAGCAAGGCAAAGTAAAAGGGTTTTTACTCAGTGGTGATAATGCTCACCGTTCGTACAATGAACCGTGGACGATGAAACGCGATCTGCTGCGCGCTGGGATCCCGAGCGAACATATTTACTTAGATTATGCAGGGTTTCGTACTTTGGACTCCATTGTTCGCGCAAAACGCATCTTCGAAACCGACAATTTTTTGATCATTTCTCAACAATTTCATTGTGAGCGAGCACTCTTTATTGCCAACTACCATAACATTAATGCTCAGTGTTTAGCGGTTGCAGGGCCAACAACTCGTTCTGGTTTTAAAGTGAGGCTGCGTGAGGTCTTTGCTCGTACGAAAGCATTTTTAGATCTCTATATCACGAATACTCAACCTAAATTTTTAGGTCCCAAAGAGCCAATTGTGATCGAAGAGTTACCCTTAGAGCCAACCGAAGATGAAAGCTAAAAGAGGCACTGCGCCCCAGAAACCTTTCCTTCGACAGATTTCCGGGCCACTTTGGTTACGCTAATGTGGATAAGACATCAAACAAAGCGTCAATTTCACTGCGCGTGTTGTAGTGCATAAAACCGATACGGACAACTCCACCGCTGTTTTCAAGATCTAACTGACGCACTAAACCAAGCGCATAGAAATGCCCATTCCACACACAAATATTATGCTCGCCCAATGTTTTGGCCACAAATTCTGGGTGGTGATTAGCTAAGCGAATGGCAAAGGTCGGTGTACGTAGCTCACTGTTAGCCTTGGTCAGGCCATAGAGCTTAGCCGAACTCAATCCTTTAAGTTTATACAGAAAATACTCACTTAATTGGCGTTCATGCTGGTTGTATTGAATGAAACTATCGATCAAACGCTCTCTTAACGAGCCACTCGCGTCTCCCCATTGCGCCAAATATTCCACTGCAGCAATCACGCCTGCCAAACCTTCAAAACTCTGCGTACCCGTTTCAAAACGTCCCGGACCAATATTGGTTGCAGGTTCAACTTTGTAGGGTTTAAGTGCATGTAACCACTGCGAAGCGATATAAGCGATACCAACGTGTGGACCAAAAAATTTATATGCCGAACAGGTTAAAAAATCACAGCCTAATTCTTGTACATCAATCAAATGGTGCGGAGCATAGTGAACGGCATCCACATACACCATCGCGCCGACTTGATGCGCCGCATCCACAATGCGTTTAACATCGACAATAGATCCTGTGGTATTCGAAGCATAAGTGACCGCTACCAGCTTTGTTTTAGGATTGAGTAATGACAGTAAGTGCTCAACATCCAAAGTACAATCTTGTTGGTTCACCTTTACCTGGTGCACTGTAACGTGCTTATCCTGCGCCGCTTGCTGCCAACTGGAGACATTGGAGTAATGGTCAAGCGCAGTAACAATCACTTCATCGCCCGCTTGCCAATCTCGGCTAATGGCTCGACTTAGCTGAAAAGTCAACGAGGTCATATTCGCGCCAAATACAATATTTCTTGATGACTCAGCGTTCAGAAGCGCTTGCACCGACTCACGAGCCTGCTGCATTAAATCAGTGGTGATTTGGCTTGAAAAATAGTGTCCGCCCAAATTAGAGTTAAAATGGCCCAGATATTCACTCATTTTTTCTATTACCGACTTAGGTACTTGCGAGCCACCTGGACCATCTAAGAAACTCACTGACTTACCATGATATTTTTGCGACAAAGCACTAAACTGGGTACGCGCTTTTTCAGGAGTGAAGAGCATTTCGGCCATCCTTAGCGGTTAACACAAAAACATCCATATGACCTTCTTGCCCATGCTCAATCGAGCGAATAGGACAAGCGTTATGCCATAACTTACTGTCCGCGAGCATCGCAATCTCACCATTTTCTAACACTTTCCGAAAGAAAGGGGCTTCATTGCAGTCTTGATAAAGCATAATTTCACCGCCAACGATGTTGTGGCGATTCACCCCCACCAACGCAATATGATCAAAACCGTCTTGATGGACACCTTCTGGCGCGACTTGCGTCTCATCAAACACAGCAGCAATTCGGATCTGATGGATTTCAATCTCTTGCCCATTAGGCAGACCATTCGTACTCACAAACACCTCGCACACTTCTCTCATCCCCTCACTTTGTAACGTAGAGGGTAAAATAGGATCGAAATGACGCTTAATGTTGCCTTGAAAATGATTGATTTGATCGGTTTGCATAAAGTCATGCTTGTCCAACGCCTCGACTTTCCCTTTGTTAAATTGAACCACAGAGTAGCGCCGTAAACGATACTGACCATCAGCATGCTCCGTATGTGGTAATTGCGCAAAGGAGGGAGCAAGTTGTTGAATCGCTTTTTGACTTAATTGTGTAATCTGTAAAGTGTTTTCATGTACAGCTAACATCACCAGCTCCTTAATTAAATTATTGAACACATTAAATTAACAATTAATTTACATTAAGGATACGCACTAATATTGCACATTCAAGTAAAAATGAATGTTATATCTGTATGTGACTAGCAATATAAAATTTAATACTTAAATAATCACAAAAATAAGAATTAACATCCAATAGCGAGCATGACACATAGCGATTTTTAGACAAGCTCACTACTTCAAGGTTAATAGGCTTTTAAAAACAATGAATTACCAACATTAGGATGATGTAGGAATGGTATGTAGACCATGGGCGGGTTTAAAGGACATATCAGTAACTAATTTATCAACTCGATTCGACTAAATTTAGCATGTATTAATCCATGAGCCATATAGCATCTCATTAACTCTAAATTAGCACCATTTAAGTAGTAAGCCATGCCAAAAATTAGACTAAAGTTAATACTAGATCATCAAACTAATTGATATATTTGACTATTAAGACTTAGTTGAAACATCGCTCAACTGATAAGGAGATCCTCAACTCGTGAACTCTAGTATTAAAGTCACACTGTGGACTTTCATCGCATTAGGTTTCAGTGTAATCAATGCCTATGCGGCTATAGATCCTAAAGATAAATTTCTCCAAGCATTGGAGGGCATTGAGCAGATCACCTATTCACTACCGATCAAGGCAAAAGCACAAATTAGTGAACTAGAAGAAGACTACATCATATTGTCACAGCCTTCCGCTCTCGTTGTTCGTTACTATTTGGCCAAAGCCACTGTATATGGGCTACTAGAGGAATATGATAGGAGCTTAGAAGCGGCACAATTAGGATTAAAGCGAACAGAACACACCAACGTTGAAACGCTCACTCTCAAACTAAGAGAGATTCAAGCTTTACGGCACCAAAAAGTCGACGTGTTGCCGAAACTTGACGCACTGTTAGTTGAAGCAGGAAACGATCACAATGCACAAATCGAATCAGAAGTATTACTAGCTAAAAGCCTCTATTACCAAGAGCAAGGCGAGTTTAAAAAATCGTACGCCGCAATAATGACCTCAATTGATACAGCAAAATCCATTGATAACAAAGAGTTAATGGAGAGAATATCTCACGGTCTAGGTCAAATACTGGTTCAGCTACAAGATTTTGATCGTTCACAACTGTTACTTGAAAATTCCTACAGTTACTTCAAGCAGCGTAAAATGTCTTATAGCCAATTGGTTAGCTTACTCGACATCTCTAAGTTGCAAGAGTCACGTAATCAAATCACGGCGGCGATCGAAACCTATAAAACCGCACTCAAGCTAGCACAAATACTGGGTGACGGGCGACATCGCTTTCGTATTAACATCGAACTTGCACGGCTTTATCGAGATACCAACAACCGAGATCAAATGCGCTTTTTCTTGAAAAAAGCAGAGGAACTGCAGTACAGAGAAAGCCAACCAGGCTACCTTGCCACTTTTCAGCTATTACAAACACAAGATCTATTGGAACAAAAACGCTACGGTGAAGTGATTGAATTTGTAGAACCACTCATTGTGCATATCAAGCAAAGATCAAATCTACTTATTCAACAGATAGAGTTGTTAAAAGTGGCAGCACAGGCTTATGCTGGGCAAAATAACTACAAACAAGCCTATGAAACTTATGATTTTTATCATTTACGATCGCTCATACTTCGCAATGTTGAACAGATAGAGAACTTACAGAGACAACAAATGTTGTTTGATCTTGAGCGTCTACAATATGAAAATCAGGATCTAAACTGGAACAACGTACTTCAAAAGCTAGAAATTGAAAACCATCAGAAAACGTTTCATCTATTAGGTGAAATCGTCTTTTTCCTTGCTCTTGCATTAATCGGATTATTGGTCATATTTATCTGGGCCAACCGCTCTCGCATCAAAATGGGCATGCTTGCCAAAACGGACACCTTGACTGGCTTGTATAATCGACGCTACATGGAAGAACGATTTGCAAAACATCAATCTAAATCTTACCAAAATAGTAGCGAAACGCTTATTAAACTCGCACAACGGATTTTGATGTGGCAACAGACTTGGTTCAAAGGTCAATCTTCACCTAAAAAAAACGCCGAGCCATTCGATTCAGCGCAATTAGACGAACAGATCCAACATAATGAAGATGCAAAACCGATTAGCCTTATTTTGACCGATATTGATTATTTTAAAGTCATTAATGACACTTATGGTCACGCCTTCGGCGATCAAGTATTAGTGGAAACTGCGGCTATCTTTAAGTCATCGGTACGCTCTTCCGATGTTGTCGCTCGCTACGGTGGGGAAGAGTTTCTCATCTTACTACCCGACACTGACTTAAGCGTCGCTAGCGAAATTGCCGAAACCTTGCGCCGAAAAATTGAAGATCACCATTTTGTAACCGAATCACGAGAATCGGTATCCGTCACTTCGAGTTTTGGCGTGTTGACCGCAACGAATACTGATTTAGACCTCCAAGCATTGTGTGAAGAAGTCGACCAACTACTTTATGCGGCTAAAGCCAGCGGCCGAAATTGCTTAAAAACACGTTGGCTGACTTATTAGCCAAGTCCCATCATTGCTCAGTTTGGCTATATAACGATTATTTCTAAGCTAGCCCATGTAATCGCTTTAATTGACTCGAGATATTCCCTACAATCGTGTTAAATTTTCGAGCATTTTCGATACTGGAGTCCCCATGAGCAACGTGAAACATTGCAAACTTCTTATTCTTGGTTCAGGCCCGGCTGGTTATACGGCAGCCGTTTACGCAGCTCGCGCTAACCTTAATCCAGTTCTCGTTACCGGTATGCAGCAAGGTGGTCAGTTAACGACCACTACAGAAGTAGAAAACTGGCCAGGAGACGCAGAAGGCCTCACGGGCCCTGCTTTAATGGAGCGAATGAAAGAGCATGCCGAGCGCTTCGAAACCGAGATTGTGTTTGATCATATTAATGAAGTTGATTTTTCACAGCGGCCATTCCGCCTTAAAGGCGATAGTGCAGAATATAGCTGCGATGCTCTGATCATTTCAACAGGTGCATCCGCACGTTACCTAGGTTTAGATTCAGAAGAAGCCTTTAAAGGACGAGGAGTTTCCGCTTGTGCTACTTGCGATGGTTTTTTCTATCGTAACCAAAAAGTGGCCGTTGTAGGTGGCGGCAATACCGCGGTGGAAGAAGCGCTTTATCTATCTAATATTGCGGCACAAGTTCACCTCATCCACCGCCGTGATTCGTTCCGCGCAGAAAAAATTCTGATTAACCGTCTGATGGATAAAGTCGCAAGCGGCAATATAGTGCTGCACACTGACCGTACCTTAGAGGAAGTCTTAGGTGATGAGACTGGCGTGACGGGTGTTCGTATGAAACACACCCAATCAGAAACGACAGAAGATCTGGACGTGATGGGCGTCTTTATCGCGATTGGTCACAAACCGAATACCGACATGTTTGCTGGTAAGCTAGAGATGAAAGAGGGCTATATCGTGGTTAGATCTGGCCTTGATGGTAATGCAACTCAAACTAGCATTGAAGGTGTGTTTGCTGCTGGTGATGTGATGGATCACAACTATCGCCAAGCGATCACTTCGGCAGGAACAGGTTGTATGGCCGCCTTAGATGCGGAACGTTACCTAGATAGCTTGAACGATAAGTAGGCATGAACGACAAGTAAACAAAAGGTTATTTTCCAGTTTTATAACAAAACCCTACAGCCCGGTGGTATATCCATCGGGCTTTATTTTGTATACTACCGCCCTTCCGTTTACATAATAATTCTCATTAAGCCTTCGAAATGGATAAGAAAAAGCAACGTAGCTTGAATAATTGGCTCAAACAGCAAAGTAAACTGGCAAAACGCTGGTTAATGATTGCTGTTGGCCTTGGCGTATTATCAAGTGTGTTTTTGCTGGCTCAGGCCGCACTCCTCGCCTCCATTCTGCATCAACTGATTATTGAACAAGTTGATAAAGCAGAGCTCATTCCCTATTTTCTTGGTTTGGTGGTGACGATTGCCGCACGTGCCGCGTGCGCATGGGGGCGTGAAATTGCGGGTTTTCGCTGCGGAGAGCAGATCCGCATTTATATCCGTCAGTTAATACTGGATAAAGTTCGCGAGTTGGGCCCTGCTTATATTAAAGGTAAGCCTGCCGGTGCATGGGCAACATTACTGCTTGAACAAGTCGAAAACATGCAGGACTTTTTTGCGCGCTATTTACCGCAGATGTCATTATCTGTGTTGATCCCGTTTATGATTTTGATTGTGGTCTTTCCCGTCAACTGGGCGGCGGGTTTGATTTTCTTAATCACCGCACCCTTAGTGCCGCTGTTTATGGCCTTAGTCGGTATGAAAGCAGCCGATGCTAATCGTAAAAATTTCAAAGCTCTGCAGCGGTTATCTGGTCACTTTTATGATCGCCTGCAGTCGATGACTACAATACGCCTATTCAACCGCACACAAGCCGAAGCCGATCAGCTTAAAGGCGCTTCTGAAGTCTTTCGCACTCGCACAATGGATGTATTGAAAATCGCCTTTCTATCATCAGCAGTGTTAGAATTTTTCACCTCGATATCGATCGCCATCACCGCCGTTTACTTTGGTTTTAGCTTTATTGGCGAGTTGAATTTCGGCTACTACGGTACAGCCGTAACTCTATTTTCCGGCCTATTTATCTTGATCCTTGCGCCTGAGTTTTATCAACCATTACGTGATTTGGGCACCTTTTATCACGCCAAACAACAAGCTGTCGGCGCGGCTGAAAGCATTGTCGAGTTTTTGGAAACAGACATCAGCAAAGTGAAATCAGGATCTATCTCGCTCGACGGTGCACAGCAGATTGACATTGTAGCGCAAGATCTCGAAGTGTTTAGCCCAGAAGGAAAACGCTTGGTCGGTCCAATTTCATTTACGTTAGATAACCATTCAACCACTGCGCTTGTCGGGCCAAGCGGTGCAGGTAAAACCAGCTTAGTAAACGCCATTTTAGGCTTCATGCCTTACCAAGGCAGTTTGAAAATTAATGGTATTGAACTGAGCGATCTTGAGCATACCAGCTGGCGTAAGCAGATCAGTTGGGTTGGGCAAAACCCACTATTGGTGCACGGAACCATCGTTGAGAATATCAGCCTTGGCAAGTATGACATGAGTGACGAAGCGCTTCATTCGGCTTTAGACAATGCCTATGCGGCTGAATTTGTCGACAAACATGGTTTGGATTACGCCATCACCGATCGATCTGGTGGATTATCTGTCGGACAAGCTCAGCGAATTGCACTTGCTCGCGCGCTGCTACAAAACGGCAATTTTTGGCTACTTGATGAACCAACCGCCAGCTTAGATGCCCGCAGCGAACAGTTAGTGATGCAAGGTTTGAACCGCCAAATTCAACACCACACCGCTTTAATCGTGACGCACCAATTAGCACCATTAAAATCGGTGCAACAGATTTTGGTGATGCAAAATGGGGCGATAGTTCAAACAGGCGATTACAACACACTCAGCCAGCAAAAGGGTCTGTTTTCAGATATGTTACAAGCTAATCAAGCGCTTGATGAAGCCAATAAGGGGAACCTTGATGCGTGATCTCATCCCTTACCTTAAATTGTATAAAAAGCACTGGTTTGGTTTATCTCTCGGCATGCTGCTGGCCTTTTTAACCCTGTTTGCCTCGATTGGTCTACTGACCTTATCCGGCTGGTTTTTATCCGCAGCGGCCGTTGCTGGCTTAACCATTGCTCGTGAAACATTCAACTACATGCTACCGGGCGCGTTTGTACGTGGGTTTGCCATGGGACGCACTACAGGACGTTGGGGTGAGCGTGTTGTCAGCCATAATGCTACATTCAAGCTGCTGACGGATCTGCGTATTTTCTTCTTCCAAAAACTCGCGCCACTGATCCCAGGTCGTGTGTCAAACCTCAGAGACGCTGATTTACTCAACCGTCTAGTGGCAGATATCGATGCTATGGATCACGTCTATTTACGCTTAATCAGCCCAGTAACCGTGGGTGTACTAGGCATTAGTGCGTTAACGGCATTCTTATGTTGGTTCGACCCTGCCATTGGCTTAACCCTTGGTGCAATTCTTCTAACGCTACTGCTCGTGTGGCCAGTCCTCTTTTATAAACTGGGTCAGCGTAATGGTGCCGAGCTCACCCAGCACAAGGCGGATTTGCGTATTGCAACGCTTGACTGGTTGCAAGGCTACAGTGAACTGACCCTGTTTGGTGCAGAAAACCGTTACCGTGAAGCGATTCTTAGCGCGCAGCAAAAATTGCTGGTCAATCAATTGGCTAACGCTCATTTTTCTGGCCTTGCACAAGCACTGCTCATGCTCGCTAATGGCTGGACGCTTGTGTTAGTGATCTGGCTTGCCGCCGATGGTGTGGCAGGTAATCAACCCGACCCGATGATTGCACTGGTGGCTTTTGCAACTATGGCAAGTTTTGAGCTGCTGATGCCGATTGCTGGTGCATTTCAACATTTAGGGCAAACACTCACTTCTGCTCGCCGCCTCAACGATATTATTTTGGCTGAGCCTGAAGTCCAATTTCCTACCGCTTCAACTCAGCACTCAGGTCAATTCGATATTGAATTTTCAGACGTAACCTTTCACTATCCTGACAGCAGACAAGATGTGCTACGCGATGTCAACCTCCATATTCCCGCAGGGCATCGCGTTGCGATAGTGGGACAAACAGGCTCTGGCAAATCAACCTTAATGCAATTGCTGTCACGCTATTGGGATCCACAGCAAGGTAGCGTCTCCATTGCAGGTACCCACTTAACAGCATGGAATGAGAGCGAACTTCGCCAAACCATCAGTGTGGTTAGCCAACGTGTAGATGTACTCAATGGCACGCTACGAGACAACCTCGCGATGGCCAATCCAAGCGCAAACGATCAACAGTTGGCTCACGCCTTAACGCAAGTCGGTTTACATACTCTATTGGACGATCTAGGTTTGGACGCATGGCTGGGTGACGGCGGCCGTCAGCTCTCTGGTGGAGAGAAACGCCGCATCGGTATCGCGCGCGCACTGCTCCACAACGGTTCAATTTTATTACTCGATGAACCCACGGAAGGCTTGGATAAACAAACAGAGCAGCAAATTCTGGCTCTATTTCAACAGCATTTTGCGCATAAAACGGTCCTCTTTATTACTCACCGCTTGGTCGAGTTAGAAACAATGGATGCTATTTGCCTGATTGAACAAGGTGAAATCGTGGAATACGGTAGCCACCAAGCGTTATTGGCCAAACAAGGCCGCTATTTCCAACTACAACAAACCTTGTAGCCATAGTTTGTCATTTGCTCGTTATGAGACTTATCTTTTTTAGGAACACTATGCTGAATTAGGTAACTGAAGCTTGGTATGAAAAATCTTCGCCCTCTTGCTTTGAGAGTCAGTGCATGAGGGTGAAGAAGCTGCCTTGCAAAGAAGCGGCAGTCAACCAAACTCGCTAAATATGTACCTCATCAGCTTAATAAATACTGAGCGTACTACTCATTTTATAGGTGAGATTTTTAATTAATATTCAAGGACAAATGGTTAATGAGATCTTCCGCTGGCATTGGGTGCCCTAGGTAGTAGCCCTGCACTTGTTGACAGCCCATTGCCTGCAAAATTTTCAATTGGTTGGCCTTCTCTACGCCTTCTGCCACAATGTCGATGTCAAAACTTTGCGCCATAGCAATAATGGCATTCACTATCGTTCTTGAACGATCATCATTTTCTACTTCAGAGACGAAACTGCGGTCAATTTTGATTTCATCCACAGTAAGATCTTTGAGCATGGCAAGTGACGTATAACCAGTGCCAAAATCATCGATGGAAAAAGTAATCCCGTTAGATTGCAGATTAGAAATAATTTCAACACTCTTTTTCATATCGGTAAGCGTTGCTGTTTCCGTAATTTCAATGCGTATGTATGAGTTCAAATTCTCATGCTGCTGAATAGCGTTCTTTTGTTTCTTTGCAACATTAAGAAAGAGCCTCAGTCGCGGAAACCATCAGCTCTCTGGCGCTGATACCATCGGCTGGGTAAATGGCAACACCTATGCAGCAAGTTGTTTCAATATTGTGTTGCTTGGCCCGATGGGTATACAGACGTTGGACGCTCCGAACATGAGAATCCATATCTACAGCGTCACTCAACTTTACAAAACTGGCAAACTGATCGGCATGTAAGCGCGATACTAATGAGCTGGGCAAAGTCATTTCGTTAATATCGTGAGCTAAATCCTGCAAAAATGCATCTGCACGCTCAAACCCCAGAGTTTCGTTGATACTTTTAAAATCGTCGACATCAAGGTAACAAAGAATAAATCGCTCATTAGACTTTAATTTTTTGATCGTTATATTGAGAGTACGCACAAACATACTAAGGCTGTGCAGCCCAGTGAGGCTGTCCATATCATTGGCTTTTTCTAGTAAGCGATTCCCTCTAAGCACCAACATGAGCAAAAGTAAGGCGGTAATAATGACAAACATCAACCCCTTATAGGTTTGAGCGAGAGCGCGCAACTGGGCGTTATCTAGCAATAATTCGACTGTCATATCCGAGAATAATATCCAGAGCACGGCAAATGTTGCGTAGATAAGTGCCACTTTAACGGCTGAGATGCCTGCTCTATCCATGTTTAACTAACTCCAAATCTACCCGCCTGTGATCGTAACATTGTAGCATCACTAAAATTTAGTCAACCATACCATACATGCCACATGTAGCCTGCTTCTTCACTCTACTCACTTAATACCAGAAAATATGAACATAGGGATGTCAATCCATGCACAAGTGCTCAATACCAACTCTATTGTTTTAATTTTTATTGTCACCCCTAAACCACCGCCTTGGGCGGTGGTGATTGAACCTTGGGGCTATTGCCCGCAGAAGTGCCCATGTTAGAAGTAAACCTCTTATTCACCACAAGTAAGAGGAAACAAAAAACATGGGCGACTACAGAAGTTCATCACATGTCCATTGGCGTTGTAAATACCACATAGTTTGGACGCCGAAATACAGATTCAAGATCCTGAAAGGGAATGTAGGTAAGGAGCTTTATCGCTCAATCTATATTTTATGCAATATGAAAGATTGTGAGGTATTGGAACTAAATGTTCAGCCGGATCATGTTCATCTGGTTGTGATAGTTCCACCAAAAGTTTCTATCTCAACGTTGATGGGAGTGTTGAAAGGACGTTCGGCAATTCGGTTGTTTAACAAATTCCCCCATATAAGAAAGAAGCTCTGGGGGAATCATTTTTGGGCAAGAGGTTACTTTGTCGATACGGTTGGCGTAAATGAAGAAATCATCAGACGGTACGTCAGACACCAAGACAAGAAAGATCAAGAATATGAGGCGCAGTTAGAGTTGAAGATGAACTAACAGCGCGAGGATGCCCCCTTTCAGGGGGCTGTAAACCAAAGCCGCCTTCTAAGAAGGCGGCTTTTTACTTTATTATCAATGTCTTAAACGAAAAAATCCCGAGCTTAGCTCGGGATTTTAATATCAACTAACAGGCAACGAGAAAGTTTCGCTTATCGACGTGGCGCTTTCGCTTTACCAGTTTGAGGCCGACCAATGCCGCGGCTACCATCGGCACCACTGTTACGGGTACTTGAAGCAGGCTTGCGACGGCCAGTCGTTGTACCATTGGTTGTCGTACCGTTAGTTTTTTTACCATTCGTCGTTGTACCATTGGTCGTACGACTTTTAGGCTTGCCTGTCGTCGTTACGCGCTCTTCATGGCGCTTAACGGCACGACGAATTTTTTGGCTACGCGCACGCTCACGAGTACGTGAAGTGTTGTCTTTGCTCAAATCTAGCATCGTCTCTTTTTCAGGACGCAGTTCAACCAATTCACGTAAATAGTTTACATCTTTAAGATCCAGTTCCATCCAACCGCCGCGTGGCAGTTTTTTGTCCAAATAGATCTCGCCATAACGAACGCGTTTCAAACGGCTCACTGTGGTATCTTGAGATTCCCAAAGACGACGAACTTCACGATTACGGCCTTCGTTAATCGCGACGTAGAAAGTATGGTTCATACCTTCACCACCAGCGTAAACGATATCTTCAAAGCGTGCCAAACCATCTTCTAGCTCAACCCCTTTAACGAGGTTACGCACTTTCTGTTCGTTCACTTCGCCAAAAACACGCACTAAATATTCGCGTTCTACTTGACGGCTTGGGTGCATAAGGCGATTAGCCAATTCACCATCGGTAGTAAAGAGAAGTAAGCCTGAGGTGTTGGCATCTAAGCGGCCAACTGAAATCCAACGCGAACCACGAATTTTAGGTAGACGATCAAATACCGTCCGACGACCTTCTGGATCATGACGTGTACAAAGCTCACCTTCCGGTTTGTAGTAAGCAAGCACTCGACAAATAACCTCTTCTGGCGCTTTAACGGAAACAGCATGTCCATCAATACGCACAACTGCGTTATCATCTTCTAGACGCTCGCCCAACATAGCTACCTTGCCATTAACACTGACACGTCCTGCTCTAATCAAAGCTTCTAACTCACGACGAGAACCATGACCAGCTCGTGCTAAAACTTTTTGTAACTTTTCGCTCATTTATCTACCTATGTGTCGTCTTCACAGACGTCGAATGAAAAAATGCGACCCCAAAATCGCGGCCGCATAGTATCTCAAATTCTACGCCAAAAAGCACTCGTTTTGATGGCCTACTCAAAAGCTATTCAAAAGGTGTTGGATCGCCCGCTCCCACGCGAGCAACCACCATCTCATCTTCACTGAAATCAATCACTGTCGTCGGCTGTTCACCTAAATAACCCCCGTTTAAAATGACATCCACGGCGTGCTCAAGGCGATCCCGAATCTCTTCTGGATCCGATTCTGTATGGGTGTTGCCGGGCAAAATAAGTGAAGTGGACATTAGCGGTTCACCTAACGCTTCAAGTAAATCAAGTGCAATACGGTTATTAGGCACACGGATACCTATCGTCTTACGCTTCGCATTCATCAACCGACGTGGCACTTCTTTGGTCCCTTTGAAAATAAACGTATAAGGGCCAGGTGTGTTATTCTTTAGCAAGCGAAAAGCGGTATTATCTACACGCGCATAAAAAGAGAGCTCTGACAAATCACGGCACAGCAAGGTAAAATTATGCTTATCATCAATGCGGCGAATTTGGCAAATACGCTCTAATGCTTGTTTGTTTTCTAGCTGGCAGCCTAGTGCATAACCAGAATCCGTTGGGTACACAACAACTCCGCCATTGCGGATAATGGCAACCGCTTGAGTAATCAAGCGAGTCTGCGGGTTTTCTGGATGAACGTAAAAAAACTGGCTCATTGTAATTCCTCATTATTGAGTCTATCTACGGGGCTTAAACCCCAATCTTTCCAGACAGGATCGACGCCAGAAGGCAACCAAAGATTTCGCCCCAGTTCCATCCAAGGTGAGGGGTAATGAAAGTCACTGCCTTGAGAAGCTAATAGATTGTATTGTATGGCATAATCGGCCAAATTACGTCTTTCTTGTGGCGCTTGTTGTGGCTGTGCCACTTCCATAGCGTCACCACCCGCTTCTACAAACGCCGTTATTAAGCGCTTGAGCCACTTGGTCGTCAAGTCATATCGTCCAGGATGCGCTAATACCGCTTGGCCACCAGCGGCGTGTATTGCTTCAACGGCATCGGTCATCGAGCACCAACTTGGTGGTACATACCCGGGATTATCGCGGGTGAGAAACTTTTTGAACACCTGCTGCATGTTCTTCGCAAAACCCTGTTCAACCAGCCATTTTGCGAAATGCGCACGAGTAATCGGTGCCTCTCCGGCGATGGCTTGCACCTCTTCTAACACCCCTTCACGTGTCACTTTTTGCAATCGTTGTGCAATCAATTGTGCGCGCTGCACACGATGTGCCTTTTGCTGCTCAATTAACTGCTGCAAAGCTTGAGCGTTTGAGTCGATGTTGAGCCCAACAATATGAATATCTTTATTTTGCCAAACCGTGGAAATCTCGATGCCATCGATCAAGGTGATGGGTAATTGTTGCTGATTAATATAGTCATGAGCAATAGTTAATGCATCAGTCGTATCGTGATCAGTGATCGCCAATACCTCAATATCAAAGCTTAGCGCCCTATCGATTAACGCTTGCGGCGATAACCTGCCATCTGAAGAAGTGGTGTGGCTATGTAGATCAATTCTCATAATTTTATTTTGGCCATCTTTTAGGCTTGACTTTTCACTCTCGCACTAGTTAACTAGTACACAAATGCAAGGCACGTATTTGAGGTTGACCATGTTACAAGAATTTAACCAAAACCATAATCACAATTTAAGCGCAGCTTCATCTGAGCTCAATTGGTGGCACACTTGGACAAGTTCTTGGTGGGCAACCGTGTACTTTTAAAATAGAACACGAATTCACAAAGCCCGCCTCAATGAGCGGGCTTTTTATTTTGTCGAATAGCTCACATTACATTGCGCAATAAAACAGCGAAACCCCCAAAGTGAAGATTGGGTCTCTAAGAGGATTATGCGAGTATGGACGACAGGAACATTAAAATTCATCAAGGAGGTCTTGTGAATAAGACCATTGAAATTAAAAACTTAGGCCAAATTGACGTAATCAATATGTCCGTGCCTTATACCCAAGATCCAACACGTCTATTTCATACGCTATGTGAGTCAAAAACAGATTGTTTGCTATTAGAATCCGCCGAGATCGACTCAAAACAGGATCTCAAAAGTCTATTATTGGTTGATGCTGCCGTGCGCATCACTTGCTTTGGTCACGTTGTCACTTTTCACGCATTGACAGACAATGGTCAACAGCTCATCGAACATCTACAGCGTAATATTAAAACGGATATTGAACATCAGTTACAACAAAATACCTTAACACTTCAATTTCAAGCACCATACGACACGCTAGACGAAGATTCTCGCCTACGCGAAGCCTCTTCTTTTGATGCACTACGTCTCGTGCAGCACAGTTTCGATCTTCGTCATCACGATAAACATGCCCTCTTTCTAGGCGGTTTATTTGCCTACGATTTGGTGGCCAACTTCGAACCGCTAGGAAATGCCGATACGACTAATCAGTGTCCAGACTACGTTTTTTATATCGCAGAAACCTTATTGGTGATTGACCATAAAACTGAGCATTGTCAGTTGCAAGCCAGTGTTTTTAACCCCACGCCAACAATGCGTGAAACATTAATTACTCGTTTACAAGAGATCGCGCAGCAATGTGCTGCACCCAAATTACTACCGCAAGCCAAAACCGTAGCTAACGTAAGCGTGACAACGAATATTTCTGACCAAGAGTTTTGCAAGACCGTTCAAGCGTTAAAAGAATTTGTCGTGAAAGGCGATGTTTTTCAGGTGGTCCCTTCTCGCCGATTTACCCTGCCTTGCCCTTCACCACTTGCTGCTTATAAAAAACTGAAAGAGAGCAATCCAAGCCCTTACATGTTTTATATGCAAGACGAACGCTTTACTCTGTTTGGCGCTTCTCCTGAAAGCGCATTGAAATACGCCACCGAAACCAACCAGATTGAGATTTACCCTATCGCAGGGACTCGCCGCCGTGGTAAACGCGCTGATGGTTCAATTGATTTTGATTTAGATAGCCGCATTGAACTTGAGCTACGTTGCGACAAAAAAGAGAACGCTGAACACATGATGTTGGTCGACCTTGCGCGCAACGATGTCGCACGTATTGCACAAGCAGGAACGCGCCACGTCGCTGATTTATTGAAAGTGGATCGCTACAGTCACGTTATGCATTTGGTTTCTCGCGTGGTGGGTCAACTCCGAAGCGATCTCGATGCACTGCACGCTTACCAAGCCTGCATGAATATGGGCACACTCACTGGTGCGCCGAAAATTCGGGCCATGCAGCTTATCCGTAACGTGGAAAAAGCCCGCCGTGGCAGTTACGGTGGCGCGGTAGGCTACCTTACCGGGGAAGGCGATTTAGATACTTGCATCGTGATCCGCTCGGCTTATGTCGAACAGGGTATTGCGCAAGTTCAAGCGGGCGCTGGGGTCGTTTATGATTCAGACCCTCAATCGGAAGCCGATGAGACACGTGGTAAAGCACAAGCCGTGATCTCTGCAATTCAAGCCGCGCATCAGGAGTAGCAGACATGGCCAACATTATTTTTATCGATAACTTTGATTCCTTTACCTACAACCTTGTTGATCAATTCCGCTCACTCGGCCATACGGTGACGATTTATCGCAACAACATCGCCGCACAGAGCATTGAACAAGCGGTCTTTCAATTGGATGAACCGCTGCTACTACTCTCCCCCGGACCGGGCGCGCCCGCAGACGCGGGATGCATGCCACAATTAATCCAACGCCTTAAGGGCAAAGTGCCGATCATTGGCATCTGTTTAGGTCACCAAGCGATTGTTGAAGCTTACGGCGGCACCGTCGCGGGTGCTGGCGAAATTATCCATGGCAAAATCTCGATGATGGAACACCAACATCATCGTATTTACCAACAGCTACCGTCACCACTAGCCATTGCTCGTTATCATTCCCTAGTGGCTACTGAAGTTCCGGATAGTTTAACCATCACGGCAGAGGTTGATGGGCTCGTGATGTCCGTGGTGCAAGAGCAAGATAAAGTGTGCGGCTTTCAATTTCATCCAGAGTCCATCATGACTACTCATGGCGCAGCATTGCTTGCCAATGCGATCGATTGGGCTTTAGAAAAAAGCACCCACTAACGGATTTATAGGGATATTTTATGGAAAACATCATTAATAAACTTTACGCGCAGCAGTCGCTCTCGCAAGCAGAAAGCCAGCAACTGTTTGATGTCATCGTCCGTGGTGAACTCGACTCTATTTTGATGGCAGCGGTATTGACGGCACTGAAAATCAAAGGTGAAACACCCGATGAAATTGCTGGCGCAGCCAAAGCATTATTGGCTAACGCGGCCCCGTTTCCAAGGCCAGACTATGATTTTGCAGACATAGTCGGCACTGGTGGTGATGGCTCAAATACTTTTAATATTTCAACCACCGCAGCATTTGTTGCTGCTGCCTGTGGCGTAAAAATTGCCAAACATGGTAATCGTGGAGTATCGAGCAAATCAGGCTCTTCTGATCTACTGGATTCATTTGGTATTAACCTTGCAATGAGCGCTGCAAATACTCGCCAAGCCATCGATGATTTGGGCGTCGCTTTCCTATTTGCGCCGCAATATCACGGTGGCGTGCGTCATGCGATGCCCGTGCGCCAAACCATGAAAACGCGCACTATCTTCAATATATTAGGACCGCTGATTAACCCCGCTCGCCCCAACATTGAACTGATGGGTGTTTACAGTAAAGAACTGGTTCTGCCTATTGCCCAAACCATGTTACAAATGGGATTGAAACGTGCAGCGGTCGTTCATGGCAGTGGTTTAGATGAAGTGGCGATTCATGGTGAAACCTTAGTGGCTGAAATTCGTGATGGACACATCATCGAATACACCTTAACACCTAAAGATTTTGGTGTTGAAAGCTACCCACTCGAAGCCATTCAAGGTGGTGAGCCTGCGGAGAATCGCGCCATTATCACCAACCTGCTGACAGGGAAAGGCACGCCAGCGCAATTGGCTGCCGTCGCTGTTAATGTGGCGCTGCTGCTGCGTCTTTTTGGCCAAGAAGATCTCAAAGCCAATACACAACAGGCCATTAGTGTAATGAACTCGGGCAAAGCCTATCAGCTTGTCCAACAACTGGCACAAAGAGGTTAAGCCCCATGCCTGAGCAACTTTCTGACCACATTTCAACCCAGCATACTCAAATGGCTGAAGTATTGGCCAAAATCGTCAATGACAAATATGAATGGGTCGAGCAGCGTAAAACGCAGCAACCATTGGGCAGCTTCGAACACTTATTAACCGTATCGGATCGCTCGTTTTATGATGCGTTAAACACGGGTAAAACCGCTTTTATTTTGGAGTGTAAAAAAGCGTCACCTTCCAAAGGGCTCATTCGCCAAGATTTTGATTTGGATTATATCGCCTCGGTTTACCATCAATATGCAGACGCCATTTCAGTTTTGACTGATGAAAAATATTTCCAAGGCAACCTCGAATTTCTGCCACGTGTTCGCGCGCAAGTAAGCCAACCTGTGATTTGCAAAGACTTTATGGTCGATGTTTATCAGGTTTATTTGGCTCGTCACTACAGTGCAGATGCCATTTTATTGATGCTGTCCGTCCTTGATGATCAACACTATCAAACGCTAGCCAATGTGGCTCACCAACTGGGTATGGGTATTTTAACCGAAGTGAGCAATGAGGAAGAGCTGCACCGGGCAGTCGCCCTGCAAGCGAAAGTTATTGGCATTAATAACCGCAACTTGCGCGATCTCTCAACCGATCTAAATCGCACTAAACAGCTGGCACCTTTACTCCCAGAAGGAACCATGATCATCTCGGAGTCTGGCATTTATACTCACCAACAAGTACGTGAACTTTCGCAATACGCCAACGGATTTTTAATCGGCAGCTCGTTAATGGCCGAAGAAAATTTAGAGCTAGCGGTACGCAAAGTGACGCTCGGCGAAAACAAAGTGTGCGGCTTAACTCATGCTGACGATGCGGCCAAAGCCTATCAAGCTGGAGCCGTGTTTGGTGGCTTAATTTTTGTACCGCAATCCAAACGTTATGTCGACTTGGATAATGCACGTTTGACGATGAGCGGCGCGCCGCTGCGCTACGTGGGCGTGTTTCAAAATCACACCATTGAAGCCATTACGCAGATTGCTACGACGTTAAAACTCTTCGCGGTGCAACTGCATGGCGAAGAAGATCAAGCCTATGTTGACCAATTGAGAGCTCACTTACCTAGCCAGATTGAGATCTGGAAAGCTTATGGCGTGAGCGACTGCCTACCGACCAAGCTTGAGCGCCACATTGACCGTCACTTATTCGATGCCAAAGTAGGAACGCAATCTGGCGGCACTGGCCAACGTTTTGACTGGCAATTACTAACCAAGATAAACGATGTCATGTTGGCGGGTGGCTTATCCCCTGAAAATGCTCAGCAAGCAGCAAACATCGGTTGTTTAGGGCTCGATCTCAATTCAGGTGTTGAGAGCGAGCCGGGGAAAAAAGACTTACACAAGCTAACCCTAGCGTTCGACGCTATTCGGCAGTACTAACACTAAATCGATTCCCATTGGCTTGAAAAGCGAGTAACTCACCCAGCCGCAAGGTCAAGTAGCAAGGGAAACAACAGATTCATTACCGCTGAATCACTCAGCAGTAACACAGAGACTAAGGATACGAATCATGGCAAAACTCGATGCCTATTTTGGCGAATACGGTGGTCAATACGTTCCACAAATTTTAGTACCAGCGCTTGACCAATTGGAACAAGCTTTTATTGATGCGCAGGAAGATCCTGAATTTCGTGCTGAATTCATGACGTTGCTACAAGAGTATGCAGGTCGGCCAACGGCACTAACTTTGACGCGAAACCTCACGAAAGGCACAAAAACCAAATTGTACTTAAAACGTGAAGACTTATTGCACGGTGGCGCACACAAAACCAACCAAGTACTTGGTCAGGCACTGCTTGCTAAGCGTATGGGTAAACATGAAATTATTGCCGAAACAGGCGCAGGGCAACATGGTGTTGCAACGGCGTTGGCCTGCGCACTACTGGGACTAAAATGTCGCGTTTATATGGGTGCAAAAGATGTTGAACGCCAAAGCCCCAACGTGTTTCGTATGAAGCTAATGGGCGCAGAAGTGATCCCCGTTCATTCAGGATCAGCAACACTTAAAGATGCGTGCAATGAAGCGCTACGTGACTGGTCTGCCACCTATGAAACCACCCACTATTTATTAGGTACAGCAGCGGGTCCTCACCCATTTCCAACCATAGTCCGTGAATTTCAACGCATGATTGGCGAAGAAACGAAACTGCAAATTTTGGCTCGCGAAGGTCGTTTACCGGATGCGGTGCTTGCTTGTGTCGGCGGCGGTTCGAACGCGATTGGCATGTTTGCTGACTTTATTGAAGAAAAGAATGTCCGTTTGATTGGCATTGAGCCAGCAGGAAAAGGCATTCATACCCACCAGCATGGCGCGCCATTAAAGCACGGCAAGACAGGTATTTTCTTCGGTATGAAATCACCTTTGATGCAAGATGAAAACGGGCAAGTAGAAGAGTCTTACTCGGTGTCCGCTGGGCTTGATTTCCCTTCTGTTGGCCCTCAGCACGCTCATCTTTATGCGACAGGCCGCGCTGAGTACGAAAGCATTACCGATGACGAAGCACTCGATGCTTTCCAATCGCTCGCACGTAACGAAGGTATTATTCCCGCGCTGGAATCATCACATGCGGTTGCTTACGCCGTGAAGATGGCGTATGCCGAGCCAGAAAAAGAGCAGTTATTGGTCGTGAATCTATCCGGTCGCGGCGATAAAGATATTTTCACCGTCCATAAACTATTAGAAGAGAAAGGAGCGCTGTAATGGATCGCTATCAAACCCTATTTCAGCGTTTAGCTGACAACAATCAAGGTGCGTTTGTTCCATTTGTGACCATCGGGGACCCAGATCCAGAGCAATCACTGCGCATCATGCAAACGCTAGTGGAAGCAGGAGCAGACGCATTAGAACTCGGTATCCCTTTCTCTGATCCGCTCGCTGATGGCCCAACCATCCAAGGGGCGAATATTCGTGCACTGGATGCAGGGACGACTCCAGATATCTGCTTTGAGTTGATCACCAAAATTCGCGCGCAATATCCCGACCTGCCTATCGGACTACTCATGTATGCCAACCTAGTTTATTCACGCGGCATCGAAAACTTCTACCAACGCTGTAAAAATGCGGGTGTAGATTCAGTATTGATCGCCGATGTTCCGACTAATGAAAGCCGTGAATTTGTCGCGGCGGCAGACAAATACGGGATTCAACCCATTTTCATCGCACCACCCACCGCCAGTGATGAGACCCTAGCCGCGGTCGCCAAACTTGGCCGTGGCTATACTTATCTACTGTCTCGATCCGGTGTGACAGGAGCAGAAACAAAAGCCAATATGCCAGTACATGCCTTGTTGGAAAGACTGAACCAATTTGATGCCCCACCCGCATTGCTTGGGTTTGGGATATCAGAACCTGAGCAAGTCAAACAGGCCATCACCGCCGGTGCCGCTGGCGCAATATCAGGATCCGCAGTGGTGAAAATTATTGAACAACGACTTAATCAGCCAGATGAAATGTTAACGACTCTCAGCCATTTCGTTTCCAGCATGAAAGCAGCGACGTTGAAATAAATTGCTTTACAGCAAAAACCAACCCGATCGATTTCTGAATCAAACCAAGAAATCGATCTTTTTTTTAACATTTACGCCTCGCCAAATTCATTCACAAAACACAAATCAACCACTCATTGAATTGACAAAACAAATAGCAAACGTTTTCTTTTTGAAAAAACCACGTTTCATGTCAATGAACTATCAATAATCTTGTCAATTTACCTTGTTACCATATTGCTAAATGTAAAATATCCGTGTAAAAAGCTAGTCGAAACATTTATCCACCGATTGATATTTATGTAGTGGGTAACACTAGGAATTTACAATTAATTAGCACAGAGGTTATGGAAGTGTTAAACAAAAAGAGTTTGTTAAGCAACATTGGCGTGCAAGTCGTCATTGCAATGATCATTGGTACTGCCGTTGGTGCCATGATGGGACACGATGCGGCCGTCTTTTCGCCACTGGGTGTCATTTTTATCAACCTAATTAAGATGCTGGTGATCCCACTGGTGGCCGTTGCGCTTATTTCAGGTGCTGCGGGCCTTGGTAATAGCCACGCGGCGGGTAAAGTCGGTTTTGTCACACTCAGCTTTTTTGCAGTCACTTCCGCACTCGCCGTGACGCTGGCACTGGTAATGGGCGAAGTCTTCCAACCGGGTATCGGCGTCGATATTTCGGGCGTTGAAGGTATGTTTTCTGCCGAATATGCAGCAAAAGGTGAACTACCTACTTTTTGGGCAACCATTACGGGTATGATCCCAACCAACGTTTTCCAGTCACTAAATAATGCCAACATTCTACAAATCCTTGTTTTTTGCTTGTTCTTTGGCATTGCCATTTCTAAACAGAGCAAAGAAAAACGTGACCCGATCATCAATGGCGTAAACACCATTGTTGATGCCATGGTGTGGATGATCAACAAAGTGATGATCATCGCGCCTATCGGTGTATTCGGTTTGATGGCTGAAGCCGTCGGCACGTTTGGTTTTGGTGCACTGATGGTGGTATTTAAGCTGTTTGTCGTTTATGTCGCGGCCATTTTAATTTTCGGCTTTATTGCTTACCCGCTGATGATTCAGGTCTTAACCAAGACGTCAGCTAAGAAATTTATCCTTGCGATGAAAAAGCCTCAAGCCGTAGCCCTTTCAACCGCGTCATCAATGGCGACACTCCCTGTCACTATGGATACCGTAGAACACGACCTTGGCGTACGCAACTCAACTGCCGCCTTTGTTCTGCCGTTAGGTGCCACCATCAACATGTCTGGCAACGCCATCTATTACGGTTTAGTTGCGATTTTCTTCGCCCAGCTATTCAATATTGATCTCTCGATGGGCACTTACATTGCCATCATCGTAACAGCGACACTGGGCGCCGTCGGTCAAGCAGGTGTTCCTGGTCCTTCTTTCCTTGTAGTGGCCGTTTTGCTAGCGGCTGGGATTCCAATTGAAGGTTTGCCACTACTGTTCGCCCTAGACCGTATCTTCGACATGATCCGTACCGCGCTCAACATCACAGGGGATGCCGCGTGTGCCGTTATTGTTGATGCTTTGATTGAAGAAGAAGCCACTGAGGCCTCATTGAAGCAGCAAAAAGCCTAACTCATCACAGAGCATCATTGATCCAATACAAGCCGCATCCTATGCGGCTTTCTTTTTGCATCGCAATTTGCAAAAAAAACAGTTCTCATACTAAAGTTAATCATTAAAGCGCCCTATGACTGACGATAAAGTTGGCATTGCGATTGCTATAATAAACGACACCTCTTTCGTGCCACATAGCAGCGGCAAACTTTTGGCGTTAGCACGAATCGACTTGGAGTATGAGTAATGGATATTCATCGTGATACTTATTATGGTTTGATTCACCACGGGATCCGAGAATTGGTTATCGATCGGATTGGCCATTTCAGTGAATTTGAATACCACCAATATCTAGGCTTAATTACTGGCAAAGATTCCTGTTTTTCAATGACAGATGAAGAATTGCAGATAGCCGTCGCCAATTTAAAAAGCGAAGGCTATTTAGAAGATATGAAACGAGCAATACCACAACTTGAAACCAGCGGCTGGGAACGCTAATCCATTTCTAGTTAATTTGTTTCGAATTGTCTCTTTCTATTTAGCTCTGACACGGTTTTGGTTAGACTGTGCGCAACGTTTAAATCGGAAGCATAAATACGAATGAAGCAACTTATTGATTTTATACCACTTATCATCTTTTTTGCCCTTTTCAAGATGTACGACATCTATGTCGCCACAGGGGCACTTATCGTGGCCAGTGCGGTACAGATTGCCCTGACCTACGCACTGTATAAGAAAGTTGAAAAAATGCAGATCATCACGTTTTTGATGGTGACTATCTTCGGTGGTATGACGATTTTCTTTCACGATGACAATTTCATTAAATGGAAAGTCACCATTGTTTACGTTGTGTTTGCCTTGGGCTTGACCATCAGCCACATCATGGGCAAATCAGCCATTAAAGGAATGCTTGGCAAAGAGCTAACCTTACCTGAACACGTATGGGCAAAAATCAACTGGGCGTGGGTTTTCTTTTTCAGCGTTTGCGCTGTACTAAACATCTACATTGCATATCAACTGCCATTGGATGTTTGGGTCAACTTCAAAGTATTTGGCTTATTAGCCGCAACTTTTGTTTATACCTTATTAACGGGTGTTTTTATCTACAAACACCTGCCAAAAGAGAAGCAAGTTTCCGAGAGCAAACCCTCCTCGCACGAGCACTGATTGCACTAACCTTCTCGCTAGGATTCATTCAGAGGACTCTTTAAGTGCAAAACAGGCTGTCTTTGGTATAATCCGTCCCTATTTTTCAGCGACCACTTTGGTCGCTGTTTTGTTGTTGTGGATGTCGAAAAATGAATCAGGAAAATAGCGCCCCAAGAGGCCAATTATTGCTACGCACCTTAGCCATGCCAGCAGATACTAACGCCAACGGTGACATTTTTGGCGGTTGGATCATGTCTCAACTCGACTTGGCTGGCGCAATTTTAGCCAAAGAGATCTCATTTGGCCGCGTTGTCACTGTGTCTGTTTCTAGCATTACGTTTAAAAAACCCGTCAAGGTAGGCGATGTGGTGTGTTGTTATGGTGAATGCACCAAAATTGGCCGCACTTCAATGTCCGTCAATCTTGAAGTATGGGTAAAACCCATCAAATACGACAGCGTGGGAGATCGTTTCCAAGTATGTGAAGCAACCTTCAATTATGTCGCCATTGATACCGATGGCCGCCCTCGACCGATTAAGCCTAGCAACTGATCACAGAAATTCAGTTTGGTTGCTTTCAATACGCGCCAGTTTCAGTACAGTAAGGCCTCGACTTCATTATCAAACAATAAGGATATCAATATGTGGTACGTTATTTTCTCTCAAGACGTAGAAAACTCGTTGGAAAAACGCATGAGTGTCCGGCCACAACATTTAGAGCGCTTACAAACCTTGCAAGATGAAGGTCGTCTATTAACCGCAGGGCCAATGCCAGCAATTGATTCGGAGAATCCAGCAGAAGCTGGGTTTACGGGGTCAACAGTCATCGCTGAGTTTGATTCGTTAAGACAAGCTCAAGCATGGGCGGATGCCGATCCTTATGTTGCTGCCGGTGTGTATCAACATGTTATCGTTAAACCCTTCAAGAAAGTGTTTTAAGATGAAAGTCATTCTCTGTGCTCTGTTTACAACGCTGGTACTGGTGGGTTGTAGCTCGAATGGTGATCAGCAAAAATATTTGGAAGCCGTAGCCAGTAATCGCGCGAATGTGATTAGCGCTGAGTTACCCTTAGAATTTGGGCCTTTGTCCGTGATGCGTGCCAGTGCTAAAGGCAGTACGGTGGAAATTATGATGATTTACAATGAGGGTCAAAAAGGAGCAAAGCCGATTGATCAAGTGTTGAAAACCAGCATCAATACCTACTGCTCGGATTCAACCACACGCGCTAACCTCGACCTCGGCTTAACTTATCGAATTAAAATGCGCAATACGCGGGGCCAACTTGTTGTGGACCAATTCATTAGTAAAGCAACTTGTTCGGCACAATAGTCCTCCCCTTATTAGTGATGACCACCACTTTATTCGTAAAAAACAGAGGCTTCATTTGAGGCCTCTGTCAAGATTAATGTGGCTTAACTTTGCTGGGGTTTAAGCTCTTTGCGCAGCGTTTTAGCTGCTGACACTAAGTTGGTCAGTGCTGCCTCCACTTCATTCCAATTGCGCGTTTTTAAGCCGCAATCAGGGTTAACCCATAATCTCTCTGCTGGAATTTTTTCCGCCGCTTTACGCAACAAACCTTCAATCCACTCTTGAGAGGGAATGTTTGGCGAGTGAATATCGTACACACCTGGGCCAATTTCATTCGGGTAGTTAAACTCTTCAAACGCTTTGAGCAGTTCCATATTCGAGCGAGAAGTTTCAATCGTAATCACATCGGCATCCAGTGCCGCTACTGAGTCAATGATTTCATTAAATTCGCTGTAACACATGTGAGTGTGGATCTGCGTTTCGGGTTTCGCACTCGCCGCCGCAATTTTAAATGCCTCAACCGCCCACGCCAGATATGCTTGATGGTCACGCTTCTTCAATGGCAACCCTTCACGAATCGCAGGTTCATCAATTTGGATGATGTTAATGCCCGCTTGCTGCAGGTCTGCCACTTCATCACGCAAAGCAAAAGCCAACTGCTGAGTGATGGTTTGACGAGAAACATCTTCACGAGGAAACGTCCAGCATAAAATCGTTACAGGCCCAGTCAACATTCCTTTCATTTGCTTCGCAGTCAATGATTGAGCATAAGTAGACCACTCCACCGTAATCGGTTTTTCACGTTCAATATCGGCCACCACGATAGCCGGTTTTACGCAGCGTGAGCCGTAACTTTGCACCCAGCCAAATTGCGTAGTCTGGAAACCGGCTAAGTTTTCAGCAAAGTACTCCACCATGTCGTTACGCTCAGCTTCACCGTGCACTAACACATCGAGATCAAGTGCCTCTTGACGTTTTACTGCATCGGCAATGTGCCCTTTCAATGCATTGATATAATCAGCGTGTGCCAGTTTACCTTGACGGTAAGCACTGCGCTGATGACGGATCTCACTCGTTTGAGGGAATGAGCCTATGGTTGTCGTTGGCAAAAATGGCAACCCTAACACTTCAGCTTGGTGATGAGCGCGCTCTGAATAAGGTGCACTGCGCTCAGAGAGTGCCGCCGTTATGCTGTTGACTCTCGCCTGTACATGCGGTTTATTAACGTGAGTTGCCGTTTTACGTGCAAGTATCGGTTGGCTATAAGTTTCACAGGCCAGAATCGCCGCGTCATCACCGTCCAGTGCCTTACCAAGTAAAGCAACTTCTGTCACTTTTTGTTTGGCAAATGCAAACCAACTTTGTACTTCATCACTGAGCTGCTGCTCAAGATCTAAATCGACCGGGCTATGCAAGAGTGAACACGAGCTCGCAATCCACAGACGATCCCCCAGCTGCTGCTTCACTGGCTGTAAACGAACCAATAACGTCGCAAGATCGGCGCGCCACACATTGCGCCCATTGACCACACCTGCCGAAAGTACCCAATTTTTTGGCAATTTCTCTAATATCGCGTTCAATTGATCGGCAGAAGCGGAGAGATCGATGTGCAATCCATTTACTGGTAGCTCAATGATTTTATCGAGCGTATCAAGCACCGAATCAAAATAAGTAGTCAGTAACAGTTTTACATCACCAGCGATCACTTGATAAGCCAACTTAAATGCATCTTGCCACTTTGGTTCTAGCTCTAACGCTAAAATAGGCTCATCGATTTGTACCCATTCCACTCCTTGTTTAGCAAGCTTAGCTAAAATTGCTTGATAAGCGGTCAATAAACGAGGCAGTAAGGTCAGGCGATCAAATCCCTCTTCGACCTCTTTACCCAAGTAGAGGTAGCTCAGCGGGCCAAGCAGTACAGGCTTAACTTGGTGGCCTGCTTTCGACGCTTCATTAACTTCCTCAAACAGTTGAGGCCAGCTGACTTCGAACGTATCGTCTTGGCTGAACTCCGGCACAAGGTAGTGATAATTGGTATTAAACCATTTAGTCATATCAGAAGCTGCGTTTCCGCTACAGCCGCAACCCACTTGTGATTGCCCACGTCCAACGCGAAAGAGTGTATCTAAATCTGGAAAGCCGTTTTTATGACGTTTAGGAACGTGTCCAAGGAGCAATGTGGTTGTGAGTACGTGATCATACCAAGCGAAATCGCCTACGGTTGAAAAACTCAGACCCGCTTGTTGCTGCTCAGCCCAGTTTTTCTGACGAATGTCATGCCCCACTTGCAGTAACTGCGCTTGATCGCTTTCGCCACGCCAATATTTTTCTAACGCAAATTTCAGTTCGCGTTTTTCACCAATGCGTGGATAACCTAAGATGTGAGTCGTCGTTGTCATGTCCCTAGTCCTTTTGCTGTTGATCGTGTCTGATTCTTTATCGCATGAGATAAAGATGTCTGGATGGCTAGACTATCCATCTAAACTGACCCACAGACAAGGTGCAATTATTCAACTTGTTTATTAAAAAAATTCATGTTGATTGCAGAGAGCTTTAATTGACATCAAGATAAATAGACGTCTAGATGTTTACAGCTCCATATTAAAAGCGTAACTTAGCTCAGAACAGCAGAATGGTCACCGTGTTGATGCGACCCACGATATTGGTATCAACCACCGTTCTCTCAAAGGAATGAAGGAAAATAATGGCAATGATTGAACTTAAGCATCTGAAGACTTTAGTTTCTTTAAGGGACAGCGGCTCACTCACCTCAACAGCTACCGCGCTCCATTTGACGCAATCGGCCCTTTCACATCAGATTAAAGATCTCGAAACACGCATTGGCGGGCCACTGTTTCTACGTAAAACTCGCCCAGTGAAATTTACCTCAGAAGGAGAGATCCTACTGAAACTGGCTGACGAGATCCTGCCAAAGCTGGCCAGAGCTGAAAATGATTTAGCCAGTTTGAAAGAAGACGTCAATGGGCGCTTACACATGGCGATTGAATGTCACTCTTGCTTTCAATGGTTGATGCCAGCGCTGCGCGAATACCAGCTTGCTTGGCCAAGTGTGACGTTAGATTTTTCGTCCGGCTTTGGCTTTGAACCGTTACCCGCATTGCTGGCTGGCGAACTTGATTTGGTCATCACTTCCGATATTTTGCCTCGCTCAGAGGTACACTACGAACCACTCTTTGATTTTGAAATGCGCCTTATCACCTCTACGACTCACCCGCTTGCGGGAAAATCGGTGATTGAACCAGAGGATCTCGCCTCACAAACGATGCTCACTTACCCCGTACAAAAGCAGCGTTTGGATGTGGTGAAACACTTTCTACAACCTGCTAGTGTTGAACCCGCGAAGTGGAAACAAGCCGACAACACTTTGATGCTAGTACAAATGGTCTCTGCTGGATTAGGTGTGGCAGCATTGCCAAATTGGGCCATCAGCGAGTTCTCTAGGCAGGGGCTTATTACCAGCAAGCCACTAGGGAAAGGTTTATGGCGTCGACTATTTGCCGCAACACGCCACAGCGAAAAAGATCGCCACTATTTACAAGCTTTTTTTGCCACCGCGCGCCAACAATGCAAAAGCCACCTTGACGGGATCAAGATGGCTTAAACTCTTCGTCGTATCGACATGGCTATTTGAATGACAGTGCGGTTGGTTAACTGTCACTGCACGCTGCTTAGCACTAGCGTTGGTTCGCTTTAAATTGGTTGGTCAGTGGGTCGTATTGGTAACCTAAAACATCCAGCTTACCGACTACATTTTCTCTATCCATTTCATACATACTGGCAAGCTCTTCGAAGCTATCACACTCTAAGCGTAGCTTCTCATTGACGATGCCAAGTAATATATTGCTATCAAAACGGCTGACGTTACTCAAATCCATGGCTCACTCCTATAGCAAAGAGACCACTAAAGACTAGCGGTAAAATTCGCACTAAAGAGTGACCCAGGTCTAGAGATTAAACAAACCTTGAAAACAAATACTGGCTGCCAGCATCAATAACAAGGCTGCCGTTAATTGAATTTTCTCAGCGCTTTTGGCAAACAGGATATGCCAGCACCACACGATAATACCTGCAATCATGAAACCGAATGTCGTTAGTAACGGCAATGTTGCTTGAGCCAACGTTTCATCATCTAACCCGTACGCGTGCGGCACAACGCATAAAGCGATCCCCATCGAGCAGAGAATGCCCACAACGGGTAGAACTCGATGGAAAGCTTGTAAACGCGAGCGCGCTATCGTTAGTAGAAGGTGCGAGAAACTCGCGCCCAACAAACCAACCAACAGCAACATAGCGATAGAAGCTGACCAATGACCCTGCTCTGATATCTGAATCGCGACATAAGCCAAGGCAAGGCCATTCGCCAAATACAGTGCCCATAACGGGCCTTCATCTCGAGTTTTCTTGGTTTGAACTTGTGAATAGAAATAGAAGATGGAAAAGACGATCAAAAAGGCTTCAATTTTTAGTGAAGCCACTGCCAACCAAAGCACACCAATGGCTGGCAATACGCGATGAATACGGCCACGTTGTCCAGGACAAATATCCCCCTTGACCAGCACTAACGTCAGTAAGATTTGCGCACCGAACAGCATGGGTGAAAAAACAGAAAGTAAGGTTTGAATCATAATCTAAACATCATCTGGAAACATCTGGGCGCGATAATAGCAAAGAGTAAGCGCGGATGCCCAGAGAAGGTTACTGACTTTCGGCCAAATACCTCAGCACGTCCGCTTGAGTCAATAAGCCTTTGTAACGAGTGTTATCGACCAGCACCCATGGAAAATCATGTCCTTTTTCGATCAAATTCACCACTTGATTTAGCTCGGTGTACGCGTCAAGCTGAGTGAAATGAAATTTCATGATCTGACTCACGGGCTTACGCCATACGGCCGCTTCACGCGTGGTTTCAAGATCGGTTCCCATGTTCGGCGTCAGATATAAATTGAGTGAGGCCACATCGATGATGCCGACACACTCTCCTTGATTGACGACTGGCAGCACATCAACTTTAGTCGCTTTAATATACTGATAAGCAAGAGAGATTGGCTCACTGGGATCCAAATGTGGTTTCCCCTCTTTGAACAGATTGAGCAAACAGTTGGGCTTTCGCTCTTGTTCCACTTTAGCGCCTGAATACGCAAAACGGTTACGATACTCCTTGGCCCGAACCAGTTCCTTAAGCGGTAGTGGTTTTGAAAAAATATAGCCTTGTATGTAGTCAATACCCAATGATTTAAGCACCCAAACCTCATGCTCTGTTTCCACCCCTTCAGCAACCACTTTCACGCCGAGTGTGTGCGACAGCTCAGTGATCATTTTAACAATACTGTACTTATTGCTATTGACCTGAATGTCTGTGACAAACTCGCGATCTATTTTTAAATAATCAAAATTGCAATCACTGAGGTAGGTAAAAGAGGAATAACCCGTACCAAAATCATCAATCGCAACCGTTACGCCGCGCGATCGAAGAGCATTGAGGGCATCAACCTGATGAGATTGACTATCAAAATAGGCGCTTTCGGTTAGCTCAATGGTGACTGACTGAGGCGTATCCGTGTAGCGATCAATGATCTCCATGGTATTGGCTAAAATCTGCGTCGCATCCATTTTGGTATTTAAAGAGCGGTTGATCGTTACCCCAACACCTTGGCCAAACAAGGTTTTTATCTTTGGTAAATCTTGCAAAGACAAAATACTGACACAACGATCAAGCTCGGCAATCAAATCTAACTCTTCCGCTACATTAATCATTTCTTGCGTGGTAAAAGGTAAATCGGGCACAGGCTTAAAACGGCATAACGCTTCAAATTTCGCAATGTTCCATGTTTTAGTATCGACAATCGGTTGGTAGTGTATTTCCAATTCCTTCTGCGCAATCGCTTTGGCGACTCTGTCTTCCAAGTTTTTTCTACGTTTCACTTGTTGATGTATTTCACTGTGATAGAAACTGATGTTACGCGCTTCCCCTGCATGTTGTTCAAGCATCGCTTGCATCGCATGCGTCAACATTCGAGCTGGCGTTTTTGCATCGAACCCTAAAACAGACACACCAATTCGGCCATTAATAATCGCGGTATGTGAGCTGGATTCGTTCTTTAACTCTTTCATAAAGCGCCGGATCGCATCTTGGATGAGACGAAAATCTGTGTGTTTTTTGCACTCTGAACAGCTCAAACTCACTAAATAAATATCTTTTCCCACATAGCCCACCAACTTAGCTTCTTTAGATCGCGTCAAAAAGCTGGAAAGCATTAAAGTTTCTATATGGTGTCGATCTGATTCAAACGCAGGTTGAAAAGCCAAAACAATTTGTGTTTGGCCTTGGGAGTTCTCCACGCAATATGTTTCGAGCAAGGCTTTAAACTTTTGTTCGGTAGGCAGTTGCGTCAAAAGATCGATATCCCCAAGTGCCGTATCAGCTACGCGGTGAAGATTATCGGCTAAATCAAGTGTCATCCCTACAAAAAACACTCGGCCATCTTGCAGGACGATTTTTTGAATCGTTAATTCTTGTGGTGCAACCAGCCCAGATGCCCGACGATTGAGAATGACACCGCTCCAATGATCTTTGGTGTTGATGTCGTGCCACATCGATTGAAAAAACTCTTTGGAATGCTTGCCTGCATTAAATACGTTGGCTTTTAACCCAAGTAGCTCGTTTTGTTTGAAACCTGAATGCTGCTCAAAATAGTGGTTACAAGCCAAAACCCGCGTTTGATCGTCGGTTAGGATCAAACCATGATGTGTATTATCAAACACTCCTTCAAAAAGCTTGGCCACCTCTTGCAATGATTCAAGTTTGAGCAGCGGTCGAATCGTACCTTGCAACCGCGTGAGAGAAGTACGTTCGATAAAAATCTCCACATAAGTTAACGCCTGATCCAAAATAACAAGGTTGCAATTTAAGGCATGGCTTTTGCCACTTTCAATCACATACTTGAAGCAGCGCTTCATCTCTGCAGCTTTGCTCGGCGTCATATAAAGCAAGAGTTCTTGAATATTGGCTATCGAAACACTGGAATGAAGTAACTCATTCGCCGCTTTCAGATCACAAATAAACTCGGAAGTCGTCAGGTTAAACGACCAGTCAATCGCATCATATCGAGCCACTGGCGGTTCTCGAAGCACTGCCTTTTCTCGTAGCTCTTGAGAATTTACCTGTGTCATATAGACTCCAACTCATTCAAATGATTTACCATTAATGGCACAGCATAGAGCAAAACTTAATCACAAGCCGTGAGTTAGCACTAATGATGTAAACGCAGTTGCTTATTTATTATTTTAGGCCAGATAAGCCATATAAAAAACGCCGAACATCAATACACCTCAAAAGGAGTAGCCTAGAACTATCGTAATCGAAAGAAAATAATGAACGAAAAATGACCAATGCGTTCATTTTGTAAGCTACTGAAATACATTAACCTACCTTATTTGATTAATATATCTTGTCGATATGATAATTATCACTGATTGACGTAATTCATCACCCACTATATGGTACCGTTCCCAAGCCCAAGAGGTGTTGGGAAAACTAATCCGAGGTACTAATGAACAAACCCATTTTTTCAGTCGCGCTAGGAGCGCTTCTGTTTACATCTTTTCAGTTCAGTGCTTCTGGAACGGAATCTGGAATATCAACTAGAATCATCAATGGAACCCCTGCTGACGCGGGTAACTTTCCCTTTATGGTTGCCTTACACTATTCAACTCTTAAAAGCTCTTTTTGTGGTGGCAGCTACTTGGGTGATAAGTATGTACTTACCGCCGCTCACTGCGTAGCAGGAAAAAACCCGCTCAATGCTGAGGATATTGAAGTGACGGTTGGAGCGTATGACTTACGTACTAATGCTGGTCGCCGGGTAAAAGTCAAACAAATCTATTATCATGAAGCTTATGATGATGAAACTCATGCTGACTATAACGAAAAATTCAACGATATCGCCATTCTTGAATTAGAAAACTCATTACCAATACAAGCAGTCACCCGACCTGATGCTGGTGCACTTAATCTGCTACACGCTGGTACGGTTTTAGAGATCATTGGCTTTGGGGCAACGAGTTACAGCCAACTGTTGAATAAATCGAGCAATCCTTCTCAAGTTTTACGTAAAGCCGAAATATCGTTAATGGATACTGCAACGTGTCAAGCTTTAGGTGGTAGCAACTACCCTCGTATAGGAAATGATGCTTTTTGTGCAAGCAGTTACCCGCAAGATACCTGCCATGGTGATAGCGGTGGTCCCGTTTTTATCAATGACGGCGGTAATTTCATTCAATATGGTGTCGTTAGTTGGGGGCATGGTTGCGGGTTACAAGGCGCAGCTGGCGTTTATGCCAAAGTCGACCATTTTAATGATTGGCTGAATAAAAGAACATCAAAAGTTTCTTTCCGACAATCTCAACACAAAAACGAGATTAAGTATGGGCTTCATACCCATCGCTTTCATTTTGTAAACGGCTCTGATGAGACTATTACCGCAAACAACGTCACACTATCTCCAGCTTCTGCAAATATCACAACCGAAAACTGTTCGCTAGGCTTAGCTCCGAGTAGCCAATGTTATGTTGATGTTTCTTATACCATTGATTCAATGACACCTGCTGATGTGCGCTTAGAGATTAACACTAATAGCCCACTAAATTTAGGAACCGTCACCTCGTCAATAAAGCTCAATACGGTTCTACAACCTGCTTCAAAATCACTAGAGGGGTTAATTACCGTACCCAATAGCAGTCTTAGTGTGAATGTAAACCCTTGGCTAGAAGAAGATGGTTGGCTACGTTCTGCCATTATGAACGATAAAGCGAGATCAGTTTTGTTTCTTGAAAACGTCCCCAAAGGAAAAGTAAGTTTTGATTTCCAAGTCTCCTCTACTTTTATTTATGATTCCTTAATTGTGAAAGTGAACGGTAGCACTTACATAATCGAAGATGGTGAACGTAGTGGCAGCAGAACGTTATATTTGAATGAAGAAGTCAACGATATCCGCTTTGAATACGTAAAGACATCAAGCACACCAACCGGCAGTGATGCGGCTTACATCAAAAATTTGAAATATGAAAAGCCTTACTCCTTTACCTTACCCCCACTTTCAGGAGGTTCAGGCGGCGGTAGTACTGGTGGAATGACTTTATTGTCAATGCTGGCAGCTTTATTGATTCGACGTCGTTACATGAGCCACTAACTCTCGTCTAAAGGTCAACCCGTTTTATTACTGGTTGACCTTTTTACTATTGGTGCATCCTTTTTATCACATATCACTTAGTATCTCTCCGACACACTTACCACTCACTTTATTAATAATTTTCTTTATAAATAGAACGCAAAGCCAATGTTCCGCTAGATACTACTAGTGCAAGTCGTTATAATGCGCGGCTCATTAATCAGAGGTCAAAATATGCACAGCAACGTCACTCCTATTCATCAATATAAAAAATACTGGGCAGAGTGCTTTGGAACTGCACCTTTCCTGCCAACCAGTAAAAAGGAGATGGATGCCCTAGGATGGGATAGCTGTGACATCGTGATTGTCACGGGTGACGCTTATGTGGATCACCCCAGTTTTGGTATGGCGATCATTGGCCGTTTACTCGAAGCGCAAGGCTTTCGCGTCGGAATCATTGCCCAGCCGCAATGGCAAAATAAAGACGCTTTCATGGCGCTGGGAAAACCTAACCTGTTTTTTGGCATCACGGCCGGAAATATGGATTCGATGATCAACCGCTACACCTCTGACAAAAAATTACGTCATGATGATGCGTACACACCCAATAATGAAGGTGGCAAACGTCCAGATCGCGCCACACTTGTCTATTCGCAGCGTTGTCGTGAGGCCTATAAAGATGTACCACTGGTGCTCGGTGGTATTGAAGCCAGTTTGCGCCGCGTTGCCCATTATGACTATTGGTCAGACAAAGTGCGTCGTTCTGTGCTGTTTGATGCCAAAGCCGACATACTGCTGTTTGGTAACGCAGAGCGCGCATTGGTTGAAGTAGCGCACCGCTTAGCCAATGGCGATAACATCGCTGATATGACCAATATTCGCGGCACGGCCGTGAACCTGGCCGCTGAGCCTGAGCATTACACCATCATTGACTCATCACGCATTGAGAAACCGGGTAAAGCGTTTGTTCCTGTGAACCCTTACGCGGTGGAAACGCAGTGTGAAACTAATCAAGAAAAAGAAGCCGAAGCAAAGCCAATCACCATTCGTCCTTCTCGCCATGATGCCGCGACAACAGCGGTTCGTTTGCCTGCTTTTGAAAAGCTCAATAATGACCGGATTTTATACGCGCATGCAAGCCGTGTACTGCATTTAGAAACCAACCCCTATTCCGGCCGGGCGCTGATTCAGCGTCATGGCGACCGTGAGTTGTGGGTCAACCAAGCCCCGATCCCACTCACCACAGAAGAGATGGATTACGTGTTTGGCCTGAGCTACGCACGCGTGCCCCACCCCATGTATGGCAAAAGTAAAATTCCTGCTTATGACATGATCAAAACCTCGGTTAATATCATGCGCGGCTGTTTTGGTGGTTGTTCATTCTGCTCGATTACCGAACATGAAGGGCGCATTATCCAAAACCGTTCGAAAGAGTCGATTTTGAATGAGATGGAAGAGATCCGCGATAAAGTTCCCGGCTTTACTGGAACCATTTCGGATTTGGGTGGACCAACGGCGAACATGTACCGTTTAGGTTGTAGTGATCCTAAAGCTGAGATGAACTGCCGCCGCCCATCGTGTGTTTTCCCCGGAATTTGCCATAAGCTCAATACCGACCACAAACATACGATTGATCTCTATCGTGAAGCGCGCAAAGTCAAAGGTATTAAAAAAGTGATGATCGCCTCTGGTGTGCGTTATGACTTGGCGATTGAATCTCCTGAATATGTACGTGAATTGGTCACACATCACGTAGGAGGCTATCTCAAGATCGCCCCAGAACATACCGAGAAGAATCCGCTTGATCTGATGATGAAACCGGGTATGGGCACCTATAATCGCTTCAAAGAGATGTTTGAGAAGTACAGCGCTGAAGCAGGTAAGAAACAGTACCTCATCCCGTACTTTATTTCCGCGCATCCCGGTACAGAAGATGAAGATATGCTCAATTTGGCACTGTGGCTAAAATCAAACAATTTTGAGTGTGATCAGGTGCAGAACTTCTATCCATCGCCAATGTGTAATGCAACCGCGATGTATTACTCAGAGACTAACCCGCTCAAACGTGTGAAATACAAAAAACGTGAAGAAGTGACTGTCGCAAAGGGAGAGCGTCAACGCAGGCTGCACAAAGCGCTGTTACGCTACCATGACCCATTAAACTGGCCGATTATCCGTGAAGCCTTAATCAACATGGGTAAAAAGCATTTGATTGGTGATAAACCTAACTGCTTAGTGCCTGCGAATGATATGGATGCACTCACGCCTGCGCAGCGTCGTAAATCTGGCCGTCACGGAGCGAACCGTTTTGCGACCAAACACACCAAAACTCAGCCGGGTTTTGACGCTCTTAACCCGCGTAAAGAGAACGCTACTTCACCAAGTAAATCGCCAAACAAACCACGCGCTAGCAGCGCGACAGACAACGGTAAGAAAAACCAAGGCGGCGCATCTAAACCTGCACACTCTCGCCCGACAAGTAAAGGCAAACCGTTTGCTCAAACCTCTAAGCCAAGAGCGCCACGCGCAGAACAGAGATAATTCCAAAGCCATATGATCAGCACAATAAGGCTCCTTACGGAGCCTTATTGTTTTTCAAAGAACAGCGTTAGTTTACCGACCTCGATACCAAATTTTTTAATTTTAGTCAGGTTAAACACCCGCTTTTCATCTTGCCGATAAAGCCAGTCGTCAAAGGTAACGGTTAGCGTAGAATCACCATAAGGTAAGGAAAAGTCATATTGCCAACGCAAAGCGTTACCCACTTCTTCCCCTTGGGCTTGGCCTAATACATCATCCGCTTGACCGATATATTTTCCATCAGCAAAACGTTCAATCACCCATACTCTTTGGCTTTTTTCACCATCATCAAAATTGAAGTCTTCAACCAAAGTGAGTTTATTCCCCTCAACTGTTCCGTCGATGGCAACCTCGAAACGACGCGTTTGCATCCCCGTATAATCTTGCACCATCCCCCATGCGAACGTTCGACCAGAGAAGTATTCAAATAAATCAAACTTAGGTTGCGTGGATTGGTATTGAGTGAGATCAGCGCTGCACCCCACTAACCAAAGTAGAAGTAACAGATAACTGCGTCTGGCTATCGCTTTCATGGTTGCATTCCTATCAATTGCTTGCGTAAGTGTGGGTATTGCGTCTGTGGCGACAGCCATATCGCGAGAAAGGCGTCATTTAACGCTTCGTCGACGACTGTACCAACCTGGGCTTGAACACCATTCTTAGGATGAAAAATAAAAGCGCCCTGCTGCCCATCGGAGGTGTAAATCAAGCGGTCGCCCTCAGTAACGCTGGGAAAAATGGACGATAGGTGCACCAGCCACGGTGCAATTTGTTGCTCGGTTAATTTGAGTTTTTGCCACTGCTCTGCGGTCGATTCCACCAGCTGTTTACTACTGATGTCGCGCTGATATTCAATTTCAAGCGCCAAGGGATGGGGCGATAAATCGCTTCCTTGCTCGTACTGCCCTGATGGGGTACGAAGCTGCGAGGAATAAATATCTAGCCATAACCAGCTTAAATTCGCTTGGCCAATCACTGGCCAAGTTTGCCACTCGGTCAGTTTATCGTCTGCCACCGCCGCAAAAGCGTTATTCACCAAGCTGTGAAAGGCAATCACTATCAGTAACAGGTTGAATTTTCTTAGCCTATTTCTCTTTGCTAAAAGCATCGCTAAATACCCTAAGTATCAATGCACCGATCATCACCCACTGCAGCCACAAGATGGTCATAGTCAAACTCAATGGCCAATCAAAATGTACAGCGCCTAAACGTTCTGCCGCCCAATAACTTAAACTACCTAACACGCCGACCACCAAACAAATGAGTTTGGATGGATAACGTTTCAGCAGCACCACTAAATGGGAGGCATACCAAGAAAAAGCACCCCACAACACCATTAACCAAATGGGAAAGTCATTAGTAGCAAAGCGTAATAATCCGAAATACTGATTAAGGGTATCGATAACAATACCCAACATGGTTAACGCAATCACCCTTTCCAAAGGATAAGAGAAGTGCCGCAAGGAAAACATCAATGCGGCTAACATCATGGTCAATGCCAACCACTGCAAACGTTCTGTCCCCAACACAGCAACAAACCAGATCGCTTGAAACCAAAGAGAGACAGCAAACAGCGTTTTCATTACATCGGTCTTTGCAAAGTCATATGTACAGTGCTGATGGATTTTGCTAAAAATCCACCCTCGCAGTAGCAGAAATAGTAACGCCACATACGCGTGAATCGCTCATCATACCCAAGTTGTGAAACCTGATGTTTTGCAAGCTCAAAACGGTGACGCCAATGAGCAAGCGTATTCGCATAGTCAGGACCAAGATCAAACAGGTTGCGAACCACTAAATCACTGTGCTGTGTCGCCGCCGTTGTCAATGCAGTAATTGAGGGTAAAAAACCGCCGGGGAAAATGTATTTCTGAATGAAATCGACATTATTGCTGTAATAATCATAACGTTGATCAGCAATGGTAATGGCTTGAATCGCCATCAAACCATTGGGTTTTAGTAGTGACTGGCACTTTTCAATATAAGAGGCGAGGTACTCTTTACCGACCGCTTCGATCATCTCTATCGAGACTAATTTATCGTACTGACCTTGTAGCAGGCGGTAATCTTGCTTGAGCAAGGTGATTTGACTCTCCAGCCCCTGCCGCTCTATCTGCTGCGCGGTGTAGTAATGCTGCTCTTCAGAAATGGTCGTCGTCGTGACCTGACAGCCGTAAGTTTTGGCCATGTAAATCGCCATCGCACCCCAACCGGTGCCAATCTCAATCACGTGGTCGCTTGCTTTGAGTTGCAACTGCTGGCACAAACGTTCCATTTTATTAATTTGCGCCTGCTCTAACGTTTCATCCTGATGCAGAAACAACGCGCTGGAATAGAGCATATTACTGTCTAAAAAGGTGTGGTAGAGATCATTGCCTAGATCGTAGTGGGCATGAATATTCTCTTTGGCTTTATCGATTGAATTTCGGTTGAGCCAATGGCTGACTTTATAAAAAAGTTTGGTCAACACACTACTGCGAGCTTCAATGCCATCTAATGCACTGACATTACGAGCCATCAGTTCCATTAGGCTGGTCAAATTCGGGCTATCCCACCAACCATCCATGTAAGCTTCACCCGCTGCAATACTACCCCCTTTTAATAAACGAGCATAAAAATGAGGGTGATGTATTTCAATAGTTGCATGGGGTTGATGCTCTTTAAGTACGCCAAAAGTCTCCTGACTGGACGCGCCTTCATTGGAAAAGGTTTCAATGATGGTTAAAGTGCCGACGTCTAAACGCTGTAGACAGCGAAAAATGAAGCTTCTTGCACTCTTTTGCAACCCTGTCAGTTGCTTGGGCAACGCGAGAGTTTGTGAATTAAGCATTGAGCGTTCTCCTTGTTATTGTTATTTAGACACTGTCTCTGTGTAGATCTTGCGTATTTATGAATGTGGATTGGAGTAGAAAGGTGCTCCTTTAAGCCACAGCTTTAAAGCATGCCAGTAAATACCTATTGTCACTTTTACGGCCATCACGGGTGTTTTGATCAATAACTTGAGTAAATTTTTTGAATTAAATGGTTGTGCCTTCATCGATAAAGTAGCATCGAAAACTTTACCTTCTTTGTGACATTCCAAATGCACACTCAATGACGAACCAAGCGGCTTCAACTTCCAATGATATTGCTGATCAATAGGATTGAAGGGAGAAACATGAAACGCCTTTTGATGACACCACTGTTGCTGCTCTTCTCCCGCTTGTGCTTTCACCGCGTAGTAGTGCCGTTGATTCCAAGGTGTATTACTCACTTCGGCCAACAAGTATTGCCATTCACCTTGTTGATCATAAAGATAGTAGAAATTAACCGGGCTGAAATAGATTCCTAAATAACGAAGGTGACATACTGCCATCACCTTTCCAGAGCAGCGGTCGCCCGTCAGCTCATGAACTTTATCTTGTATGCACTGTTTTAAATCCCCTTCACCAAGATAATCGGCGCGCTGAAAACGCGCCCAGTGCCACCATTTTTCGCCAAACCCCCAAACTGAATCACTCAGTTGATCCAGTTCATCGAGATCAATACACGGCATAAACAATGGATAATTGAGCGCATGTTCAATCGGAGTAAAGCGTCGATGACGTACCATGCCAACCATCAAACAACTGTTGGGCTCCGTCTCCATCACGCCGCGCCTTTTAACTGCTGCGCTTGCGCTTCAAGCTGTGTCACCACATCCAGCGCACTGGTCACGCCATCTTCATGAAAACCATTGCGCCAATAAGCGCCACAGTACCAAGTGTTATTCACACCGTTGACTTCAGGCTTGCGTTGCTGAGCCGCGATAGATTGCGTGGTAAATACCGGGTGGTGATAAGTAAACTGTCGTAAAACTTTCTCATCAGCAATGCGGTCGCCGCTGTTGAGCGATACACAAAAAGTATGAGCGCCTTTAATATGCTGCAAGATATTCATATTGTAGGTCAGCGCTGGTAAACGCGATTCTTGATCTGGACTGCCATCAAGCCAATAGTTCCAAGCTGCCCAAGCGGCTTTTCGCTTAGGCAGCAGTGATGTGTCGGTATGTAAAGTGACTTCATTGGCTTGATAGTGCATTACGCCGAGCACTTCTTGCTCAGCCTCTGTCGGTTGCTCTAACATACCTAATGCCTGATCGCTGTGACATGCAAAAATCACATGATCAAAGTGGTGTGATTGCCCATTAACAATGAGCTCGACACCCGCCGAGCCGCGTTTGACTTGTGTAACTAGGCTATCAAGATGAATCTTATCTTTAAAACCTTGCGTTAAGGGTTCGATGTACGCGCGCGATCCGCCTTCAACCACATACCATTGTGGTCGGTTAGTGATCTCTAGCAGGCCATGGTTGAGGAAGAAACGCAAAAAGAAACTTAACGGAAAAACCCGCATATCAGCCAAGGAAGATGACCAAATTGCCGCTCCCATCGGTAAAATATAATTTTCACAAAAATAGTCAGAAAATTGGTGCTCAAATAAGAAATCACCTAAGGTTTGCATTGATTGATGCGCTTGTTCTGCTTGCTGTTTCGCTAACCGATTGAAGCGAATGATTTCAAAAATAAAGCGATAAAAGACAGGGTTTAACCAGTTCCGCTTTTGTGCAAACAACGTAGTTGCGGTATGACCGTTATATTCCAGCCCATTCACATCATTACGCACACTGAAGCTCATTTGAGTCGGAATGCCTTTTACGCCAATTTCATTCATCATTGCGATGAAATTTGGGTAGGTCCGGTCGTTGTACACGATAAAACCAGTATCAACTGCATGATTTTGACCATCGAGCTCAATATCGACGGTGGCGGTATGCCCACCAATGTAATGATTGGCTTCAAACACGGTAACATCATGATGTTTATGCAGATAATAACCGCATGTTAACCCGGAAATACCGCTACCAATAATGGCGATTTTCATACTCAATTCCTTTAATTACAAAACAGATCGTTATTTAAGTAATGCCGCAACTAATTTGCCTTGCCATGCGTAAGGTAAGCTGCCAATCAAACGTAATAGGCTCGTAAAACGGGCCGGAAAATAGAGGGTGGTTTTGCCTTTTTCCAACCCACGGCGAATCGCCTGCGATGCATACTCGGCACTGACCATCATTGGCATCGAAAAACTATTTTTATCAGTCAAAGGCGTGGCAACAAACCCAGGATAGATCATCGTCACAGCAACACCTTGCGCTCGCCAATCTTGCATGAGCGAGCGTGCTAGGTAACTAACCGCCGCTTTAGAAGCGCCATAGGCTTCTGCTCTTGGCAGAGCGATTTCACTGGCGATGGAACCAACGATCGCCACACGGTGGTTAGCAACAAAGTGATGCTGTATCGCCTCAATGCAATGAGCTAAACCCAAAACGTTTACGTCAAACACACGCTTAAACCGAAGTGAATCCATTTGACCATGATCGATGTATTCGCAATCGCCAGCGTTGAGGATCCATAGTGAAGGAGTAAAAGGCAGTTGCGATAAAGCCGATTTCGTTTGCTCAAAATCGGTAATATCAAACGCAATGCCTTGGATCTGCGGATACTCTTGATGCATTTGATTAAGCTTGGCTTGGTTACGCCCACAAGCAATAACTTGCCAACCCGTTTTTGCATAATCAACAGTTAGCTGATAACCAATACCAGAAGTGGCTCCCGTGATAAGTACACTCTTCATTGCCCTAACCTCTGTTTGATCGAACGAATAACACTTCCCAGCAGCGGAATGTGTTCATAGAGCATTTCTCCCAAGTCGAAGTAATCACGGTGATAAATGACTTGGTTGTCTTGAAACTTGAGATGGCTCATCCCTTGCACTTGTATAAGTTTTCCACGAGCTAACCGAGGATGCTGCAAAGACATAGTCCATGTGAGAAAGCCGCAGTCACCGACTTGCTGGTGATCATGGATGGTAAAATCACAACACTCTACGTTCTGATACAAACGAGCAAAATAATCCGATAGCGCACGCCAACCTTCTATTCGATGAGCGGCATCCTCAAAAAGGACATTGTCGTGATAAACCTGACGTAATAAAGGCAAGTTCTCTTTGTTGAGTTGACGATAAACTTGAGCAACCGATTCGACATCCATTGTACGTTTCCATAAGTTATACAAAAACTTCACATGTACAAAATAGTACAAGTCACTTAGTTATACAAAATATTTCTTGTATAACTTTGTATCTTTTCAATGCATACGTGGTTGCAAGGAATTAAGATCAAAAAAGAAAATAAAGACTAAAATTCCAATAGTTACGACGATCAAAAAGGCCAGCGTAATGCGCTGGCCTTCTCTTTTTTAGTTAGCTTAGATTAACTATTGCGCAAAGCGGCGATGCGTTTATCAAGCGGTGGGTGACTCATCAATAATTCCGTCATTGAACGTTTACCGTTGATACCAAAAGCCATCATGGAACCTTCCAATTGAGATTCTTGCCCCATTTTTAAACGCTCTAACGCCGCAATCATCTTGTGTTTACCCACAAGCTTTGCTGCACCTGCGTCGGCGTGGAATTCGCGATGACGGCTATACCACATCGTAATAAAGCTCGCGAGGAAGCCAAATACCAATTCCAACACCATAGAGATGCCAAAATAAACCATCATATTGCTACCGCCACCCTCTTCTGAATCACGAGACGACACGATGTTTGCGATAAAGCGCGATAAGAAAATAACGAAGGTGTTAACCACTCCTTGCATTAAAGTCATCGTAACCATATCGCCATTGGCAATGTGGCTCACTTCATGCGCCAATACCGCTTCCGCCTCGTCACGCGTCATGCTGTGCAATAGCCCCGTTGAAACAGCGACGAGAGAATCATCACGTTTAGCGCCGGTTGCAAAAGCGTTGATGTCCGGTGAATCATAAATTGCTACCGTTGGCATACCAATACCCGCTTGCTGAGCTTGACGACTTACAGTTTGCAATAACCAGTGCTCAGTTTCGTTACGTGGACTTTCAATCACCATTCCACCTACCGAGCGCAGAGCCATGCTCTTTGACATCAATAATGAAATAAATGAGCCGCCAAAACCAAACAACGCGGCCATGACGAGCAAGCCAGATAAACTGCCCGGCTGCATCCCCGTCACAGCATAAACAATATTTAATACAAGGCTAAGAACCAGAACCACCGCAAGGTTGGTTGCTAGAAATAACATGACTCGCTTCATTACTTATCTCCGAATGAAAATCTTATTATGAGTGTAGGCTGCAAGCGACGCTAGCATGAACCTACACAATTTTTCATATACATATAGTCTAAGATTTGAAAAACAAGGTTAAGCGATAAATTGAAACATTTAATGTCTGACGCCGAGTTTTCTAAAATCTGTTATTGAATAGCAAGATGGTTAACCTACCCTTACAGCACGTGATGAGCAACTGAACGCATAAGACTTTGGTCGTATTGAGAGTCCCAGCTAAAGTGACTACATTGCATGGGAAACAGACATTTTCGACGGACAAAGGACAGCATCATGGCTGAAACGAGCAACTATCAAATGGCGATTGATTTACTGTGTTGCCACTTAGGTCTCTCTGAAGATGAAGCTAAACAACAATTGGGAATTGGCAGTACACCATCCGCGCAGCAGCAAATATCTGACACGCAACAAGCACTGGTGGGGCTGATGCAAGAAAAATAGCCGTTAGCAAGGCTGGCGAGAGTTTATGCTAGCTAAATTGAAACAGCGCCGCTCATGGCATCATGGGTGGCGCTGTTTTGTTTGTGTTGCCTACAATGACCGTGATTAATCTCGCGGCGGCGCTGGCGATAGTACTTCGCGATTACCATTATGACCGGGAGCGCTCACAATACCTTGTGCTTCCAACTGCTCTACAATTCTTGCAGCACGGTTGTAACCGATTTTAAATCGGCGTTGCACTCCTGAAACTGAACCTCGACGCGTTTCCACTACATGTTCAACCACTTGATCAAATAGCGGATCCACTTCTTCATCACTTTCCATCTTCTCACCGGGTAGCAAGGCTTCTGGTCCTTGGTCACCATAAGTGATCTCTTCTATGTAGTTCGGCTTACCGCGTGCTTTCCAGTTGTTTACCACCGCATGCACATCTTCATCCGAGGCAAACGCACCGTGAACCCGGATCGTGTGGCTAGAACCCGGTGGTAGATAGAGCATATCGCCCATACCGAGCAGTGATTCCGCACCACTTTGGTCCAAAATAGTTCTTGAGTCGGTTTTAGTCGAAACGGTAAACGCAACGCGGGTCGGAATATTCGCTTTGATTAAACCGGTGATCACATCAACCGATGGGCGCTGAGTGGCCAAAATAAGGTGAATACCCGCAGCTCGAGCCTTTTGTGCCAAACGCGCGATCAACTCTTCTACTTTTTTACCCACCACCATCATCAGATCAGCAAATTCATCAACAACCACGACAATGTAAGGCAGTTTTTCCAGCAGTGGCGGTTCACTCTCCATACTGTCCCCTTCTCTCCACAAAGGATCGTGGATGGGGTGGCCAGCAGCAGCAGCCATTTTTAGCTTATCATTGAAGCCTTTGATGTTACGCACACCAAGTACAGACATTAATTTATAACGACGTTCCATTTCACCCACACACCAACGTAAAGCATTTGATGCGTCTTTCATGTCAGTCACGACTTCAGCTAACAGGTGAGGAATACCCTCGTAGATCGATAGCTCTAACATTTTCGGGTCAATCATAATAAAGCGAACGTCTTCTGGGCTCGCTTTATAAAGCATGCTGAGGATCATCACGTTGACCCCAACCGACTTACCTGAGCCTGTAGTACCAGCCACCAACACGTGCGGCATTTTGGCTAAATCCGCGACCAATGCTTCGCCTGCAATGTCTTGCCCTAAAACGATGGTCGTGGGTGATTTCGCTTCTTGGAATTGACGGCTTTTTATAACATCTGACAAATAGACGGTTTGACGACTCATGTTTGGCAGTTCAAGACCAACATAAGGTTTACCAGGGATCACTTCAACCACCCTCACCGCCATTGCCGATAAAGAACGCGCCAAATCCATCGATAGGCTAGAAATACGGCTCACTTTTACGCCTGGAGCTAAATCTAATTCAAAACGAGTGATAACCGGCCCCGGAAAGATATCAACCACTTGCGCTTGGATTTTGTAATCCGCGAGTTTAGATTCAACCAAACGAGCAACCTCCTCTAATGCCTCTCGGTCAATAAAGTGTTCACGCTTTTCTGGGTGATACAGAAGCTCTAACGTCGGTAGTGGCTCCGTCGGTTTAGGCAGGTTAGTTTCTTTTTGCATTAAAAATGGATTTTGCTTGGCCGCCATATTGGCCTGAGCCGAAGACACCATGTTCTGAAAAGCCGTCACATCGCTATCTTGCTGGCCTAACGGTGGCTCGTCATCTTCTGACATCACATCAAGATCAGCAGCCAACGCTTGATCTGATTCATCTTCATCCAGCACATCCAAATTGGAAATAACCGGTTCAACACGCGACACATCAAGATCAACTTCTGTCATCGTAAGCGACGGATCGCTCACCTCTTCGTCCTCTGCCCATGCATATTGCTGAGCTTCTTGACTGGCATCGAGGTCGGCACTGGCTAATGCTTGATGCTCATTAGCTCTTTCATCTACCCAGTCTGCCGATGAAAGAGCAAGGTCATCCTCTTCCAACGCAACAGATTCTAACTCTTCAATCGTTGCACTAAGCTGCTTGCTGCGATCAAATGGCGCTTCATCTGAGTGAGTTTCACTGAATTCAGGAGAAGTGTTAGCCTGAGTTTTGGCCGCTGGCATGTGAATATTAAAACGTCTTGGCGAGTGAGTCTGTTCCAGCTCTTCTTCAACCTCTACCGCAGGCGTGTATTGCTCGGCCCCAAACGCATCGAGGGCTGATTTGACATATTCTTCATTTGGCGAACTAGACTCAACAACGGCTAAGTCTGCGGATGATGATTCAAGCGGCGACAATTCCATTGGCGACAAAACGGGCGCAATATCTTCATCTTTCTCACCACGTAATCGATTGATCAACGCAACGCCAAGAGAAATACTCATCGTGCCTAACCATTCCACGATGCTTAGCCAGGAGATACCCGTTAGCAGCGTAAAACCAGCGCCCCATAAAAAGAGCAATACTAGGGTTGAGCCTAGTAAATTAAGCGTTGGCAGCGCCAAACTGGTTAAGACATCCCCAATCACACCACCAGATGAAAAATACCAAATATCGTCAAAGTTGATATCCGCAAGACCACAACTGGTCAAAATCAAGATGGTTAAGCCGAGTAAACGCGTTCCCCACAGCACAAAATCAAGGGGTTCATTCTCTTCTCTTTTACGCAGAAAAACCCATGCTAGCACAGTAATCATGAGCGGTATTGGGTAGGCCAGCGATCCAAAAATAAAGAACAAGGTATCGGCAATCCATGCGCCAATAATACCGCCTGCATTTTCAATATCGCCTCCCCACGCGGTTTGCGACCATGAAGGATCGGCGGGACTAAATGTTAATAAAGCGATGGAAAGAAGCACAGAGGCAAGCACAGCGACAATAAGCCCGCACTCTTTCAGACGTTGCGATCCATTGAGGCGTGAAGACTGAGGCTCTTCGCTGGTCTTAATAATGGTCTCAACTTTATTTTGGTTCTCTTTGAACATAAACCTAGATTCTGATTAACGCCAACACTCAAGGTTTATTGCGGCTTGATGCGTTGGTTTGGGTGAAAACAGTCCGAGCGGCAAAAGCCGCTCGGTTTGTTGTGTGATTTAACCACATCAAGGTTAAAAACCCAATTGGCGAACGTCAGAATGTGGAAAGAAGTACCACTATTCAGACAATCTGGCGTTATCGAGTTTTGATAACCAACTGGTTACTTTGCTTCACTTCTTCCATCACAACATAAGTGCGAGTGTCATTGACTCCGGGCAAACGCAATAGCGTATCACCCAACAATTTACGATACGCCCCCATGTCAGAGACTCGAGTTTTGAGAAGATAGTCAAAATCACCCGAAACAAGATGGCATTCTTGAATGTCATCCAGTTTTTGAACCGCAGTATTAAACTGTTCAAACACATCAGGTGCACCGCGATTCAATGTAATTTCCACAAATACCAACAGCGAAGCATCAAGATATTGTGGATTCAACAACGCGGTATAACCGGTAATGAAACCTTGACGCTCTAAACGACGTACACGCTCTAAACAGGGGGTTGGAGATAAACCCACTCGTTTTGATAATTCTACATTCGAAATACGACCATCTTTCTGCAATTCATTCAAAATATTGCGATCGATACGGTCTAAATCCTTGGACGGCCTTTTATAGTTGTCTGCCATTTTTTATTCCACCTTATTACTTCCTTGCAAAAATATATACTACAACTTTTTAATATTCAGTATCAAATTTTACACATTCACATCTATACTAGTCACAAATTCGAAACAACAACCCTACATATAGTTATAACAACCAAAAAAACCTAAGGAGTCAGGATGATCATTGGAGTTCCTAAAGAAATCAAAAACCACGAATATCGTGTGGGCATGATTCCCGCAAGCGTGCGCGAACTTGTCTCACACGGTCACCAAGTTTATGTTGAAACAAATGCCGGTTCCGGCATCGGCTTTTCAGACGATGATTACATCGCTGTAGGCGCATCCATTCTTCCTACTGCTTCTAACATTTTTGCGAAAGCAGAAATGATTGTTAAGGTCAAAGAACCTCAGGCTGCTGAACGAGCAATGCTCCGCGAAGGCCAAATTTTATTTACCTATTTACATCTAGCTCCAGATTTTCCACAAACTGAGGAGCTAATCAAGAGCAAAGCTGTCTGTATAGCCTACGAGACTGTAACAGATAATATGGGTCGCTTGCCACTATTAGCACCAATGTCTGAAGTCGCTGGTCGAATGTCTATTCAATCAGGTGCGCAGTGTTTAGAAAAATCACACGCGGGCTGTGGTTTGTTACTGGGTGGTGTACCCGGAGTCGCACCAGCAAAAGTGGTGGTGATTGGTGGTGGTGTCGTCGGTGCCAACGCAGCCAGAATTGCCGTCGGAATGCGTGCAGATGTGACGATTCTCGACCGAAGTGTTGATATGCTGCGTAAACTCGATGAAGAGTTCCAAGGTCACGCTAAAGTCGTGTATTCAACAAAGGATGCGATTGAAAAATACGTCCTCGAAGCCGATTTAGTAATAGGCGCAGTACTGATCCCCGGAGCAGCAGCTCCTAAACTCGTTACTAAAGATCTGATTTCTAGAATGAAACCTGGCTCTGCGGTCGTTGATGTGGCAATTGACCAAGGCGGCTGCTTTGAAACCTCACATGCTACCACTCATGATGACCCGACCTATATCGTTGATGACGTCGTTCATTACTGCGTCGCAAACATGCCAGGCGCTGTGGCTCGCACATCAACTTTCGCCTTGAATAACGCTACGTTGCCTTACATTGTTAAACTGGCCAATAAAGGTTATCAACGTGCATTATTAGAGGATAAAGGATTCCTAGAAGGTTTAAACGTGATACACGGCAAAGTCACCTGTAAAGAGGTCGCCGAGAGTTTCAACCTTGAATATCTTAAGCCATCTGAAGCTATCGCTCTGTTTAACTAACGATAACAATTTGCGGTAAAGCTCTCAATTCTTAGCCAAGTGCATCATGCGCTTGGCTTTCATTTTTTAAAAGCGTGAACCAATATATTGCGTGGCGTTACTTTCCTAGCGCAAAACTGCTCAATCTGCACCTCATAGCCTTGCTCTTGAAGATAAAGTGCCTTATCCAATACCAACCAAAGCTCAATCATGCGGCGAAATGCCTGTTGCACTAAGCCTATCCTTTCCATCTGCCAAAAACGCTGCTCGCCTTTACGTTCATAAGCAGGCCAATCCACTTCTGGTAATGCGATGCCTTTTTGTGCCGCCGCCCAATAACAAAAAGCTAAAAATCCTTCGGCTAGTTGTGATTTTTTGAGGCTCGGAATTGGGCAATATTGATGGTGCCCAAGCTCAGATCTTAGCAACAAATCAAAACCCAAACGAAACGTCATTTCTTGCAAACGATGACGGCGAACCCGCTCTCCCCCCGTAACGGTTTCTTGCAGCGGAATACGCAGCTCTTCTTTGGACAAGGCAAGAGAAGAAGTACGACCGTAGCTGGACATGGGTTGGTAGCTATCGGCTTTGATTAAATGGTAGCAACATGGTGAAAACGTAATCGCAGGCAAGCGATGAGCAACAGAATATTCGAGTAGGCGAACATGGAGATCACCACAGGCATGTAAAGCGACGGCATGCTGATTGGTATTGAAAACGCCAAACGCTTGCGGCTCAAAAGCGTCCCCTTGAATAAATTGCATCGGAAGATCATGTTCATCGGCGCAAGCTTGTCCTGCATGACAGAGCTGCGACTGATATTCAAAACTAGTGACTTTTTGTTTTGACTGCGCTGCGATAATTCGACCTAAAAAGCCTTTACCCGCGCACCACTCTAGCCATTCCGTTCCTGAATGCCTAGAGACGAGTGATTCGCTCATTAAACGAATTTGTTCTAGCTTTCTGCCAGGGATCCCCTGCTCTAAGTAAGGGCTGAGTGCTTGCTGAGTATTACGAGGGGCATCTTGAAGCCTAATCATGATATCCGCTTCTTTTAACCCCTCGATATACGGATGAAGTTGCTCAATGAGCGCTTGCGGCGATGACTTTAAGCTATCGATACTGTCCAAAGATAGCGTTTGCAACCACTGATCCAGCCTATGGTCTGAATGTTTCCAAGGTGAACTGTCTAAGCCACTATGATGAAAGGGCTCAAATCGCCAAAAACGTTGGTTTTCAATTAAAAAAGCATCGATATGTTTGAAAAGCGCGCGCATACATCCCCCTAGAAAGGCCAATTCTAGGAGGTGATGGTTTAATTAGAAAGTGTTTCGTTTTAAATGATCAAAATTTGCTTAACGAACTGGCAATTCAATGTCTTTAAACATCTCTTCTATTTCGATATTCGATTTTAACGAGGTAGCCCGTTCGACGACAGGGCGAGTAAGATGAGGTGCGAAACGTTCCATAAAGTCAAACATATAAGAGCGCAGGAATGTACCTCGGCGAAACCCAATGCTAGTCGTGCTCGCACCAAAAAGATGGCTGGCATCAATCGCGATAAGATCGGTGTCGCGTGATTTATCTATCGCCATACTTGCGATAACACCCACCCCAATTCCCATTCGGACATAAGTTTTTATCACATCCGCATCGGTGGCGGTGAAGACAACTCGCGGCGTTAACCCTACGCGATTAAATGCAGTGTCTAACTCTGAACGACCAGTAAAACCAAACACGTAAGTGACCAATGGATACGCGGCTAAATCCTCAATCGTTACCCGTTCTTTTTTTGCAAGAGCATGATCTTTTGGCACAACAATAGAACGGTTCCAATGATAACAAGGTAGCATGATGGCATCTTGGTACAGATGAAGCGCTTCTGTTGCTATCGCAAAATTAGCGGTACCTTTTGCAACCGCTTCCGACATCTGACTTGGAGTGCCTTGGTGCATGTGTAACGACACTTTCGGATAACGTGCAGTGAATCCTTTGATTACATCAGGTAACGCGTAGCGAGCTTGTGTATGAGTCGTTGAAATATTCAGCGTACCCATCTCAGGGTGCGTATGCTCCCCTGCCACGGCCTTAATGCTTTCCACACGTGAAAGGATCTCTTGTGAGATACGAATAATATCTTCACCTGCACCCGTGACTTGTGTCAGGTGCTTACCGCTACGCTCAAAAATTTGAATACCCAATTCATCTTCGAGTAAACGAACCTGTTTACTAATGCCTGGCTGAGAGGTATAAAGGCTTTCCGCAGTTGCTGAGACATTCAGGTTGTGATTAACCACTTCAACAATATATTTTAACTGCTGTAACTTCATTATTGGCCCCGTAATCCATTATCAAAGATCCAGATCTTTCAATCATAGTTTATAATTATTAGTTATAACGCTTAACACTCTCAATTCAAAGCTTGATGATTCAAGAGCGAAGAAAAAAGTAAGTATTTTGCGTAGCTGACTAAATTTTTGCCAACTATCGCCCAATCTAAGCAATAAAAGGCAGTTTTTAGGGGTTAAAACAGGAATAATAAAAATAGTCAATTTGAAGGTGTAGTGATAACTAAGGATCGTGTATTCTTAATTGCTAGCCACTGAATTCTAATAAAGATACGGATTATATGAATATAGGTTTAATCATTGCTCTTGTAGCAGTTTTGCTGGTGTTAGTCCTTGGCTATAACATCATGCTTCAATACAAAGTAAAGGTCGAGTCAGCTAAAAAGCAGGAGTCGACTCGATATATCGCCATTATTGATGCGACAGAAGACCTTATCGGCAACGCACACCACATGCCGTTTAGTAAAGAACTCTTAGTGTGTTTAAATACCCGTATCCTTGATGCCCTACTTAGTATGTATGAGCTTGACCCGAAAAATAAGCAGTTAGCACAACGCATTGAGCATATGAAAGGGCAAATTAAGCATTTACAAGAAAACCACCCAGGTGGTGACAGTACAACGTTTAAAGTACCCACCAGCGATAAACAAGCTTTGATTATGCTTAAACTAGTGAAACGTTTAAGAGACACGATTCGTAGTGAGCACAATAAAGGACGTTTTGAAACACAATCTTACGTCGCTGAAAATGCGCGTCTAGAAACAATACAAATTCGAATCAACATTGAAAATGTTGTTAAGCGGGCAAATGATTCGATCGTTCGTGGGCAACCCGGAACTGCGATTCAGCTATTGCGTAAAGGGATCGATGTTCTGAGCTCAAAAAATGATGCTTATTCCAATCAAGCTCGTGAAAAACTTCAGTCAATGTATGATGACTTAGAAAAACGACGCCAAACAAAAAGTGCAACGGATCTTCAACAAATTGAAGATAACGAGAGAAATAGTGATATGGAAGCACTGTTTGGTGAAAAGAAAAAATGGTAGCCCATTATTTTTGATTAGGAAGTATTTTTAAGGTCGCATAAGCGACCTTTTTCATACAACAACGTAAAGAAAACATTAATTTAAATTAACGTATCATTTATCGCTTTTAGGACTTCATCCGGTCTTGTTGCCTGAGTAATTGGGCGACCGATGACTAGATAATCTGAACCAGCTTTTATGGCCTCACTCGGAGTCATAATACGTCTTTGGTCTCCTGTTTCAGAACCAATAGGACGAATCCCTGGCGTAACTAATTTAAACTCTTGACCAAGATGGCTCTTAAGCATGTGCGCTTCTTGAGCTGAGCATACCACTCCATCTAACCCTGCATTTTGAGTTAGGCTAGCCAGACGCATTACATGCTCTTTAGGCGCAACATCGATGCCAATACCACGAAGATCAGATTGTTCCATACTGGTTAGTACTGTGACAGCAATAAGTAGTGGTCTATCGTTACCATAAGGTTCAAGAATCTGGCGAGACGCCGACATCATTCTCTCCCCACCACTGGCATGAACATTCACCATCCATACGCCAAGCTCAGCCGCCGCACGTACGGCTTTAGAGCACGTGTTGGGAATATCATGAAACTTTAGGTCTAAGAATACCGAAAAACCTCTTTTGTGTAGCTCACGCACAAAATCGGGACCAAACAGGGTAAACATCTCCTTACCCACTTTTAATCGACAGCTGTTGGGGTCAATTTTATCAACAAAAGCTAACGCTTCCGCTTGTTGCTCATAATCCAACGCGACAATTACTCTCTGGTCTTTCATTTTCACTCCTAAAATAATTAAGCTAAAAAAATGCAGCTTTCATAAGCTGCAGTTTTCGAGTCGATCAGTAACTCCAGTACATGAACTCTATTCACCATCCAAACCACGGATAGGTTTAATTGAACCCCAATTCTTACATGATGGGCAGTGCCAGTAGAGAGAATGGGTTGAGAAACCACACTTTCTGCATCGGTAGTGAGGTTTTACTTTTAGTTGCTCACCTACCAATTTTTGCAAGGTCGACAAGCTCTCTTTCGCTCGACCTTCCTCTGCTTCGATGAGATGGTAGTCAATTAAACGGTAGAAGCCCTTCATGGTCGGATTTTTAACCAATTGCCGTGTCAAAAGTTCCTGTGCAGCTCCAGCACCATCATGTTGTGCCACCAACTGTGCGAGCATCAGTTCAGCTGACACTCCAGCTTCATTGATAATGCACTCGCGTAAAAACTCAACAAGTTCACCCTCTTTCCCAATATGGTGATAGCATTCAGCAAGCGTAGGCAATACCTCGCCGATAAAATCAATGTCCTGCTCCAAGACCATTTGCATATACTGGATTGTATGACGGTAGTCATCATTTTCAAGATACAGCTTACCTAAAGAGATCGTTGCGCGTACACACTTCGGATCTTCAGACAGCGCTTTTTTAAGATATTGAATCGCTTTGCTATCGCGTCCTTCAGCCTTCTCTTGCATTGCAAGTTCACACCAAAAATGGGCTATAACACTGTGCATCCTTTTTCTGCCTAATTTTACCAACGCATAAGCGTAATCGATAGCTTTATGCCACTCTCGAGTCTGTTGGTAAATAGAAACCAATTGTTGCAACGCCGCTTCTTTGTGTTCGGGCTCTTCAATCAGTTGTTCAAATATTTTTTCAGCGCGGTCGAGAAAGCCTGCCACCATATAATCTTTTGCCAATTGTTGTAAGGCGAGATTTTTTTGGTCAATAGTAAGACTTGAACGAGATATGAGATTTTGATGGATGCGGATAGCACGATCAACCTCTCCTCTTGAACGGAATAAGTTGCCCAGCGCTAAGTGGGTATCAATCGTTTCATTGTCTACTTGGAGTAGCTCGATAAAATGGTCAACGGCCTTATCTGATTGATCAGAAAGCAGCAAGTTAAGACCCGTCACATACTGACGAGAAATTTGGTGAGAGTGTTTCTGCTTGTCTTGCTGAGCACTGCGATTTCCCATATACCAGCCGTAGGCGGCGGCAATCGGTAATAGCAAGAAGAGAATTTCTAACATCAAGTCAGCCTTTATTTCACTACGCTTTACTTGTTACAGCGTTGTTCTCTGCTGTTTGCTTTTTCAGTTGCTTATTCAACTTTCTAACTTGCAACTGAGACTTGAAGTAGAAGCTACTGCCAAGCAAACAAGCAAGTAAAAAACCAGAGACAAAGACAGTGCCAAGTAAAGTAGACAGGTGAAATTCGCCTTGAGCGATCAAATAGTTAAACGTCACAACTGCTTGATTTTGAGCCCCTAATGCTAAAGCAATCAAAAAAAGTGCAAGAATTAGAACGATTTTTATAATTTTCATATGCCACTACCTATCCAGTATTGATCTGGTCTGATTATGCAGGAAAATGGCCTTACAAACCATGTCTATTATGGATTCCTTTCTTAAAAAAACGGCATACTTAAACTGTATGCCGTTTTTTAGAATACTCTCTAAATCGCTTTAGATATTCTCATTAACTCGCTCACGTAACTCTTTACCTGGCTTGAAATGAGGGACGAATTTGCCATCCAACACCACTTTATCACCGGTTTTAGGATTACGACCTACTCTAGGCTCACGATAGTGCAAAGAGAAACTACCAAATCCGCGAATTTCGATTCGCTCTCCGCTTTCTAAAGTTGATGCCATATGTTCAAGAATATCTTTCACAGCATCTTCAATTTCTTTAGCAGATAGGTGCGTTTTCTCAGCACAGAGTCTTTCTATCAATTCAGACTTAGTCATAGTTTCCCTCATTACTTATCAAAGTAGGCACTAACTGAAAAAAAAGGAGCCTTACGGCCCCTTTTAGCGAGTTAGATTATTCGCCTTTAGCAGCCTTGAATGCATCAGCCATAGCATTACCAAACGCACCTTCATCAGCTTTGTTCAGAGTAGCCATTGCTTCTTGCTCATCAGCTTCATCTTTAGCTTTGATAGATAGGTTGATTACGCGGTTTTTACGGTCTACACCAGTAAATTTCGCTTCAACGCTGTCACCAACGCTTAGGACTAGAGACGCATCTTCAATACGGTCACGAGATGCTTCAGAAGCACGGATGTAACCTTCAACGCCGTCTACAAGTTCAATTGTAGCACCTTTCGCGTCAACTGCAGTAACAGTACCGTTAACTAGAGTACCTTTTTTGTTATCAGCAACATATGCGTTGAACGGGTCGTTTTCCATTTGCTTAACGCCAAGAGAAATACGCTCACGCTCTGCATCTACTGCTAGAACAACTGCAGAGATTTCATCGCCTTTCTTGTAATCACGTACCGCTTCTTCTCCAGGAACGTTCCAAGAGATGTCAGATAGGTGAACTAGACCGTCGATGCCGCCGTCTAGACCGATGAAGATACCGAAGTCAGTGATAGACTTGATCTTACCAGTAACTTTGTCGCCTTTAGCTTGCGCTTCAGCGAATGACTGCCATGGGTTAGCTTTACACTGTTTAAGACCTAGAGAGATACGACGACGCTCTTCGTCGATATCAAGAACCATAACCTCAACTTCGTCGCCAACATTAACAACTTTAGATGGGTGGATGTTCTTGTTAGTCCAATCCATTTCAGAAACGTGTACTAGACCTTCAACGCCTTCTTCGATTTCAACGAAGCAGCCGTAGTCAGTTAGATTTGTTACACGGCCAGATAGTTTATGACCTTCTGGGTAACGCTTAGCGATAGCTACCCATGGATCTTCGCCAAGTTGCTTAAGACCTAGTGATACGCGAGTACGATCACGATCAAACTTAAGAACTTTAACTAGGATTTCGTCACCAACGTTAACGATTTCTGATGGGTGTTTAACGCGTTTCCAAGCCATATCTGTGATATGTAGAAGACCATCAACACCACCAAGGTCAACGAATGCGCCGTAGTCAGTAAGGTTCTTAACGATACCTTTAACTTCAGTGCCTTCTTGTAGAGTTTCAAGAAGTTCGTCACGTTCAACGCTGCTTTCTGATTCGATAACAGCACGACGAGAAACAACAACGTTGTTACGTTTCTGGTCTAGTTTGATAACTTTGAACTCTAGCTCTTTGTTTTCTAGGTGAGTAGTGTCACGGATAGGACGCACGTCAACAAGAGAGCCTGGAAGGAAAGCACGGATACCGTTTAGTTCAACAGTGAAGCCACCTTTAACTTTACCATTGATAATACCAATAACAGTTTCAGCTTCTTCGTAAGCTTTCTCAAGAACGATCCAAGCTTCATGACGCTTAGCTTTCTCACGAGAAAGTTGAGTTTCACCGAAACCATCTTCAACAGCGTCTAGAGCAACGTCTACTTCAGAACCAACTTCAACTTCAAGTTCGCCAGCAGCGTTCTTGAACTGTTCAGCAGGGATAGCAGACTCAGACTTAAGACCAGCGTCAACAAGAACGAAACCATTCTCGATAGCGACTACAGTACCTTTAACGATTGTACCTTGTTGAAATTGTGTTTCGTTTAAAAACTCTTCAAAGAGTTGAGCAAAAGATTCAGTCATTTATTTAATCTTCAATAATTAAACTTCCATGGGTATCCTACCGCATGGGGTTATTAAATTCGCCAGTCATCATCCTTGCGACCGACGCTCTTACCTAGCAGAACTACTCTGCCAGCTTAGATTCTACATATTGTAATGCTTCTTCTACAACTTCGTCGATAGACATTGAGGTTGAGTCAAGCAATAGCGCATCCTCTGCAGGGCGTAATGGGGCCACTGGGCGGTTACGATCTCGGTCGTCACGCTCTTGGATCTCGCTTAAAAGGGCGTCAAATTTAACATCTAGCCCTTTGAGTTGCAACTGCTTAAAGCGACGTTGGGCTCGCTCTTGCGCGCTGGCCTCGAGGAATATTTTCACTTCTGCTTGAGGAAACACAACTGTGCCCATATCACGTCCATCGGCAACCAGTCCCTGCCCTTTCGCAAAGGCTCGTTGGCGACGTAATAATGCCTCACGAACTCTAGGCAGTGCCGCTACTTTTGATGCTGCCATTCCTGTCTCTTCTTTGCGCAATTCTTTCGATACGTCCTCACCTTCAAGAATCACTCTAACCAAGTCGCCTTCTGCGATAAATTGGACATCTAAATGTGTCGCCAGAGGAACAAGCGCTTCTTCCGACTCCGTATCCACACCGTGGTGAATCGCCGCCAATGCAAGAACGCGGTAAATAGCTCCAGAATCGAGCAAATGAAAGCCTAATTTCTTAGCCAACAACATACAAAGAGTGCCTTTACCTGCACCACTTGGTCCATCTACGGTAATTACCGGAGTGTGAGAGGACATGATTTACTCCACTTAGTTTTTTAGTTTTTATGCGGCTTGCTTGCTCGCTTTTGTCGGCGACAAATTATAGTGCTTATCCGTTACAGGCGCTAGGAAGGAATGGTGATATGACTGAAATTTCACAGTGATACAAGCGTCGCTTTTAGGGGGCGACGCTTTTGATAGAGACTTTTATAAAATGATACGCTCAGCGTTTTGCCTGACAGTAGCGGCACCAATGCCTTTCACCAAGCTCAGATCTTCTTTGGTTTTAAAATCGCCATTTTGTTGACGATATTCAACAATCGCTTGTGCTTTTTTAAGTCCAATACCTTTCAACAAAGTAGCAATTTCCTCAGCGGAAGCCTGATTTATATTAACCGTAATTTCAATGCCTTGGTGCGTTTCTACCACCTTTTCTTCTGCTAATGTCGGTGAAAGAGGCAATACGATACTTAGAAGTAACAACCCGAGTTTTGTTTTCAATTTCATATGAACATTTCCTTGTTTATTAATGGGTACCAATATTAATTGAGCTTGGAAATGAGAGGGAATCAAAAAGGTAGAAATTGAAATGGGCTGCATAAGCAGCCCATTTTGAGTTTCATATCAATTACATTACTAGCCTTTATTGGCTCACAACATAATATTCAATGTCTGTATTTTTACGCAAAGTTGTAAGTATCGCAGCCAAATCACGTTGGCTACCGATGCGCTCTAACTGAGCCGTAATTTGATCGTTGTACTGAGGTGTGACTTTAGCCTCAACCTTATGTAGTTCAACAAGAACAATATCACCGTTCATTGCTTTCGCTTGACCGTAAACCACACTATCTGTAGCGGGTTTAGGGAGAGAAAACACCGTACTCGCCAATGGAGAGCTACGATCAATCATTTCCAACCCAGCAAATTTTAACCCACGCTGTTCCAATAAGGATTGGTCACCTTGCTTTAGGGTATCAATCAATTTTGTGGCTAACTCAATCGCTTGTTGTTCGCCTTTGACTTTAGAAAGCTGAGTAACCACTTGCTCTTTCACTTCAGCCAAAGGAAGAACTATTTGTTCCCGAGCATCATCAACACGAACAACGATAACGTGTTCTGGGGCAACTTCTAATACCTCAGAATTGAGCCTATCTTCTTTTACCTCTGGGCTTAGAATAGCTTGAAGAACAGCTGGATTTTTAAGAATTTCAGGCGCATCTTGCTGAGAAATAAAATCGGTTTTCTGAATCTTAGCTGAGATAGCGTTTGCTGCTTCATCCAGAGAGTCAGGTGATTCAAATGCCACTTTTTCTAGCTTAGTCTGCAACTCATAAAACTGATCAGCGGCCTTTTGGTCTACCATTTCAGCTTTGATTTCAGAGGCAACCTGTGCGTAGGGCTGTGCGATAGGGGCTTTAACATCATCAAGACGGATAATGTGATAGCCAAATTCAGATTTGACCAACCCTGTGATATCCCCTATCTGTTCGATAGCAAAGGCTGCTTGTTCAAAAGCTGGGTCCATCACATCATGCTCAATCCAACCTAGCGAACCACCCTCTTCTGCGCTTCCTACGTCTTCTGATTTTTCTTTCGCTAAAGTCGCGAAATCAGCGCCAGCATTCAGTTCATCGAGAATTGCCTGTGCTTTAGTTTTATCATCACCTTGAACCAAAATATGGCTTACTTTACGTTGTGCTTGAGTGGAGTATTTGTCTAAATGCTCTTGGTAGTACTGCTCGGCCTGTTCATCAGACACTACAATTTGGTCTTTCAATTGTTGGGCAGAAAGCTCGATATAAGCCACTTTAACCTGCTCTGGACGGGTATAGCGCTCTGCATTTTGTTGATAATATTGAGTAATTTCTTCATCACTCAACTCAACATTTTTAGCAAAGTCGCTGAGTGACAATGTGAGCGCACGGATATCACGGGTTTGAGAGATCAGTTCACTTTGCTGATTAACCTCACCCTGCAACGTAAATTCACTGCCTTGGATAGCACTAAGTAACTGGTTACGGATAAGATCACGACGTAGATATTCTGCAAAGCTTTCAGCAGAGAAACCTGCACGGCGAAGAGCCGCTTGATAGATTTCTTGGTCAAACTTACCGCCAGTCTGGAATTGAGGCATGTCTAAAATCATTTTACGAACCTGATCATCGCTCACTCGTAAACCTAGTGATTGTGCATGCTGCTCCAACAATAAATCGTTAACCATACGATCAAGCACTGACTTACGAAATGACTCGACATACTGAGGATCAGCGAGCAAGTTAGCAAAATAATCCCCTAATTGGGATTGCATGCGATTGCGCTCGTTCTGGTACGCTTGTTCAAATTCACCACGGCCAATCTCACTATTGCCAACTTTAGCCGCAGCATTACTGCCACCGCTGACCAAGTAGCTACCGACACCTGCGAATACGAATGATAAGATAATCATTCCTAGAATAATTTTCACCGCGATGCTGTTCACGCCTTCGCGTAATCGATCCATCATAATCTAACTGCTCTCCGGATAAGAAGCTTCACACTTCAGCCTAAAAATTGAATAGCGCGATAATATCAGAAAAAGAAATGCGCATCAGTAGGATGCGCATAATTTCAAAAGGTTCGAATTAATTTTGCGCTTAAGCCGCAAAAAATAACGATTTTGATTAGTTACAAGCGTCTTTAAGCGCTTTGCCTGCTTTGAAAGCAGGTACTTTTGCTTCTGCGATTTGGATCTCTTCACCCGTTTTAGGGTTACGACCCGTGCGCGCTGCACGAGTGCGAACGCTAAATGTACCAAAGCCAACAAGCGCTACTTGATCGCCAGATTGAAGAGTGCCACTAACGGCTTCGATGAATGCATCAAGAGCACGGCCTGCCGATGCTTTAGAGATGTCAGCGTTTTCTGCGATTTTTTCTACTAATTGTGTTTTATTCACTGTGATTCCCCTTTGCGTCACCCATTATTATTTTTTAACGGTGACTTTTCGTTCCATTAAGTTCCCAAACTAGCTTGAAGCCTTATTACATCTGGGCTGCAAGCTATAGGGGCTTACGTTAGCGCCCAAAAAAAACGCTGACAAGCCTTTTTAAGCCTATCAGCGTGATCTTTTACTTATTTTTGCTGCACATCACTATTTTTTAGCTTCAAATTCAACCCCAGAAGGGTCTCGTTCAAGTGCGATCTTCAAAACTTCATCAATCCATTGAACGGGAATGACTTTTAGATCAGCAATCACATTTGCAGGGATCTCTTCCAAATCACGCTCATTCTCTTTTGGGATCAATACGGTGGTGATACCACCACGATGTGCTGCGAGCAGTTTTTCTTTCAAACCGCCGATAGGTAATACTTCACCACGCAACGTTATCTCACCCGTCATCGCGACTTCCGCTTTCACAGGATTACCCGTCAAGCTAGAGACAAGCGCCGTACACATAGCAATACCCGCGCTTGGGCCATCTTTTGGTGTTGCGCCTTCTGGCACGTGAACGTGAATGTCACGCTTTTCATAGAAATCAGCGTTAATCCCTAATTTCTCGGCGCGTGCGCGAACCACAGTCATCGCAGCTTGAATGGATTCTTGCATCACCTCGCCCAGAGAACCAGTTTGCGTCAACTTGCCTTTGCCAGGCATTGATTCGGTTTCAATAGTCAGCAAATCACCGCCTACTTCTGTCCATGCTAAACCCGTAACTTGGCCAATTTGGTTACTGTCGTCGGCTTTGCCAAAATCACAACGTTGCACACCTAGAAACTCTTTTAAATTCTCTTGGTTGGCTACCACGGTTTTTATGTCTTTATTCAACAAGATTTTCTTCACCGCTTTACGGCAAATTTTTGAAATCTCTCGCTCTAAGCTTCGTACGCCCGCCTCACGTGTGTAATAACGGATAATACCAATAATGGCTGAATCTTCGATAACAATTTCATGAGGCTTCAAACCATTCCGCTCAACTTGCTTAGTCACTAGATGGCGTTTAGCAATATTCAGCTTTTCGTCTTCTGTATATCCGGAAAGGCGGATAACTTCCATACGGTCAAGCAGCGGACCTGGGATGTTCATTGAGTTTGATGTCGCAACAAACATGACATCAGACAAGTCATAGTCCACTTCTAAATAGTGATCGTTAAAGGTGCTATTTTGTTCAGGGTCAAGCACCTCCAACAATGCGGAAGATGGGTCACCACGCATATCTGAAGACATTTTGTCGATTTCATCAAGCAGGAACAGTGGGTTTTTCACACCAACTTTCGCCATTTTTTGAATCAACTTACCCGGAAGAGAACCGATGTAAGTACGGCGGTGACCACGAATTTCTGCTTCATCACGCACTCCACCTAACGCCATACGGGTATATTGTCGACCTGTTGCCGCCGCTATCGAGCGGCCAAGAGACGTTTTACCAACGCCCGGGGGACCAACAAGACACAAAATTGGCCCTTTCAGCTTGTTGATACGACTTTGTACCGCGAGATATTCTAAAATACGCTCTTTGACACGATCTAAACCGTAGTGATCGGCATTTAAAATCTCTTCAGCTTTTGCCAAATCTTTCTTAACTTTTGAACGTTTTGCCCAAGGAACATTGACCATCCAATCAATATAGCTACGCACAACGGTTGCTTCTGCAGACATTGGAGACATCATCTTCAATTTCTGCAGCTCTTGTTCCGTTTTTTGGCGCGCTTCCTGCGGCATTTTGGAATCGTCAATCTTCTTCTTCAGCATTTCAAATTCATCAGGTGCGTCATCCATCTCACCTAATTCTTTCTGAATCGCTTTCATCTGCTCGTTGAGGTAATACTCACGCTGAGATTTTTCCATCTGCTTTTTAACACGACCACGAATTCGTTTTTCAACCTGTAATAGGTCGATCTCCGCTTCCATTTGTCCCATTAAAAATTCCAAACGTTCACTGACATCAACAATTTCGAGAACTTTTTGTTTTTCAATCAATTTCAATGGCATGTGAGCGGCGATGGTATCAGCCAAACGCGCTGCTTCATCAATCCCATTTAACGACGTTAATACTTCAGGCGGGATTTTCTTATTGAGTTTGATAAAACCATCAAATTGGTTGATTGCGCTGCGAACGACGACTTCCTGCTCTTTATCATCCAACTCAGGAGTGACAAGATACTGCGCTTCTGCGGAGAAAAATTCACGCTCGATGAAGCGATCAATTTTCGCTCGCTGTTGGCCTTCAACCAACACTTTCACGGTACCGTCAGGTAATTTCAGAAGTTGTAAAATCGTTGCAACTGTCCCGACTTCAAAAAGATCTTCAATTTTCGGTTCGTCGGTTTCCGCTTGCTTTTGTGCCACAAGTAACACTTGCTTGTTGTTATCCATCGCCGCTTCAAGGCATTGGATGGATTTTTCTCTGCCAACAAACAAAGGAATGACCATGTGAGGATAAACCACCACGTCACGTAGAGGTAGTACGGGGATCTCGATACGCTCGGAACGTTCCAAGTTCATATTATTCTCTCTTCCGCTTCAACTGATTACCGAGTATATGGGGGCTAACTCACTGGATTCAATAACAGAATAAAAAAAAGGAGGTATTTGCTACCTCCTTTAAATATTTCTGATTGAGATTTACTCTGCGCCAGCCGCTTGGCTCTCATTTCCGCTGTAAATTAGTAGCGGTTGTGATTCACCATTAATGACTGATTCATCGATAACCACTTTGCTGACATCGTTTACCGATGGCAGTTCATACATGGTTTCGAGTAGTACGCCTTCCAATATAGAGCGTAAACCACGTGCGCCCGTTTTGCGGTTCATTGCTTTTTTTGCAATGGCGCGCAATGCGTCTTCACGAAACTCTAGGTCAACGTTCTCTAACTCAAACAAGGCTGCGTACTGTTTCGTCAGCGCGTTTTTCGGCTCACACAGGATTTGAATCAGTGCTTCTTCATCCAGCTCTGTCAAGGTAGCCGTTACGGGAAGACGACCGATAAATTCAGGGATCAACCCATATTTTACCAAATCTTCAGGCTCTACTTGATTGAACAACTCACCGATAGTTTTGGTTTCATCTTTAGAGCGAACTTCCGCACCAAAGCCAATACCTGAACCTGTCGCAACACGTTGTTCAATCACTTTATCTAGGCCCGCAAATGCACCACCACAGATAAAGAGGATTTTGGATGTGTCTACCTGTAAAAACTCTTGTTGTGGATGCTTACGGCCACCTTGCGGCGGAACTGAAGCTATAGTGCCTTCCACCAATTTCAACAGCGCTTGCTGAACCCCTTCACCTGAGACATCTCGTGTAATTGAAGGATTTTCTGCTTTACGAGAAATCTTATCAATTTCATCGATGTAGACGATACCACGTTCCGCTTTTGCAACGTCATAATCACATTTTTGCAGCAGCTTTTGGATGATGTTTTCAACATCTTCGCCGACATAACCTGCTTCAGTTAATGTGGTGGCGTCTGCCATTGTGAAAGGTACGTCTAGGAAACGAGCTAATGTTTCTGCAAGCAGTGTTTTACCACTACCTGTTGGGCCAATAAGAAGAATATTACTCTTACCTAACTCAACCCCATCGCTCGTTTTATCACCGTTTCGTAAACGCTTGTAGTGATTATATACGGCCACTGCGAGCACTTTTTTTGCATGTTCCTGGCCAATCACATAGTCATCAAGATGTTCACGGATCTTATGCGGCGTAGGTAACGCCTCAGATTCCTTTTTTGGCAGAACATCCTTAATCTCTTCACGAATGATGTCGTTACATAAATCAACGCATTCATCACAGATGTAAACAGAAGGACCGGCGATCAGCTTGCGAACTTCGTGCTGGCTTTTGCCACAGAAAGAGCAATACAACAGTTTACTACTACCGCTCTCTTTGCTTTTGTCTGTCATTCGCTAACCTCTTAGCCTTTACTTTTAATCGTCTGAGTGTAACTCAAATTACGCCAAAATGCGTTAAACAATTCTGAGAACTGTTATTCGCCACGGTGACGCAAGACTGCATCGACTAAACCGTATTCCACAGCTTGGTCAGCAGACATAAAGTTATCACGGTCGGTATCACGCTCGATAACTTCAAGCGGTTGGCCTGTATGCTCAGCAAGCAATTTGTTGAGTTTTTGCTTGATGGTAAGGATCTCTTGAGCATGGATCTGGATATCCGAAGCTTGGCCTTGGAAACCGCCTAACGGCTGATGAATCATCACGCGTGAGTTAGGTAACACATAACGTTTCCCCGGAGCGCCACCAGCCAATAGGAATGCTCCCATTGAACAAGCTTGGCCCATACAAACAGTGCTAACATTCGGCTTGATGAACTGCATGGTGTCATAAATTGACATACCAGCAGTCACACTACCTCCTGGCGAGTTGATGTAGAGGAAAATATCTTTATCAGGGTTTTCCGATTCTAAAAACAACAGCTGCGCTACAACAAGGTTAGCCATGTGATCTTCAACTTGACCCGTTAAGAAAATCACTCGTTCTTTGAGTAGGCGAGAATAAATATCGTATGAGCGCTCACCGCGGGAAGTCTGCTCAACCACCATGGGTACTAGCGCGTCAAAAATTGGCGACATTGCGTTTTTTTCTTGGTAGCTCATATTGTTATGTCCCTAAAATAAATGGCCCGAATGATGGGTATCACACGGACCATTGTTAGCAGAATAGTTAACCTGTAGTCAACCACCTACGCTACATATTGCTTATTAAGCAGGTTGCTGGTTCATTAGCTCATTGAAGCTAACAGCCTTTTCAGAAACCTGTGCTTTAGCAATGATCGCGTCGATTGCTTGCTCTTCTAGAGCAAGGTTACGCATGTTGTTCATCATTTGCTGATTTTGAGAATAGTATGCCATTACTTCAGCTGGATCTTCGTACGCTGTTGCCATCTCTTCGATCAATGCTTTCACTTTATCTTCGTCAGCTTTTAGCTCTTCAGACTTGATCACTTCACCAAGAAGTAAGCCAACCACTACGCGACGTTTTGCTTGTTCTTCGAACAATTCACGTGGTAGTTGAGCGGCCGCTTCTGGGTTACCGCCAAAGCGTTGCGCAGCTTGTTGACGCAGTACGTCGATCTCTTGATCGATCAGTGCAGAAGGAACATTGATATCGTTCTCTTTTACTAGACCTTCAATCGCTTGCTCTTTAATGCGGTTTTTTACTGCTTGCTTAAGTTCACGTTCCATATTTTTGCGAACTTCAGCTTTCAGCGCTTCAACACCGCCTTCAGCCACACCAAATTTGGCAACGAACTCGTCGTTTAACTCTGGTAATTCACGCACTTCAACTTTGTTGATTTTAATTGCGAATTTCGCCGCTTTACCTTTTAGATTTTCCGCGTGGTAATCTTCAGGGAAGTTAACGTCGATTTCAAATTCCATACCTTTGGTTTTGCCAACGATACCGTCTTCAAAACCAGGGATCATGCGACCTGCACCCATTTCTAGAGGGAAATTTTCAGCTTTACCGCCTTCAAACTCAACGCCATCAATAGAACCAACGAAATCGATCGTCGCGCGCGAACCTGCTTCCGCAGCTGCGTCTACTTCTTTCCACGTTGCTTGTTGCTTGCGTAACGTTTCTAGCATCTCAGCAACGTCTTCTTCCTTCACTTCAACCGCTGGTTTTTCAACAGTGATGTTTTCTAGACCTTTTAACTCAACTTCTGGATATACTTCAAAAGTTGCATTGAAAACAAGGTCTTGGCCTTCTTCGATAGAAACTGGTGCGAATGTTGGTGCGCCTGCTGGGTTGATTTTCTCTTTTACGATAGCTTCAATGAAGTGGCGTTGCATCACTTCGCCCATGACGTCTTGACGTACCGCTTTACCGTACATTTGCGCAACCATTTTCAAAGGCACTTTGCCTTTGCGGAAACCATCGAAACGACGATTCTTAGCGATATTGCGTAGTTCTTTTGTAACTGCATCTTCGATGTTAGCAGCAGGAACAGTAATATTCAGACGGCGCTCTAGGCCTTCTAGCGTTTCAACAGTAACTTGCATTATTTATAAACCTCAAAACTGGCCCAGTATTTCTGAGCAATATGAGCCGCAACTTAGGCGATGCCTTGTGCTTGGCTGCATCCTTGTGTTGTGCTCTATCCGAACACTTCTTTTAAAACCAGCATCAATATTGGTGAAAAAACCAACATTGGACTAATAAGCGACATCTTTAGTGACTCGAATCTGTCTTAAAGGTGTCTCTGATTAGTCTCAGGACAGAAAATTTAGACGCGACATTCTACCGACCTGAATCCGTGCTGTCGAGCCAATCACCGCAGAGAGATGATTCCGTACCCTAAATTGCTTTCTAAGTGCTAAAAATTCCACCAACGTGAAAAAGCACAGTTTTGAAATGGGGACAATAAAGGCTTTTTCAAGGGAATCGAGGCTTTTTTTACCCCAAAAGCGTAAAAAGAGATCTTGCTCCTGTTTTGCACCCCACAATTGCGCTCTTTTTAAACATCACCCAAAGGAAAACCAGTAGAATTATGAGTCAATGCTGGGAGCATTATCACTTGCAAAAATGGATATCTCTCGCAAAAGAACTGCCCTTGTCGCGCCGCTGAACATGGAGAAAGGATGCTACATATTCGCCGAGTAAACCTTATTTTTGTAACGTTATTCCTTTTGTCTACCGCGGCTGGGGCGCATTTTGTTTGGCGGCACAACTACCAAAGTTTATTGATTGAACATCAAGCTCAGCTAGAGCGATTCTCTAGCCACATCACCACAAAACTTGATAAATATGCACATATCCCAAGATTGCTAGCCAAAGATAAAGAACTCATTGACGCTTTACACAGCCCCAGCAATAGCGCCCAAATTGAAATCACTAATCGCTATTTAGAGCAGGTCAATGAAGTGATTCAAGCCGCTGACACCTACCTCATCGACCAATATGGCAACACGATCGCAGCAAGTAACTGGCACCTCACTCACTCATTTATTGGCCGAAACTTCGCTTGGCGGCCTTACTTTAAAACGGCCATAACTGGGCAAGAGAGCCAATATTTTGCGTTAGGATCAACATCGGGGCAACGAGGATATTACTACTCCTACCCTATCGTTTATGCCGCGGATGTCATTGGCGTAGTGGTAGTGAAGATGGACCTTTCCGCGATTGAGGAAAATTGGCAGAGCAAACAAAGCTATTTTGTCGCCACCGATAGCAACAACATTATTTTCATGTCCAGCCAACCGGAGTGGCTGTTTAAAAGTGTTGCCATGCTGAGCGAAAGCGATCGAATTGCGGTTCAAAATAGCCGCCAATATCTTGATACCTCCATTCGCTCACTCGGATTGATCGGCGATTTCAGCGCATCCGTTGCCGAATGGGAAAATCCTTATCAAACTTGGATTAAAGGCGATTTCATCGTTTCAACCAAACCGCTGCCCAGTATCGGGCTAAACATTCGGGTTTTATCGCCCAAAATAAACATTTTCTGGGATAGCTTTGGATTTACTCTGATCAACAGCATGCTGTTTGCCATCGTCTACTTAGGGCTATTACTGGTTCATCACCGCCAGCTCAAACAGCGCCAAATCGAACAGTTACAGTCTGAAGCAAAACAAAAATTAGAGTTTCTGGTGATGGAGCGAACCTCTGCACTGCACGCGGAAATTGCGGAGCGAAGTAAAACAGAGAGCATGTTACGCCAAACTCAAGATGAATTGATCCAAGCTGCGAAACTGGCTGTGCTTGGGCAAATGTCCGCCAGTATTAGTCACGAGCTGAATAACCCACTGGCCGCTATCCGCAGTTTTGCCGACAATGGGCGGCGTTTCTTAGCCAATGGTAAGCCGGAACGGACCGATGACAACTTGACTCGCATTTCAGCGCTCACCGAACGCATGGCTAAAATCAGTGAACAGCTCAAATCGTTTGCGCGAAAAAGTAACACCGATGAGAAAGTGAACGCGCAATTATTACCGATTATTTTGTCGACAAAAGAGTTGATGCAACCGCAATTTAAATCGAATTTGATTCAGTTTGAGATGGAATTACCCACAATGGATCTTTGGGTGCGTGTCAATCCAATCCAACTAGAACAAGTCTTGATTAACTTGCTAACCAACGCGATACAGGCCCTTGAGGAACAGCATCAAAAATGCGTTCGTTTGAGCACTGAGTGCAAGGCCTCTCAAGTGTTGATCCATATTGATGATAACGGCCCGGGAATTACACAAGAAAAAATAGCCCATCTTTTCGAACCGTTTTTCACCACGAAAAAAAATGGCTTAGGCTTAGGCTTGTCGATTTCACAGCAGATAATACAAAGCATGGACGGTGAGTTAACGATGACCAGTTCACCGCAGTGTGGGGCGCGATTTTCAGTCTCTCTACCGATCGTTACGCCAAGCGCGTGATTTACAGACAAAGTATGGTTTAAAGATAAAAAGCAGTTAAGGACAACCAATGTGTGATGTATTTTTTATCGATGATGAGGCGGATATCCGTATCGCCATTGCGCAAAGTTTCGAGCTCGCCGACCTCACAGCGCGGTTATTTTCCAGTGCGGAAGAAGCCTTACTGGCGGCCAAAGCCGACGGGCTGCCTCTTGTGGTGGTGAGTGATATTTGCTTACCTGGCCTCAGTGGCCAGAGCTTACTCAACTCGATTCATCATCAAGATGCTGAGGTCCCTGTTATTTTGATCACAGGACATGGCGATATTTCGATGGCCGTACAAGCGATGCACGATGGCGCATACGATTTTATCGAAAAACCTTTTGCTACTGAACGCTTGATAGAAACCATCCACCGTGCGATAGAAAAACGCCACTTAACGTTAGAAAATCAGCAGCTAAAACGCAGCTTAAAAGCGAGCCAAACTCTTGGACCACGCATTATCGGTAATACTGGCAACATCCAAGCGTTAAGGGACACCATCACTCATGTCGCCGACACTCAGGCTGACATTCTACTGTTTGGCGAAACTGGCACAGGAAAGGAGCTGGTTGCTCGCTCGTTACATGAGCAGAGTTCTCGCCGCGAGCTCAATTTCGTCGCACTGAACTGCGGCGCAGTGCCTGAAAATTTGATAGAGAGTGAACTTTACGGCCATGAAAAAGGCGCCTTTACTGGCGCTGAAACCAAACGCATTGGCAAATTTGAACATGCACAAGGCGGCACCTTATTTCTGGACGAGATTGAATCAATGCCGATGCAGGCGCAAATTCGTTTATTACGCGTATTGCAAGAAAGAGTCATTGAACGAGTTGGGTCCAATACCTTGATTCCTCTGGATATTCGAGTCATCGCCGCAACAAAAATCGATTTAAAGCAAGCAGCTCAAGCAGGCACCTTTCGTCAAGATCTCTACTATCGCTTAAACATTGTCACATTAGATATTCCACCACTTCGCCAACGTAAAGAGGATATTCCCGCGCTTTTCCATCACTTTTTGTTAGTGGCCGCGGCTCGTTACGGTAAAGCGGCAACCGCACTCTCTCAACCTGAAATGCAGCGCTTAATCAGCCATGACTGGCCGGGAAACGTACGCGAACTACGCAACGCCGCAGAACGCTATGTGCTATTGGGGAAACTGGCTCAGTTAGGCGACAGCGAGCCATCACAAAAATTACCCACCCATTTAGTCGAACAAGTGGCCGAATTTGAAAAATCCGTGATTGAACAAGCATTGATTGAGTGTGGTGGGCGTATCAATGAAACAATGGAAAGGCTCAACGTACCGCGTAAAACGTTGTACGACAAAATGCAGCGTTACGGATTAGACAAAGAGCTCTATAAAATATAGAGCTCTAATAACATGCCGCAGCCATAGAAATTTCAGGTCAGCATTTTGGTTACTTAGTGATGATTTCCGGCCCCATTAAGGTGGTTGGTAACCAAGTGGAAATCCAAGGCACGTAGGTCACAATCATCAAAAATAGGAACATAATCGCCACCCACGGTAGCGCCGCTTTCACCACATTCATCATCGACATTTTGGCAACCCCTGCGGTGACAAACAAGTTTAACCCGACGGGCGGTGTGATCATCCCTATTTCCATGTTCACCACCATCATGATCCCAAGGTGAATGGGGTCAATACCGAGTGCGATGGCGATGGGAAAGACCAATGGAGCAACAATGATCAGCAGCCCTGATGGCTCCATAAACTGACCACCAAGTAGCAGTAATATGTTGACTACAATCAAAAATGTTATAGGCCCGAGACCGGCAGAAAGCATCGATTCAGCAATAATTTGCGGAATGCGCTCTTCGGTCAGAACATGTTTCAATATCAATGCATTGGCGATAATAAACAGCAGCATGATGGTCAGTTTGCCTGCATCAAACAAAGTCGCTTGCGTATCTTTATGGAAAAAGGCTTGCACGATTTTGACCAAGGCAGGTTTGGTATTTTCTTTGTCGGCGAACGGCCCCATATCTTTGTAAACAAAATTGGCAATCAAGAAAGCGTATACCGCTGCCACCGCAGCCGCTTCGGTTGGCGTAAAGATACCACCGTAAATCCCGCCGAGAATGATCACCACCAGCAACAGACCCCAGCTGGCATCTTTGGCGGCGAAGATCGCTTCTTTCCAACCCACAAAAGGTTGTTTCGGCAGGTTTTTAATTCGTGCAAAAATGTAGATAGCAACAATCAGCATCAAACCCGCTAATAAACCGGGGATCACACCGCCTAAAAACATGCGCCCTACCGATACATCGGTCGCGGCTGCGTACACGACCATTACAATCGAAGGTGGGATCAAGATGCCCAATGTGCCAGCATTACAAATAACCCCAGCGGCAAACTCTTTGCTGTAGCCATTTTTAACCATTCCGGCAATAACAATACTACCGATCGCCACCACTGTAGCAGGCGAAGAACCAGACAGCGCCGCAAACATCATACAGGCCACTACCGAAGCAATCGCAAGCCCTCCCCGAAACCAACCCACCATAGCGATAGCGAAACGGATAATGCGTTTTGCTACACCTCCGGTTGACATAAAGCTGGAAGCCAAAATAAAAAATGGAATCGCAAGCAAAGTGTAATGGCCTTCAAAAGCGTTAAACAAGGTTTGAGCCACTGACGCTAAAGAAGTATCGGAGTGCCAAAGTAGGAACAGAACGCTGGATAATCCGAGCGAGATAGCAATGGGTACACCGACTAGCATAAAGCCGATGACCATAACAAACAGCAGTAAAATATCCATGAATTAACGCTCCTTGCGAGAATCAATAGGCGGGGTCGCTTCGCGGTTCGGCTCTAATATGGTCTCGCTCACTTGTGCCATTTCCGCTTTGAGCGCTTCAAGATCTTCCTCGGCTTCATGGCCAGAAATCATTCTGTCTAACTTACCGCTGAGAATTTGATAGGCGATTTGTAAAAAGCGAAAAGTGAGTAATCCCATTCCGATAGGCAATGCCATGTATGGAATAAAGCGCGGCATTTTTTCATAGCGCTCCCCTTCATTGAGCCAATCGGAGAGAAATTGCAGCATTTCCGGCATAGGAATATCGTCGGTTTCATACCAAGCACGCTCAGTCGCAAACGGGTACCAGTAATTCCACGAACCGATGAGCAGTAAAATAGAAAAGGTTAAACAACAAGCCACCGCGACCAGTGCAGACACTTTTCGCATAGTTGCAGGCACCATGTTAATGACCACATCAACTCCGATGTGAAAGTGTTTCTTTACCCCATAGGACGCACCAACCAGTACCATCCATGCAAACATGAACACGGTTAATTCCAATGCCCATAAAATGTTGCCGTTAAAAACATAGCGATAAACAACGTTAACGAACGTTAATAAGGTCATCGAGCCCAAGAAGAATGCAATCAGCATTTCTTCAATCGCATCGGTAAATCGGCCGACTTTAGAGAAAAAAGAGTGTTCCATGTGATACATCGCTCTCATAGTAATTATCGGAATTGACTCAAGGTCACCGCACGGCTTCAGGTTAGTTATCAATGAGACGAGCAATAAACGCGTTGAGTCCAACCCCACCACACAAGGTGGGGTTGGAGGCTGATTATTTGTTTGAAGCCAGCGCTGCCTCAATCAAATCTGAACCGATGTCTTTTTCAAATTTCTGCCACACAGGCTTCAGCGTTGTAACCCATTGCTGGCGCTGTTCAGGTGTGAGAGTGCGGATCACGCCTCCGGCTTCCAATACATATTGTCTATTTTGGAGCTCGACTTTATTTGATTCCGCATTACGCGCTTCAGTGACTTCTTTTAAAATGGTCGCGAACTGGTCACGCACATCGGCTGGTAGGCTGTCCCACCACTTGCTCGATGTCACCACTAGGTAGTCCAAAATGCCGTGATCGGTTTCGGTAATGCCATCTTGCACTTCAAAGAATTTCTTACCGTAAATGTTGGACCATGTATTTTCTTGACCATCAATAACTTTGGTTTGCAAACCGCCATACACTTCTGCAAAAGACATTTTTTGCGGGTTTGCACCAAGCTGCTCAAACTGAGCCACCAGTACATCAGATGCTTGCACGCGGAACTTTAATCCTTTTGCATCCGCCGGAACGAGTAGAGGTTTATTGGCTGACATCTGTTTCATACCGTTATGCCAAAACTCCAACCCTTTCACACCACGACGTGTCATTGAATTTTTCAGTTTTTCACCGTCAGCCGAGTTTTGGAAACGGTCAACTGCGTCCACATCCTCAAATAGGAATGGCAGGTCAAAAATACGGAATTTTTTGGTGAATTTTTCAAATTTTGATAATGAAGGCGCCGCTAGCTGCACATCGCCGTTTAGCATGGCTTCCAATACTTTGTCGTCATCGTATAAGGTTGAATTAGGGAAAACTTGTAGGCAAGCCTTACCATTCATCTCCTTATTAACACGCTCTTCAAGCAGCGAAGCCGCAATGCCTTTAGGGTGCTTATCTGTATTCGTGACGTGGCTAAATTTAATTACGATTTCGCCGGGGTCGCAATTTGCGGCCGCATTAAAACTGGTTACAGCAAGAATGGAAGCGGTCAGCAAAGTCAGTGGCTTTAACATTATTATTCTCCTTGATTGAACATATCAGCCCCATCAATGGGTGCTGGTTGTTTTCTATAAGGCAATTAACAAGCCAACATGACACATTTCATTAACAAGCCAGTAACCATAAGGTGTCACCAGCTATTCAGTTAACAACAACCCATAGAATCTTATGATAGAAAGCAAAAATGGGTAGAAAATGACCCAAGGAATATGAATTTTGGGTGGGAAATGACACCCAGCTAAATCCATCAGAGGGTGGCGATGAGAATGACGAAAAAATGTGAAACAGGAAGAAAGCGCACCCTCCGCCCAAACAGCAAGCCTAGTTTGGGCACTCCCCCCGAGCTCTTTATCGGAGAGCGCGCTAATTGGTTAGAACCGACAGATTATGTTAGTAGCACACAGAAAGTGGTGTGCTACAAGAAGAGGGTGAGCAGGCAGGCTAAAAAACCTACCCACTCTGGGGGTTAGGGCTACATCGCAGCTTTCACCGCTTTCGCTAGTTTTTGTGCTGCTTGTTTTGGATCCGCTTTTGGATCATTGAAGAAGTTCGTTACGACATCAAAAATCGCGCCTTGGGCATAGCTGGTTGTCGACATACCATGGGCAATACTGGGCACAAGGTTGTTGGACTTAGCCGTCGCTTTAAAGGCCGCCATTGAGTCCAACGCGCACTGGTCAAATTTTGACATATTCATATCTGTGCGTACCGGGATCGAGCCTTTGTTGAGGTTAAATACCTCTTGGAATTTAGGATCTAGGATCGTGGCGGCTAGCGCTTTTTGCGCCTGCTTATTGTCTGCATCAGTTAGCTCAAAAAAGACAAAACTATCGACATTATGGATAAATTGATCGGCCGTACCTGGCGCGGCAACGCACAGGTAATCTTTACCCGCAACTTTGCTCGCTGCGGTAAACTCACCTTTTGCCCAGTCGCCCATGACCTGCATCGCCGCTTCACCATTTATCACCATTGAAGTCGCAACGTTCCAATCACGGCCTGGAGAGTTAACATCAATGTAGTCATGAACTTTTTTAAACTGGCTAAACACGTCAACCATTTTGTCGCCCGCGAGCACAGCCATATCAAGCTCAACAAACGCTTTCACGTAATCTTGTGAGCCAAGCACGCTCAACGCCACCGTTTCAAAAACCGTCGCGTCTTGCCAAGGTTGACCACCGTGCGCCAGTGGCACATAACCCGCGGCTTTGATCTTATCGCCCGCAACAAAAAACTCGTCTAACGTGGTTGGCACTTTAGCACCCACTTTAGCCAGTACCGCAGGGTTAACCCACAACCAGTTGACGCGATGCACGTTAACTGGCACGGCCACATACTGGCCATTCCACTTCATGACATTGGTGATCATCGGTGGTACGACTTCATCCCAACCACCCTGTTTGGCTACGTCATTAAGGTTCGTGAGAAAACCAAGCCCCGCCCATTCTTGAATATCGTGTCCTTTAATTTGAGCCGCCGACGGTGGGTTACCCGACACCGCGCGCGTTTTCAATACCGTCATGGCACTTTCACCACCACCACCTGCGACAGCGAAATCTTTCCAACTATGGCCTTGCTGCTCCAACATTTCGGTGAGCACAGCTATCGACTTGGCTTCACCACCGGAAGTCCACCAATGGAGTACTTCCACTTCACCAGCGTGAGTCGAAGGGATGGAAGAGACAGAGAGGAAAGATAAAGCAAGCAGAGTGTTATGAAATTTCATCATCATCTTCCTTGGTTTTGATTCGGCAAACCTGATTCGCAAACTTTTATTAACCATTAAAGTGCTGATCGTTTACCTACTAGTCTAATCAAAGAAAATTTTTTTCGTTGAAACAAACCGTAATTTTAACGTAACGAAAGCGTTACACTACACCGCTAACGTAGGTGGGATAAAGACTTGTGCTTCCAAACCACCATGAGCTGGATTGCGTAAAATGAGATCTCCGCCGTGTCCATGTAAAATACTTCGGCATATTCCAAGACCAAGACCGTGGCCTTGGTCATCATCGGCAAGGCGAAAATAGGGCTCAAAGACCGCTTCTAATTTATCTATCGGGATCCCCGGGCCTTGGTCTTGAATGGTGATAACCACCCACTCTGGATTTTCTTCCAACTTCACCCACACTTGCTGACCATACTTCACGCCATTGCCAATCAAGTTTGTCAATACTCGTTGAATAGCTAGAGGCTTAGCGATTATCGGTTCAAGCTGTGTAGGCGTAAAATGGACCACTTGGCGAGTTAAGTTGTACCCTTCAGCAATCGTCTGAATCATCTCATTGAGATCAATACTGCTGTTATTTTCGTGTAAATCGGTATCTCGCACGCACTGCAATGCCCCTTTAACCATCATCTCTAGCTCATCGAGATCGCGGTTAAATTTTTCGCGCTTAACATCGCTTTCGAGCAATTCAGCCCTTAGGCGTAAGCGGGTGATGGGTGTTTTTAAATCATGAGAGATGGCCGAAAACAGATGCTCTCTATCGGCCACGTAACGTCGAATTCGTTGCTGCATACGATTGAATGCGCGGGTCGCAGTGATCAATTCTGTCGCCCCCTCTTCACGCAAGGGACGCTGGGCAATATCCATACTCATCTCATTCGCCGCTTTGGCTAAATTTCTCAGTGGCCGAACTTGGCGGCGCATAAGCAAGTAGGTCAACGCTAACAAAATGGTGGTGGAAAAAAAGAGAAATAAGATCTGCTCTTTTCTTAGTAGAGTGTCATCCAATTTCACGTATGGAGCGGGAAGTAGCGCCGCCACGTAAACCCATTCATGGCTTGATAGTTCGATTTGCACCACCAACACTGGCGGGTTTAGCGGTTCAAGTGTGAGTGTATGATAGGCCCACGACTTAGGTAAGTCGCTGAGAAAAATATCGTTTTTTAGTAACCGCAAATGTTCTGGTTTGGTAAATTCAACTTGAATACTCTCAACGTTATTGAGCTTTTGTTGCAACACTTCCCTCACCGCATCGACTGAAGCTCGCTTGAGCGGCGTATCGATAATCGGCTCCACAGTCAATGGCTCTTTATTGAATGAGACAAAAAAACGGGTTCCCCCCATATTGCGAATTTGATCCAGCACGATATGCCGATATTTGACGGGCAGTGATTGAAAAAAGGTCACGGTGGAAGCAAACATACCTGCCATGCTAGAAGAAACGGAACTGATCCCTTCCAACTCTTTTTGTTTAGATTGGCTGTACCAAATCGCCGTTGCAATGCCCTGCGCTATCACCACCGCCAACAAAGTCAGCAGCAGTGTTCGTGAGACAAGAGAGTTGGGTTTTAAGCGTGAAAAGAGACGTCTTAGCGTCATTTTTAATGGCCGTAACTGACCGGAACGGCCAGAATATAGCCGTTGCCACGCATAGTTTTAATGTAGTGAGGATATTTTGCACTATCACCCAATCGCTGACGTAAACGGCTAAGTTGCACGTCGATACCTCGCTCAAAAGGGAGCGCTTCACGTCCACGAGTAGCAAATGAGATGGTATCGCGATCAAGCACTTCCTTAGGCCGGGTTAAAAACAGCATCAGTAGTGCAAAATCACTGCCCGACAAGTCATGCTCATCGGCACGCTCTAGATGTGTAATTCGGTGTGACAAGGTATCGAGTTGCCAATCACCAAACGTAATTTGTTTGGGCAACGCATCGGTTGTTTTTTCATCATTGACTTGTACCCGGCGCAGCAAAGCCTTGATGCGCGCCATTAACTGACGCGGGTTAAAAGGTTTCGCCACATAATCATCCGCGCCAATTTCTAAACCAATGATTTGGTCAGTTTCATCAGAAACCGCGGTCAACATAATGATAGGAACGTTCGAATGACGACGGATTTTTTGGCATAAAGTGAAACCATCGTCTCCGGGCATCATCACATCCAACAAAATAAGATCGGGATAACTGTTACGTTCCAAATAGGCTAATAGCTCGATGCCATCCGCGGTAGTGACGATATCAAAACCAGACTTCGTCAAGTACTCATCTAATAATTGCCGAATCTCTTCGTCATCATCCACGACTAGAATGCGCGTTCTTGCCTGCATGTCCACTATCCATATTTTCAACTGATCGGCCTAGTGTAGCTATAGGTCATTTTTTTGATTATTGATATTTATGTAAAGTTTGAATTCTGTCTAGATAGAGATCACAAAATGCGTTACTTATGAGGAACAACTGATTTCCATTTTTTTCCCCCATTCAGGAGGAAGCTGGGCAAAATGACTCTTTTCCGGCTGCTCGGCATAAGGGTTGGCTAACAATTGTGCTAATTGGTGCACTTGTTGGTAATCACCCTGTTCTGCTTTATCAATCGCTTGTTGAGCCAAATAATTACGCAAAATATATTTCGGATTCACTTTTCTCATCTCTGCGCAGCGCTGCTCAATCGAAATCGCGTTCCCCGAACTGTCGATTTCTCGCTCACAACGAGCCAGATACTGTTCAAGCCAAGACTGAGCGGCAGCGCGGTCAATGAAGAGATCCAATACAGGTTGCTCCCCTTCTCGATCCAAGTTGGATAGTTGCCGGAAAAAGCGAGTGTAGTCGGTGTGATTTTTGGTTAATAACTCAAACATTTGCTCAAACAACACCGAATCACCGGGCAGAGAGGTCAACAACCCCAATTTACGACGCATTTGCTGGCTAAAATAACGGCCGAGCTGCGCTTCAAACTGAGCGAGTGCCGCTTCCAGATCGCTTCTTTCCACTAACGGTGACAATGCATGTGCTAAAGCGGACAGGTTCCACAACGCCACACGCGGCTGCTGATCAAACGCGTAGCGGCCTTGATAATCGGAATGATTGCCAATATAAGTCGGTTCATAATCGTCGAGAAAAGCAAAAGGACCGTAGTCAAAGGTTTGACCGAGGATAGACATGTTGTCGGTATTCATCACACCATGGGCAAATCCAACCGCTTGCCAATCGGCAATCATCTTAGCAGTACGCTCAACAATGTGACTAAACATGGCCGCATAAGGTTTTTCTTGTGTGAGGCAATCAGGGTAATGCCACTCAATCACTTTATCAGCCAGTTGCTTTTGCTCTGCTAATTGGTTGGTATAGAAAAAATGTTCAAAATGGCCAAAGCGAATATGGCTCTGCGCTACACGTACCAGCAGCGCACCTCGCTCTTGTTTTTCTCGATAAACAGGCGTGTCACTGCTCATCATCGCTAATGCTCTTGTGGTCGCAATCCCAAGACCCGCCATCGCCTCACTACACAAGTATTCGCGAATAGTGGAGCGCAGTACGGCGCGTCCATCCCCCATACGCGAATAAGGCGTAAGCCCTGCACCTTTCAAATGCAGATCATACACTTCACCCGTTTTACTCTCGATTTCGGCCAACAGTAACCCACGGCCATCACCTAGATCAGGGTTATAAATACCAAATTGATGGCCCGCGTATTTCATCGCTAATGGCTTAAATTGCGCGGGAATAACTTGGCCAGACAGGCTGTGCAGTAGCTCATCATTAGGTTGTGTTGGTAAAGACAAATCCCCAGCCAGTGAGGCATTCCAAGCAACCCAACGCACATTGTCTAAAGGCGCTGGGTTCACTTGAGAATAAAAAACCGAGGGTAATTCACCATAGCGAGTGTGCAGTGTTACTTGATCCCAAATCGACATGCGAAGTCCTCATAATATGGTTTTTGGTTAGACTTTTACACGTTAGCAAATACTTGAGCTCTAGACTAGGGTATTATTAGGCAAAGTTGTCACCTATTACAGGTCACATTCAAGGTGAAGTCGATGTTATCCATTTTTGATATTTTTAAAATTGGTGTGGGCCCTTCTAGCTCACACACCAATGGGCCAATGATTGCAGGCTATCAATTTAGCCAAATCATTGCTGATTTAACGCAAGTGGCAAGAGTGCAGATTGACCTTTACGGTTCATTATCACTTACAGGACGTGGCCACCACACTGATCGGGCCGTGATATTAGGTCTGCTGGGCAATAAGCCTGACACCATCAAAATCACCAGCGCCAATCAAGCGCTAGCGCATGCTATTGAACACGGTGAGCTTAATTTAGCGGGAAAAAAGCTCATTCCATTCCAGCTAAAAACTGACCTCCTCTTCCAAAATACTAATCTTCCCTTACATGAAAATGGTATGACGATTACCGCTTTTGGAGCGCAAGGAGAAACGTTAGCCTTTGAAACTTACTACTCGGTGGGAGGCGGTTTTGTTGCTACCGCCAAAGAGTTGGAACACGGTAGTGCAAATGCACCCGTGGAGGTCGAATTTCCTTTTACTTCTGCTGATGAATTACTCTTTAAAGCCGAAAAACATGGCTTAAGTTTAGGCAGTCTCGTTTTGCGCAATGAAATAGCGTTTCATGATCTTGAAACGATTAACCACAAAGCCGATCAAATTTGGAAAGTGATGTCGCTCTGCATGCAGCGCGGCTTTGAAACGGAAGGCATTCTCGAAGGTGGGTTGCATGTCACGCGCCGCGCACCAGCACTGCTCAAAAAGCTGGAAGCTAACGCGGCGATTGAAAGTGACCCAATGGAGATCATGGACTGGATTAACCTGTTTGCTTTCGCGGTCAGTGAAGAAAATGCAGCGGGAGGGCAAGTGGTCACCTCGCCAACCAATGGCGCGGCAGGAGTGATACCCGCCGTATTAATGTATTACCACCGCTTTATCCGAGAGCTTGACACTAAGCAGTTGAAAGATTTTCTCGCCGTGGCTGGCGCTATTGGTATTTTGTACAAAACCAATGCTTCTATTTCGGGGGCCGAAGTAGGCTGTCAAGGGGAGATTGGAGTCTCTTCTTCAATGGCAGCGGCAGGGTTGACCGCTCTAAGAGGTGGCAGCAACGAACAAATTTGCATGGCGGCTGAAATTGCCATGGAGCATTCATTGGGTATGACATGCGACCCAATGGGTGGCTTAGTTCAAGTCCCTTGCATCGAACGCAATGCAATGGGAGCCGTGAAAGCGATTAACGCTTCACGCATGGCCCTAAAACGGACCAGCAAATGCTTAATTTCTCTAGATAAAGTGATTGAGACCATGTACCAGACGGGGAAAGATATGAATCGGAAATATCGAGAAACCTCGTTAGGCGGCTTAGCGTTAATCCACCTATCACCACCTTGTGAATAGTAATACCGTTCAATCCTCATCAAGCCCTGTGTGAATACAGGGCTTATTTAAGCGGTAAATTCAGGAATGCGTAACTCTTGGTTCTGGGTAATCGCTTCTCGCTGCACAATCCACTGAAAGCTGAGCGACAACACACAAATCTCAACCGCACAAACCACTAACCAGAAGAGTGACAATAATAATGTCAATGGCAGAAAATGCAGATTAAACAAGGGCTGTAGTAGTGCGTTGATAAGCATGGGGATCACACCTATCAGCACAAATAGTGCTTTGGCGTGGGGCTTTGACATTTGCCACGCGACACTCAAACCTCTAGGTTGATGATCTAGTGCTGTTGCTGGCAAAACTAATGACCAACGGGAGATAAACCAGCCAATAGGCAGCATTGCGGCATAGGTACAAAGCTGGATTAACCACATTGGCATAGTCACTATATTTGCCAGCGAGCCAATGATAAACATGGGTATGATTAGAATGGCAAACAGTATGGCGCCTAACGCAGCCCACCATCCAATAAAGCGCAATTCACGCGAACTTAAGTAAAAAATCGTGCTCAAACGGCAAGATTTTTCACCCAGCAGAACCAAACGATGCAAGCGCACTGTCGCCATCGCCGCCGTTACCGTATAAAGCACATAAACAATGACATTCGTTAATGTAAACAACTGTTGTGGATCATCAAAGTCAACAACACCAATCGTGAAATAGAGATTCACCACCAAAAAAGGTGAAGATTGCAGCATGAGAGTCAGCCAATTTTTTTGGACTAATTTTAACGCACTCACCACAGTATACTGAATCGGTAGCTGCTGATATTCCATGAATCTATTCCCTGACAAATAAGTAAGGTTAATATATCGAAAATAGATCCCACTTGTTCTAAAAGCTCTGTGATGCCAATCCAACTCCACGCACTCATTGATAACAATCTTATTGGTATCTCATATTAGTGACTCGGCAACGAGGCGCTATTCTGAATAAAGAGACGATCGCTGACACTGAGGTATCTCACCGCATTTGAAGAGTTCATGCTAGAATGCGCCGAATTTGCGATGAGTTGCACTCAAAGTATTAGGGCGTAGCGCCTTACGCTGAGCAAAGCCATCGCTTGCTAACTGTTTTGACTTTTTAACTCTGAGAGCCCGCATGCCATTTTCCAACCTAGGATTGAGCGATCCAATCTTAAAAGCCGTTCACGAACTCGGCTATTCTGCCCCAACACCGATTCAAGAACAGGCAATCCCTGCCATTTTGACGGGTAAAAATGTCATTGCGGCAGCGCAAACCGGCACGGGTAAAACCGCTAGCTTTGTACTGCCCATTTTGCAGATGCTTAGTCAAGGAACAACTCAGCGCGCCAAACGTGTTCGCGCATTAATTTTAGCGCCCACTCGCGAATTGGCTCTGCAAGTGGAAGAGAACGTCACTCAATACGCAAAGTATCTGTCCTTAACCTGCCTTGCGATGTACGGCGGTGTCGATTCGCAAAAACAAAAACAACGCTTGATTGAAGGGGTGGATATTTTGATCGCCACGCCGGGGCGCTTGCTTGATATGTATGGCCAACGCGCCGTTCATTTTGATGAGCTTGAAGTGCTGGTGATGGATGAAGCTGACCGCATGCTCGACATGGGGTTCATTGAAGACATCAATAAAATTGTTGATCGCCTGCCACTAAACCGTCAGAACTTGCTGTTTTCGGCGACCCTTTCTCGCCCAGTGCGCGAGTTGGCTAAATCAGCCATTAATAATCCGATTGAAATTGATGTCGCTGGTTACAACCGCACGCCAAATCAAATTGAGCAGTGGATTATCACTGTCGATAAAGATCAAAAATCTGCACTACTGAGCCATTTGATTACTAAAAACCAATGGCAACAGGCGATGATTTTCATCGAAACCAAACACGGTGCGGCAAAGCTGGCGAGCCAACTGGAAAAGCGTGGCATTGCGGCAGAGGCGTTTCACAGTGGCCGTAGCCAAGAAGTTCGTGAAAAATTATTAGCCGATTTCAAAGCAGGTAAACTGCAATTTTTGATTGCAACGGGCGTTGCCGCGCGCGGTATTGATATTGACAACTTAGAAAGAGTGGTGAATTACGACTTGCCTTATCCTGCGGAGAACTACATTCACCGTATTGGACGAACCGGTCGTGCTGGTGCAACCGGTGAAGCAATTTCTCTCGTATCACGCGATGATTTTAAAAACTTGTGCATGATTGAAAGCCGCTTAGGACATTTGCTTGTGCGTAAAGAAATTGAAGGTTTCACACCGAAAAAAGACGTGCCTATTTCCATTTTAAATTACCACTTGAAAAAGCGTGATAACGAGCACTCAAGTGCACCGCGTCGTAGCCCTCGCCCTAAACAAGAAAAACGCTCATAAGCATAATGTTTCTTTACAAATCCCACCGCCCGGTGGGATTTTGTTGACTAAACCATTCCCGCATCACACTTTTACGCCTTCTTTCTCTCTACGCCCCAAAATCACTACTCAAGGATGATTCTGTCTTCATCAACTTCTATTAGCCTGCAACTCATCTCCTATTTCTCGCATCCCATCATCGCTTAGGTTGACACGTTATGGCTTACAACAAATACACTATCTATCAAGTTTTCACGCGCTTATTCGGTAATACAAACTGTTGCAACACACCTTGGGCAACGAAAGAACAAAATGGCGTCGGTAAATTAAGTGACTTCACTGACGATGCACTCAATGCAATTCATCAACTTGGGATCACTCATATTTGGTATACCGGTGTTTTACATCACGCACTGGTGGGTGATTACCGTGCATGGGGAATAGAGAATGATCACCCAAGTGTTGTCAAAGGTAGAGCGGGCTCGCCTTACGCCATTAAAGACTACTATTCGATAAACCCTGATTTAGCCGACGACCCAGCTCAGCGTAATCACGAATTTGAAGCCTTGATTAAGCGTACACACCAAGCGGGCATGAAAGTCATCATCGACATTGTCCCTAACCACGTGGCGCGCCAATATCAAGGGCTCAATAACCCTGTCGGAGTCAATGATTTTGGTGAAAATGATGATACCAGTGTGCAATACGCCAGGGACAATAACTTCTATTACCTACCCGACACCTCCTTTAAACTGCCAGATATTCCCACCTCATTACTACCGTTGGGCGGTGAATGCCACCCAGATTTAGCCACCCCGTTTTACGAACACCCCGCAAAATGGACAGGCAATGGATCTCGTTTAGCCAAGCCGAACATCGATGATTGGTATGAAACCGTCAAAATAAACTACGGCATCAAACCTGATGGAGGCAAAGATTTTGCCGAGCTTCCGCAGCAATACCGTTTCCTATCTCACCTTGAACACGCCGTTTTCTGGCAAGACAAAAGTATCCCGGATTCATGGCGTAAATTTAGGGATATCGCTCTTTATTGGCTCGATAAAGGCGTGGATGGCTTTCGTTATGATATGGCCGAAATGGTACCGATTGAATTTTGGAGCTATCTCAACTCGGCAATTAAGCTACACACCCCCGATGCTTTTTTAATGGCAGAGGTGTATCAGCCAGATTTATACCGCGATTATATCCAGCTCGGGAAAATGGACTATCTGTACGACAAAGTCGACCTTTACGATAGTCTCAAAGCCATCATGCAAGGACACGGCTCTACCAAAGAGATTGGTCGTATTGAATATCAACTGCGCGACATTGAGCATCACATGCTGCATTTCTTGGAAAACCATGACGAGCAGAGAATTGCCTCGCCTGAATTTGCAGGGGAAGCACATAAAGCACGCCCAGCCATGTTGATTTCAGCCTGTTTATCCAGTTCACCAACCTTGCTTTATTTTGGGCAAGAAGTGGGTGAACCGGGAGCGGAACATGCCGGCTTTGGACAGCCTTCTCGCACCTCTATTTTTGACTATATCGGTGTTCCACAACACCAAAAATGGATGAATAACGGCGCATTTGATGGTGGCCAATTAAACGAGAGCGAGAAACAGCTGCGCCATTTCTACTCAACATTACTGAATTTAGTCAAACAGAGCCCCGCACTGACCGGTGAATATCATGATCTGTACTCCGCCAATGTTGAACACTTCTCCGACCAACAAGATGGCTTATTTGCCTTTGCTCGCTCTAACCCATCACAAAAGCTGATCATCGCAGCAAACTTCAGTGCCACAAGTGGCAAAACCGTAAAACTGCATTTACCTAAAGCATTGACCACTTATTGGCAGTTAACCAGTGGTGAGCACACTCTATTCGACCCGCTAAATCAACAAACGCTGACGCTCTTCGTCAACGAACAAGAGAGCTATGTGATGATCAACTTCACCCCACTTTCGACCCATTTCATGGTTCTCAATAATATTTAAACCTCAAAGAGAGTCATTGTTCAATACAACAAGCCAGCATCTTCATCGTGCTGGCTTGTTTTACTAAAGGCTATAAGGTTAAGGCTTGCTTTAAGTGACTTTCATTAACACGGGTTCTTGATCAGATTCCCGCTCATGCTGATTGGGCAAAATGCCTAAAGTATGTAAAAAGGTTTTGAGCATGATGGCGTAAATGAACATCATAGGAAGGCCTGCGACCACACAAAGCGACTTAATGGTTTCAATCCCTCCCCCAGCCAAAAATACACTTAAACTGATCAGCCCAATCGCACAGGCCCAAAGCAATTTTACTCGATTATCAGGATCACCATTCAAAGCCAATTCATTGGTGGTGAGCATCGCCGTCGCAACACTCGCACTGGACATAGTGGTCAGCATCAATAAAAACTGAATGAGTAGAAATAGCCCAAGCACCCCATTTCCCCCAGGCAAGGTTTTTATCAATGAAACCACTGCGTAGGTTAAGCCACCTTCTGCCATCCAGCCCTGAACGGGTAAACCGCCCAGCATTTGAGCCCACACCGCATAGCCACCAAAAATGGAGATAAAAAATGCACAACCCAAAGCGCCCATCGAGATGGTGTACAAAACCACTTCACGAATCGTTCGTCCACGAGAAATTCGCGTGATGAATAGGCCCATCATAATCAAGTACGCGTAATACCAAAACCAATAGTACTGAGTCCAGCCTTGTGCAAAACCACTTTGCTGAACAGGGTCTGTCCACAATGACATTCTAAAGAAATTATCCAACATCACGCCCAGCGAGTCAGTGAAACTATTAAGAATGAAAGAAGGTTGAGTCGCCAATAATACAAACAGGGCAAACAACACCGCCATGCTGACTGTCCAGTTAGAAATCATGTTGATACCCTGATTAAAACCAACCCCCATCACAACCACTAACGCAGCCACAAAAAGCACAATAATTGTGCCTTGTAAGCCAAGGCTATTCTCAATTTGTAACAGCTCTGCCACACCGGCGCTGACCAAAGTCACAGTTAAGGCTAGCGAGCTAGCAAACGCGGCCAACGTACCAAAAATCGACAATAGATCGATACTTTTTGCCACCAAAGGATGGTCACCCACTACCGAAGAACACAAACTGGAAACTTTTAACGTGCGTTTTTTTTGTACATAAAATGCATAAGCAAACGGAATCGCTGGAAAGCAGTAAATCGCCCAGCCTGTAATGCCCCAATGAAAAATAGAGTAGGTAACGGCCCATGCCGCAGCAGGATAACTATTAGGCTCAGCAAATAACGGCGGTGATTGTAAGTAATACATCGGCTCACCTATCGCCCAGTAAATGAGTGACGCCCCGACGCCAGCGGTAAAAATCATCCCGCCGTAAGAAAAATTACTGTATTCAGTTTTTTCTTCACCTAAACGAATGCGGCCGTATTTCGAACACGCTAGCCACAGTAAAAAAACCACTAACGCCAAACTTGCCATCTGTACTAACCAGCCAAACCAGTGGCTCACCCAGCCCATAGCTTGCGCCGCCATCGCTTGAGAGGTGGCTGGATAAAGCGCAGATACCGTTAACAAAACAAGCACTAACGCAATCGCAGGAAAAGCCAATCCATAATTAAGATTTTTCAAAACTGCGCCTCCATTCATAAAGTGCTTGAATATGGCGAGGGGTGATGCCACAACATCCGCCGATCACGGTTGCACCGAGGGCATACCACTGCTTGGCAAATGCGAGATAATCTTCTGCACTAAACTCACGCATGGCTTGTACGGTTTCGTTAGCGGCGTGATCCAATTTAATCGGCGTAAAACTGTTTGCATAAACGCCGATTTCAATCTTTTGCGCTCGGCCTTCCAACACCGTTTTCGCCTGTTGAATGGCATCAGCCATCACCTCGGGTATTGAGCAGTTAAAGAAAATACCCGCCCCACCCGCAGAATAGATTTGTTCTGCGGCTTCAGACACTGACTGCCCAGAACGCAATTGTGCGATATTAGAGTCATCTTTCAGAGTCAGTGCGTAATAGCAAGGCTTGGTTGATGAGGCAAACACCGATTGGATCATGCTCAACTCTTCTAAACTGGCAATCGTCTCCGCTAACCAGACGTCCACATAAGGATCTTGTGCTTGATACAAAGTGAGTGAAATCGCTCGTGCGACTTCGGCTTGAAAGAGATCAGGCCGATAGCTTCCCATAGCCGGTGGCATAGAACCCGCCACTAAAATCGGACGTTCTGACTGCTGTGCTACTTCCGCAGCAATCTGCGCGGCTAAGTTCGCTAACCTTGCACCATCGGTTTGATATAGTGACTCGCCCAAGTGAAAAGGGACACACGCATAGCTATTCACCGTGATGATGTCGGCACCGCTATCAATAAATCCTTGGTGAGCTAAACGAACATGTTGTGGAGATTCAATCAGCGCTTGCGCGCTCCAAAGTGGCTGAGAAAAAGGAGCGCCAATTCTTTTTAATTCACGCCCCATGCCACCATCAAGAAGGGTTAATTTGCTCATAATATCGTATCCATAATGCTTTATTGGTCAGTGCCATTGAAGCATACTGTGAGCAAGATCATAGTGAATAACATTGAAGTGCAATATGAATTTTATTCAAGTAAGTGACTTGATTTATCTATTCTTTTTCGCAAGGTCACTATCTGTTGTTCATGCTGTCATTCGTGCTGTCATTCTTAGAAAACATGGGGCTTGGTCATTTCACAACAAATACTCAACGCATCATAAACAACTCTTCATGGAACTGAGTTTCAACGTCTACATGGTAAGGCTTCAACGCCTGTTTTAAAGTCCGTGAAAACGCAACAGGGCCACAAAAGAAAAACTCAAAACCACTTAAATCACCACACTGGCGAGCAATAGTCTCGGCAGACAAATGCGGCGCAATGCTTGAATCAATCACTGTGAGGGAGACACCTGCACGCAATGCTTTCTGCTTAAGCTCATCACACAGGGCTTGCTCTGCATGGTGGCAGCAGAAAAACAGATAAGTAGCCGGATGCGCTTTTACCGTGTGTAAATAATCTAACCCAGCCATAAATGGAGCGATGCCGACACCGCCACCAATCCAGACTTGTGGCCTATCACTATAAAACTCAAATCGTCCATATGGACCTTCGACCTCAATCGGCTCACCCACGGTAATTCTCTTATAAAGGCCTGTGGTAAAATCGCCGAGCTCTTTGATCAAAAATCGCAGCTCATTAGCCTCATTGTACGAAGCAATAGTAAACGGATGTGGCTCTTCGCCAACAAAACTCAAATAGGCAAACTGCCCTGCTTTATGCCCGGGCCAAGGTTTCTCCATCTTAATTCTTAAATCTAACGTTTGGCTCGCTGCGCAGTAGTGGTATGCGCTAACCTTCGCTGAATAACGTGCATTTCGGCCCACAAATCCAAGCAAACTGTAGACTGCTGCCGCGGAGCCAAGCGCAATAAACATCAACACTAACCAATAAATCGGCCAGCCCCAATACACCTTTTTCAACAATAATACCGAATGCCCAGCCAGCAAAAGGTACACCACCGCCATCAAACGGTGCGATAAGCGAAACGGTTTGTATTTAATGGTTAGCCACAGTGATACACCCACCAGCAGCAATAATGAGTAGAACCCCCATTCGCCAATGGCTAACCCAATCGGGCGCATCTCTTTTACCCAAAGCGCAAAACCCGACAAGTTCCCCTGTGGGCCCGAGCCATTGAGCCGATTAGGTTTAGTCAGGAGCTCAAGTGCGATCATCCATTTCGGTATCTGGTAGCAAAGCCAGTGAAATAAACCAAGCAACGTGGCCGAAATACCCAGCCATTTGTGTATCCGATAGCCTTTATCGATTCCTTGCGTCCACTGCTCAACAAGGGGCAAACGAAGCGCCAGCACCATAGCCAATGACATCGCCACAATGGCCAAAATGCCTGACCACTGGATAAAAGCCGATCGCCACTTGAAGAGGTTTTCAGACACCAAAAGCGTTGGCTCGGCTTGCATCCATAATACCGAGACAACCACCATCACAATCAATACCGTTTTGCTTACTCTGCTCATCACAATAACCACTTAAATAAAAAGGTTATCTAAGAGTAACAAGCACAACGTAAAGTAGATGAAGTAACAAGTAAATCTGTGTAAAGACAGCAATCCAAGCTCTTTAAGCGCTATGTCCTTTTATTGAACGCAGAAAAATCTGACCAATCAAACAACGCTGATCTTCCGCACGATAATCTTAGGGAGGGTCACTGAATTCTGTTAGAATGCGGCCCCTTCAACTAGCGTGTTAAGAGATGATCATTCGTGATGCCACGTTGTTTGAATAAAAAACCAACGAAAACCATACACCCCTGCTGGCCTCGGTTAGTGAACTACTTAGGAACTCGTTATGATGACTGAAGAAGAAAGAATTGAATTACAAAGAAATAACCCATTACACGGTCTTAAGTTAGAAACATTACTGCAAGAACTAGTGGATTTTTACGGTTGGGATATTCTCGATACGGCAATGCGTTTTAACTGCTTCCATACCAACCCATCGGTTGCCAGCAGCGTGAAATATCTCAATAAAACCGATTGGGCGAGAGAGAAAGTAGAAAACTTCTACCTATATCGCTTTAAACGTATGCCACGCGCTTCAGCTGAAGAATATGATCTGCCACCGCGCGCGCGCACTTTCCCACATGGCCTCAAACCTAAAGAGCCAATGGAGCTGACGGTTGATTCCATTTTAAACTCACAGGCTAAAGCGGCTTCTGCCCATAAAGAGCGTTCCGCACGTAACCGTTCGTTTCGTCGTTAAAGAACGGTAAGTCAGTGATCGGCTCACGACACAACAAATCGGTTGAGCACAAAATGAATGTTGGTGTAAGAGAGCACCTTGCACCAACATTTTCCATCACAACATTTCAGCGTGAACCTTAATTATAAATAGGTTGCCATAAGCAGACTTTCTGTTGCTTACGTTGGTCGTACAGCCATGTATATTGGCAATGATTATCGTAACTATATCGCCCAGTCTGAACCTTATATGGCCCAAAACTCACACCTTGTAAAGATTGAAAACGCCCTTGATAAAGCAATGAGAAGTGCAAGTGAGGACCAGTGGACGATCCACCTTCACACAAAGCAATGGAGCGCTGGTTAGCATAAACACCCAACTTACTGTCTTTCGTCACCCACTGATTATTCGCGACTTGGATTCCGTCCATATGGTAATAGTTCGTCGCCCAACCGTTTGGATGCGTCACGCGCAGTTGGCACCGAGACATCACCGACACGTAGCCATCATGCGCGGCCGTTACACTGTAAGTTGGCGCGCCCCAAGCTGGCCAATCGTAAGAAACGTCGATTGAAGAAAGCGGAAAACCTGAACCACTGTGCGCATGCGTACCGTTAGGTATCCATTGATACCCTTTGCGCCATGGCCACTGCATAAACCCCTCACTAGGCGAAGCAATGAGGTTTCCCATACGCATAGGAGCTGGTGTGTTTTGTGGCTCGCTGAAAGCACCAAACCAAAGCTCATATTGCGATTTCCATAACGCCCAATCATCCACCCGATTCAATTGCTGCATGACCGCTAACGTCGCAGCATTGTATTGAAGAGCCGATGAACTTTCTTGATAGTGATAGAAACGCTGAGACAGTTGATTCGCAATATCTTTGATCTGCCGCTGTCTATCGTCCAAGCTTTGATCCGAAGCACTCTCTTGCTCTAATAACGCTAAAGTGGTCAATAACACTCGAGGATCAACCCCCGTTGCCCCAGCCCAATGGCTAACTGACTCGACAAGCTCAAGCCAATTTGGCTGATGGGTACCAATAAAATCTTCAATATTGAAAGGACGTTGATGAGGTCGAAAAACAAACTCATCATCGCTAATCAGAGAAAATGGCAGTTGGCTCTCTGCAAGCTGCGCTTCGTTAAGCCGTGGAGTATCGACATCAGGATACAACTGATGGCTTACCACCATTGGGCTAAAACAGATAAACCATGTCACTAAAGAAGATTTGGTTAGATTCATTACGCACCCTCCATATGAATTAAATTTCACATAGAGTGTGGCACAAAATATTCGTGGGATAGCTAAGAAGGTGCGTTTTGCGAGGCCAGTAGGAGCAAGATGTAATAAGATGAAAGCGATGAAATTATCAACACTCTGCACAAAAGTACCATCGGAGTAAAAAACCGAACGGATGAACATGAAAAACAAAAGCCCCGATAACTTTTTGAGTTATCGGGGCTTTCTTGAATAAATGGCGCGCCCTGTAGGATTCGAACCTACGACCACATCCTTAGAAGGGACGTGCTCTATCCAGCTGAGCTAAGGGCGCGCTACAGGGACAGGATTATACGAGTTGAACTCCGTAAATCAATCGCTTTCTCTAACATTCTGTTTCAAATGCCTAAAAAACTGCCATTCGCTAACCATGTGACGAAAAACAGAACAAAGCAAACGTTTGCTTATAGATGTTACTTTAAATATCTGCGACAATGCGCCCAAAAATATTTGCGACCAATGTGTAAGGAAAGCCATGACTGCTCAAAATATTGATGGGACACTCATCTCCCAGACGGTTCGCTCTGAAGTAGCGGCGCGGGTAAAAGCTCGCACTCAAGTGGGTCTTCGAGCTCCGGGGCTAGCGGTGGTGCTGGTGGGAGAAGATCCTGCGTCACAAGTGTATGTCGGCAGCAAACGTCGTGCTTGTGAAGAGGTGGGTTTTGTTTCTAAATCCTATGATCTTCCGGCCACTGCAGGTGAAGAGGAGCTACTGGCGTTAATCGATAAGCTCAATGCCGACCCTGAAATTGACGGCATTTTAGTGCAACTGCCCTTACCTGCTGGGATTGACACAACCCATGTGCTTGAACGCATTGTTCCTGAAAAAGATGTCGATGGTTTTCATCCTTACAATGTGGGCCGTTTAGCCCAACGCATTCCTAAACTGCGCTCTTGCACGCCCAAAGGGATCATCACTTTGCTTGAGCGCTATAACGTTCAACTGCGTGGTAAGCATGCGGTGATTGTGGGCGCATCCAATATTGTCGGCCGACCAATGACGTTAGAGCTGCTACTGGCTGGTTGCACCACAACCACATGCCATCGCTTCACTAAAGATTTAGAGCACCATGTTCGCCAAGCTGATTTGTTGGTGGTGGCCGTTGGTAAACCCAATTTTATTCCCGGTGCATGGATTAAAGAAGGTGCCGTGGTGATTGATGTGGGCATCAACCGCTTGGAGTCAGGCAAACTGATTGGCGATGTCGAGTACGATGTAGCGCGCACCAAAGCAAGCTTGATCACCCCTGTTCCGGGTGGTGTCGGGCCAATGACGGTTGCTAGTTTGATTGAAAACACCCTGTTGGCGTGCGAGCAATTTCACCCCAATAACTGATCTTGTTATTGATTATTGCTATTGATTATTGCTAGTGGTTATTGCTAGCTATGATCAGCGAGCCAAAAAGAACCCCAGCACTGCGCTGGGGTTCTTGCGTTATAAACCAACTTAGCCTTTATTGGGCATTATTCATTTGCGTCAGTTTGTTGCCTATTGGCGTAGAGAAATTGTAGCCGTCGTGTTCGTCCCAGTTAATAGACCATGTCATCACACCACCGTAGTTAGGGTAGTTGAAGCTCGGTTTCACCGTCGCGCAAGAGGTTCCCTTGGTTAAGCAGTCCAACGCATCAAGAATGTTTTGCGTGGGCGCTTGCCCAGAGTTGGCAGAGCTCGGGCCAGAAGGCAAACCGATTGCAACTTGATCGTCACGCAGTGGTTCAAAGCGTGAACCATCGGCCAAATCAAACCCTTCTAACAGCATTTTTGATTGAGCGACCATCATATCCACCGAACCTTCAGGTGCTGCACCCGGTAGATAAGGGTTTGGTAACCCACCGTTGTTATAGAGCTGGACATGAAGTAGATCGAGTGTGTCACGAACCTCATTGATGATAGGAATATACGCTCCCCAAATGCCGCTATAAGCCACCATTCCTCCTTGAACATAAGGGTGTTCTGGTGCCATGGTCAGGTACATATCACCGCCGATGTTGGCTTCAATTTGCTTTAATGCCCGTCCCAAGCGCGCTTGAATTTGCGAGCCATGCATTAAGTTAGAACCACTTTCTAAATCAACGTCCAAACCATCAAAACCCCACTCTTTGATCAACGCCGTCAAACTATCAACAAAGTGCGCTTCATCACTGTCAGTATTGAGCGTAATGTTGCCTTCAGCGCCACCAAGTGACAAAACAAAAACTTTGCCTTTGGCTTGCAAGGCCGCCATATCTTGCTTGAACTGGGTAGCATCTAAGGCGGGACAGCTACTATGCGCATCGCCTGCGAAAAGATTGAAATGCACGGTTCCATTACTATTGCGGTCATTATCGGCAAATGCAATATCGATCACATCCCACGCATCAGACATATCAGCGAGACGCATTGGGCAGCCAGCAGCATTGACAAAATTATGCCAGTAACCGATCAATTTGTGCTTTTTCTGTGTCTGTTCAACCACCTTCACGGCAGCTGCGTCTGACAATACACTACTGCCTACATCATAAGCTTGCGCAGCCACTGTGTATTCGCCGATAGCCGTAGGTGTCCAAGTGTAGGCATAAGGCGCACTGGTATCAATTGCGACCACCGCTCCATTCACTAAGAAATCGACTTTAGAAACAGCACCAGTGAGTGACGTCGCATTGGCAGCAATATTGACTGGTTTACCTAAACCGACGGTTTGCCCTGACGTTGGCGATGTTAACGACACCACTAACGCTTGATCGCTCACTGAAACGTTAATCTGACTTTCAGCGCTATTATTGTCATTATCGGTTGCGATGGCTTTGAGTGTGGTACTTCCTACCTTGTTCGCAACCCACTCAACCGAATAAGGCGCTTGGTTTACTACGCCAAGGCTCGTGCCATCAGCAAGAAATTCCACTTGTACTACACTGCCATCGGCATCATTAGCTTGTGCACTGAGCAGGATGGTAGAACCAGCCAGAATCACTTCATTATCAGCAGGGCTTGTCAATGAAACGGTAGGTGGCGTGGCGCACGCGCCCATTCCTGTCCACGCTTCTTGCCAATAACTTCCTTTGCCCGGCTCATAGGCCCACGCTGAGCTGGAAGAGCACCAACCTGCGATATCACAACGGAACTTTTGATTATTGTTTTGCACCAGTTCGCCCGCAGCGTAACTGCTACCCGCCACATAGGTTGCTAAACCTGCACAACCACCACTTGAGCCTCCAGATACAACCAAGGCGACCTCTTGGCTATGAGTCGTTTGGTTATCATTATCCGTCGCTTTGGCTTTAAAGGTGTGAGAGCCTGAGACAGCAGTCCAATCGTGGGCATAAGGTTCTGCAGTATCTGAAGCGACGAGTTGTCCATCCACATAAAAATCAACTTGCGTGACGGTTCCATCCGAATCGGTGGCATTAGCGCTTAGCGTCAATGAGTCACCAGCCGCTAGCTGCTCAGCACCTGTTGGGCTGGTTAAGGAGATGGAAGGAGGCACTAAACCACCAACAGGCGTAACCGAGATGGTTGACTCTGTTGACGTAGTCGCACCCTGATCATCAGTGGCAATTGCAGTCACTTGGGTTGCGCCTAAAGCGGCAGTCCAATCGGTTTGGAAAGGCGCTTGTGTGATGACGGCGATCGACACGCCATTAATCAAAAATTCAACCTGTGCCACGCTACCATCGCTATCAGACGCGGTGGCTTGCAGCGTGATTAAGCTGCCTTGTGGGATTTGTGCATTATTGGCAGGAGAAACGAGATTTAGCGTGGGTGGAACATTGCCACCACCGCTGTCACACTGCCCGAGTGATAGCCAAAATGCCCAGGGGCCGTTATTGCTTGCAGGATCATTTCCCTGCGTCCAATAGTTAGCTTGATAGGCTGCGTTAGATTGCGTCACTTTATCACCGGACGTATAAATGGCGGCCGTATCCCAAGAGCCCAAGCCATCACAGTTATAGGCTTGAGCTTGGTAGCTTATCCCTAACGTTGTAATGATGGCGGCTCTGAGTAGATAAGAACTCATTGTTCTCTCCTTTGCTTATGAATAATTAACCCGTTCCCAATTAACTTGACGTGGTGGCCTGCAATACGCGAGACAAAGCAACATCAAGTAGGCAGGGTATATAACTAATAAGCTAGAGGACGAGAATTGCACTCTAAATAACTGATAATTTTAATTATCTCAGCTCAAAATCACGGCATGATTTTAACATCAACACCGCTTGCAAATCTTTTTCGGCGGACTTCACGAACTCACCTAATCACACGTCGTTGAGAAATTGATATGGTCAATATTATTTTGGTGAGGTGGATGGATAAAAATGCCGGCTCTATTAGCCGGCATCGAAGATACAAAATGTATGGTGGGTTTTCGTAACCAATAGAAACGCTACGTTTATAGCGACAAAATAACCCCAGCAAGCGCAGCACTCATCAAGTTAGCCAGCACGCCAGCGCTGATCGCTCGAAAACCATATTGAGAGATGAAGCTGCGACGCTCTGGCACCAAACTGCCCAAACCACCGATCAATACTGCCATGGTCGAAATATTGGCAAAGCCGCACAGAGCAAAAGTTACAATCGCTTGAGAATGTTCACTGAGCGAATCTTTTACGTCCATCAATTGGATAAAAGCGACAAACTCGTTCACGACAATTTTATTACCAATCAGTGAGCCTGCCGTCATCGCTTCGCTCCATGGAATGCCCACCAGCCACGCAACTGGAGCAAATAGGTAGCCTAAAATCAATTCAAAACTAAGGGTTAAGCCAAACAGACCGCCCACCCAGCCCAATAGGCCGTTGAGTAGCGCAATCACACTGATGAAGGCCAGTAACGTTGCCCCAACTGCAACCGCGATACGAAGCCCTGACATTGCACCATCAGCTACGGCTTCAACCACATTGGTTGCTTTTGGTATCTCAACCTCTTCGTTGGCCACCTGCTGACTTTGCGCTTCGGTTTCCGGCAGCAAAATTTTCGCCATCAACAAACCGGCTGGAGCTGACATAAATGCCGCCGCAATAAGATAGTTAAGGTTAACGCCCAGTGAGGCATAGCCAACTAACGTTCCGCCCGCAACCGAGGCTAAGCCACACGTCATCACCGCAAAAAATTGCGAATCACTCATGTGCTTTAAATAGGGCTTAACGACTAACGGTGCTTCAATCATGCCGACAAAAATGTTCGCCGTGGCCGACAGTGACTCTGCACGCCCCGTACCCAATAATTTTTGCAAACCACCACCAATCAAATTAATTACTTTAGGCATCAAACCAATGTGGTACAAACCGGAGATCAAAGCAGAGAAGAAAATGATGATGCCAAGCATATTAATCGCAAACACAAAACCAACGCTACCATTGGCTAAACCGCCAAAGAGAAAGCCAATTCCCTCTTGCCCATAATTGATCAAATTCGATACCGCACCCGTGACACTGTTGAGCACTTCTTTCCCCATAGGGACATACAGAACCAATAGTGCAAAGCCTACTTGCAATAAAAAAGCGAGCGATACGGTTCTAAGTTGGATGTTTTTTCTATTGGTAGAAAGTAGCCAAGCCGTAAATAAGATGGCGACGACGCCAAGTAATGAGTTCATTTGCTGTCAATCCAGATAACGGGGATAGGAAAGGCGCGCATTCTATCGTGCGAAAACGAATGCGCAAGTCGCAAATGTTACAGAGGTGTGCTTAACAGTAGCAGCCTTAATCTTCCATTTTCAAGCTGTTGATTTGTAACAAGCTAAACGATTGCCTAGGCTTGTATTTTCCATATAGAAAATATGTTTCTGAGTTGGGAAATAATAAACCGTGCTCATTACGCTTTTGTAAAACGGATGTAAGGCTCTAATTGAGTATCCCAATAGCAAGGTGTACCGATTAAAGCCTTGATAAATTCAATCACGGCTGAGGTTTTCTTCGGCATGTGCTGCCGGCTCGGGTAAACCGCATAAAAAGGCATGCTTTGATTTGCGTGCCAATCTGGCAGCAATTGGATCAGTTTACCGGTTCGAAATTCATCTCGAATTAAATAAGTCGCCAAGTAAGCAACACCCCACCCTGCCACGGCGGCGTCACGCACGGCTTCGGCTAAATCTACCGAATAGTTACCCGACACATTGATGTTGATTTTTTGCTCTGGATTGGCAAACGACCAACGGGTGTAATCTCGCTCCCAACTACGGTAGATAAGACAGTTGTGACCTAACAGATCACTGGGTGTCTGAGGGGGTGAATGGTTTAATAAGTATTCCGGTGACGCCGCCAGCACAAATTGGCAATCGGCGAGACGTTGCGCCACGTACCCTTCCGGCAAATGTTCGTTGTTGGTCACCCACAAATCAAGCCCTTCTTCGAGCATATCGACTCGATAATCGAACAAATGCACTTCCACTTGCAGTTTTGGATAACGCTGACGAAGCGCCTCCAGTGCTGGCAAAATGTGCAAAGAACCAAACGACTGTGAAAGACCAAGCTTAATCAGCCCAGACACCTCATCACGCTGGCTTTCCATTTCAGACTGCGCAGCATCCATCAACCCAACGACCGCAATACAATGGCGATAAAAAGCCTCTCCAGCCTCGGTTGTGGTGAAGCTGCGAGTGGTTCGCTGAACGAGCTTCACCCCGAGCGAGGCTTCCAGTAAGGCCAACTGCTTACTAACATGCGATACTGATACGCCTAAGCTTTTGGCCGCAGCGGTAAAGCCTTGATGTTTGATTAACGCAGCAAATATCACCATTTGCCCTGCACGTTCAACTAGCACACACTCTCCAGAAATAGCAAAGGGCTCATGATGAGCCCTTTGCGTTCAATTAAGGTTCAAATCAATAGGTAATTCTATCCGCCAAATGGCTCACCGCGAGGGCGAAATAATATGAACGGTTCCACTTCATCAACACATTATAGTTATTGTATACCAAGTAAACGCGGCCATTTTCATCATCTGGCATGATAAGCCAAGCTTGAACGTTGTCTAAATTAGGCAGTGGTTTACCTTCGTAACGGGTAATACCGAGCTTGTTCCACTCTCTCAGTGACTTCCCTTTTTCGGGCTGTCGCCCTTCTAAAGTGCGGTCAAACCCATGCGGAACTTTAACTTGACGGCCCCAAGTGTATTTATCATCCCATCCCGATTGGCTGAGATAATTGGCCGTCGACGCGAATACATCTTCCTTTGAGCGCCAAATGTCTTTTTTGCCATCGCCATTACCATCGGAAGCGAACGCCAAAAACGAACTCGGCATAAACTGACATTGTCCCATCGCACCAGCCCAAGACCCTTTCATCTCATCAGCTTGGATATGACCTTGCTGTAGAATTTGCAACGCGGCCATCGTCTCCTTGCGGAAAAATTCTTCTCGACGACCGTCATAAGCCATAGTCGTCAGCGCATCAATAACACTAAAACCACCGGTCAACGCACCAAAATTACTTTCTACGCCCCACAAAGCCACGATAAAGCGCGGCTGTACGCCATATTGTTCGCCAATGCGGCTAAGCTCTGCATAGTGCTTTTCATACAGCGCCTTTGCTTGGTTCACTTTCCATTCTGGAACCGCGCGTGGGATATATTCATCCAGCGTCAGTTTCTTTTCTGGTTGATTGCGATCGGCCGTCACAGCACGTGGCTTGTACTCCACATTTTTAAACGCATCGATTAAAATTTGCTCTGAAATGCCTTCATTTCGTGCTTGCTGCTTCAAGCCTTCGACATAGTGTTCAAAACTAACCTCATTCGCCATCAATGGCGTGGAGAGGCTTAATCCCAATACGACTGACAATAACTTTCTCAAATCGTCCTCCTTGAGCTGAAAACTTAGCTATCTTTTTGCTGAGCCTTTTGCTGCTTATATTGTTCTAATAAATTTTGTGGCGGTGGCGGTAACTGTAGGAAAAAGCCCTCATTTTCTAGAGACTCTTTTACTTTTTCAATGTTCACTTGGGCAAGTGTACGCCCTTCCAGTTTCACTACCATGACTAAAGTAGGTTTACCGAACATCGCCATTAATGTGTCAGGAACCTGTGAAAAGTCATCCTTTTTGGGGATATAGAGATAGGTACCTTCTTTTTTAGAGCTTTTGTAGATAGAGCAAAGCATGACAAACCTTTTATTGTAATAAACTGGCTTTTCGAGCCAATTAAGTTAGAAACGTTAAACTTTTACCAAATTTGAGATTAAAACAAACATTTGACCGCAAGATAACTTGCTGAGCTAAGTCAGGGAATATAACATGACAACCCTAGTTTCAGGCAACGCCCTTTCTAGTGAAGCCATTAGTTATTGAGGTCAATATAAGATGTCGAATACTCCTGACCTAAAAGGTAGCAGTTTTACTTTGTCAGTGTTACACCTTTGCGACAGTGAAGTTGCCAATACCGTTGAGTTTCTCAAGGAAAAAGTCGCCCAAGCTCCTGCTTTTTTTGCCTCTGCACCTGTAGTGATCAATATTGCTAAAGTGATTGGCGATATTGATTTTGCGATACTTAAACAAGGCATCACTGAAGCGGGAATGATCCCGGTCGGTGTGACAGGTTGCCGTGATAAACGCAGCCAAAACTTAGCCTCAGAAGCTGGCTTTGCCGTGATGGCAGCAAGCAAGTCGCCTTCTCAAGCTCCCGCTCAAATCGCGCCAACCAAGGTGATTCGCACGCCCATTCGCTCTGGCCAGCAAGTGTATGCCAAAGATAGCGATTTAGTGATCCTCAATCACGTCAGCGCGGGGGCCGAAGTGATCGCCGATGGTTCAATTCACATTCATGGTTCACTGCGCGGAAGGGCCATTGCCGGTGCCAGCGGCCAAACGGAAGCAAAAATTATTTGTCACGATTTACAAGCAGAGCTGGTCTCCATTGCTGGAAATTATTGGCTTAGCGATCAAATTGAAAGTGAGTTTTGGCAGAAGAAAGTGATGCTCAGCATGGTTGATGATTCACTGCATTTTGAAACGCTCACGATTTAAAATTAACAAGGAAAACATAATGGCACGCATTATTGTTGTAACGTCAGGAAAAGGCGGCGTTGGTAAAACAACCTCAAGCGCAGCAATTGCTTCTGGCTTGGCTTTAAAAGGTAAAAAGACAGCGGTCATCGATTTTGATATCGGTCTGCGTAACCTTGACTTAATCATGGGTTGTGAGCGCCGCGTGGTGTACGACTTTGTCAACGTCATCAACGGTGAGGCGACACTTAACCAAGCGATGATCAAAGATAAACGCACCGAAAACCTGTTTATTCTGCCTGCCTCACAAACCCGTGATAAAGATGCACTCACCAAAGAGGGCGTAAAGCGCGTTTTGGATGAACTCGATACGATGGGCTTTGATTTCGTCATTTGCGACTCACCAGCAGGTATTGAGCAAGGCGCGTTGATGGCTTTGTACTTTGCTGATGAAGCGATTGTAACGACGAACCCTGAAGTCTCTTCCGTACGCGACTCGGACCGCATTTTAGGGATTTTGGATTCCAAATCAATGCGCTCAGAGCAAGGGTTAGAGCCCGTTAAACAGCACCTTTTATTGACCCGTTATAACCCTACTCGCGTGACACAAGGTGAAATGTTGAGCGTGGAAGATGTTGAAGAGATTTTACATATCTCTTTACTTGGCGTGATCCCAGAAAGCCAAGCGGTGCTTAATGCCTCCAACAAAGGTGTTCCGGTTATTTTTGACGATCAATCAGACGCAGGCCAAGCTTATGCTGACGCTGTCGAGCGCTTATTAGGGCAAGAAGTCGAGTTTCGTTTTCTAACGGAGCAGAAAAAGGGCATCTTTAAACGACTTTTCGGGGGTTAATATTATGTCTCTACTTGAGTTTTTCCGACCACAAAAGAAAACGACCTCAGCAAGCCTTGCCAAAGAGCGTTTGCAAATTATCGTCGCCGAACGTCGTAGTGAAAATGACCCTGCACCGACCTATTTGCCTCAATTGAAAGAAGACATTCTCAAGGTGATCGCCAAATACGTAGCGGTTGACCCTTCGATGGTTGAAGTCTCTTTTGAGCACAAAGATGATGATATCTCTGTGCTGGAATTGAACGTGAAACTGCCAGACGAAGAAAAGTAATCCTTATGATAAAAGAGCCTGCAAAATTGCAGGCTCTTTCTCTTTACTAACCAATTTTACTCAACCAATTTGTTGAGCCGTTCACCGAGAATAGGTAAGCGCCAGCTCTGCATCACATCCGGCAATTGCTCGGGATCTCTCTCTTTCTTCCACACCCAACTCAATAGCTGGTTGAGCTGTTTTTTAGAGGCTAAAAATTCAGTCGCTAAACCCGTGGTTTGAGACACTGATTTAACTTCATCTTTCAACCGTTTAAACAACTGTTTATAGCCGGGATAGTCCATCAAAGGGTCGATTTTAGGTGGGTATTGATCAGCCGGAGTCTGCTGGCCCGCTTTCACCAATGCAATGATTTTGGCACTGTGACGTTGAATCGATCTCGGATCGGCCCCTTCATCAATCATACGGCTTGCACTCGTCAATCCCAAACGAGCGATAGTCAGCAAATCTGTCTCTTTGACCACAAAATTGAGCGCCAAATCACGGCGTACCGCCTCTTCGTAGCGCCAAGTAGCTAAGGGTTTGAGAATCGCTAATTCTTGCGGTGTTAGTTGCCATGCCCCTTTGATATCCAAATAGGCCAAATCGGGATTAGTCTGTTTAATGCGTTTGACGCTCAATAGTTCAGATTCTTGCTGCGCCGCTTGCCACCAGCCCGCCTGCGTCACTTTATCGAGTAATTTCTCGTAAATCGGCAGCAAATAAAACACATCGGCGGCAGCGTAATCCAACTGCTTTTGCGATAAAGGCCTTGCTAACCAATCAGTACGCGATTCACTTTTATCAATTTCAATCCCTAAGAATTCATTGACCAATGCGGCAAATCCGGTAGACAGTCCATGGCCGAGAAAGGCTGCCATTACTTGTGTATCGACCATTGGAAACGGTGTGCAGCCAAATGCATTATGAAACACTTCGAGATCTTCACCACACGCATGCAGCACTTTGAGCACGGAGGTGTCTTGCAGTAGCTCGACAAAAGGGGCCATGTCATCAAAGGCAAGTGGGTCGATTAAAGAAAGGTTTTCACCATCATAAAGCTGGATCAATCCGAGCTGTGGGTAAAAGGTACGCACTCGGACAAACTCGGTATCGAGCATCACCACATCGGCATCTCGCGCGGCAAGGCATACACGTTGTAGGTCGTTAGGCTGGGTAATTATTTGGTAGTTCACTAATGGCTCACTTTGGGCAACCCTACTAGAGGGGACATAAAAATGCCGACGGTTTGAGTCGGCATTCTAGCACTATTTTTTCATACTGAGTTGATGCTTAGGCACGTTTTGTTTGTTCAATTGCCGCATCATTTTCTTCACGAAGTACGCGGCGTAAAATTTTACCCACATTACTTTTTGGTAAATCTTCCCTAAACTCAATCAACTTAGGCACTTTATAGCCAGTCAAATGTTTACGGCAATGGGCAATGATTTCATCTTTGGTTAAGCTCGGATCACGCTTAACCACATAAATCTTGACGATTTCACCAGACACTTCATGAGGCTGGCCGATAGCGGCCACTTCTAATACTTTGCCATGCAGTGCAACCACATCTTCAATCTCATTAGGATAGACGTTGAATCCAGAGACTAAAATCATGTCTTTTTTGCGATCGACAATATAGACCATTCCTTGCTCATCAAACTTGACGATATCGCCTGTAGAGAGCCAACCATCGGCATCAATCACTTCTTTCGTCGCTTCCGGTCTTTGCCAATAACCTTGCATCACTTGTGGGCCACGCACTTGCAACTCACCGACTTGATCATAAGCCAACACTTTGCCTTCATCATCAACGATACGCACTTCGGTTGAAGGAACGGGTAAACCAATTGCTCCCGAATAATCACTTAAATCATAAGGATTACCTGTCACCAGTGGTGCACATTCAGTCAAACCGTAACCTTCAAGCAGGTGGATACCCGTCACTTTTTTCCACTGATCGGCCACCGCGCGCTGTACCGCCATGCCACCACCAACAGAAAGCTTAAGATTTTTGAAATCAAGTTCATGGAAATCTTCGTTGTTGACCAACGCATTAAACAGCGTATTCACCCCCGTAATGGCAGTAAATGGGTACTTTTGCAACTCTTTAACAAAGCCTGGAATATCGCGTGGATTAGTAATCAATAGGTTACGCCCACCCATTTCGACGAACAGTAAACAGTTTACGGTCAGTGCAAATACGTGATAAAGCGGTAATGCCGTCACAACCAGTTCGCGGCCTTCGGCCAATACTGGGCCATATGCCCCTTTTGCTTGGAGCACATTCGCAATCATGTTGCGGTGGGTCAGAATTGCCCCTTTTGCCACACCGGTTGTACCACCGGTATATTGTAAAAATGCAATGTCGTCGCCAGACATAAAAGGCTTCACATACTGTAAACGGCGACCTTTGTGCAACGCCTTACGCATGGAAATGGCACCTGGTAAGTCATATTTTGGCACCATCCCTTTCACATATTTCACAACGAAATCAACCAACGTCCCTTTTGCTCTAGGTAACATCTGTCCAAGGCTGGTCAATACCACATGTTTTACCGAGGTATTTTCAACAATTTGCTCTAAGGTATTGGCAAAATTCGAGACGATGACGATCGCCTTTGCATCGGCGTCATTCAGTTGATGCTCAAGCTCTCGCGGGGTGTACAACGGGTTAACATTCACCGCAATCAACCCGGCTCGTAATACGCCAAATAACGCGACCGGATACTGCAATAGGTTAGGCATCATTAAGGCGACACGATCACCTTTTTTCAGCTTCAGCTCATTTTGCAAATAGGCGGCAAATGCTCGGCTGCGCTCTTCCAGTTTACGAAAAGTCATGACCGAACCCATATTCATAAAGGCTGGTTGATCGGCATATTTATGAACCGATTGCTCAAACATTTCGACCAAAGAGAGGTACTGATCAGGGTTGATGAATTCAGGTACATCAGTTGGATAGCGTGAAAGCCAAGGTTTCTCCACGGTAATACTCCTCGTTATTGGCGGCTGCTCTACGGCGATATTTTTATGTGCGCTATTACAGCACAGCCAAAGCGCTTGAGCACGAAACACTCAAACACTTGTTTAAATTTTGTTAACTAAGCCAAAAATTAGTTCTGCGACTTGCGAAGGTTGCTCAAGATGGCAATGATGACCACCAGAAATAGTGAACATCTCTTGCCGATCATCGGCGAAATAGCCTCGAGCGGCTCGTAACTCAGAAAAACCGTGTGTACCGAGAATCACACGTTGTGGGCATTGGATGTGCGCCATGATGTGCTGAGCATGCTCATACGACATGCGATACAAGGAATCGCTGTTTAACTGTGGGTCATGACGCCAATACCACTCGTCATTGCACCGCTCAACCCCTCGAATAACGATGGGTTGGATCAAGGCTGCTTCTAACTGGTTGACTTCGGCTCGGCGAGCAACAGCGTATTCTAAGTTCGGTAACCTACGACGAGGCTTACGCCGGATCCGCTGGCGGCTGAGTACGCCATTGCGCAGCCTGGCCACACTCTCTAGTGGCGATTCAGCCAATGGAGCCATTCCTTCGATTTGAACTAATCCTGCGACTTGCTCAGGAAAGGCGGCACTATAGCAACTTGCGATTAAAGCACCAAGGGAATGCCCTACGATCACTAACCTGTTTGGTGATAAGTTGAGCAAAAATGAGTAAATATCATCAATATAGTCATGAAATGGGTAAAAATGACCGTCGGCTTTATGGCTTGAAAGGCCATGTCCCGGTAAATCGATTGCGCAAAGGTGTAACTGTGGATTAAGGTGACTTAACGCTTTGATAACGGTAAGAAAACTGGATGAATTATCTAACCAACCATGCAAAAAAACGACCGATAAGTCGGCCGTTTGTGCGTTTCCCAACTCTTGAGTCGCAATCATTCCTTGCGCAAGAGAGTACTGTTTTTGTTGCATCGCTATTTCACTTCTTGTACCACGCGCCCTTCACGAGCACCAATGTACATTTGACGACAATATAAGCTGTGGCAAGGGTACATATAAGTACCGAGATCATTCACGACCACTCTTTCTTCAACTCGCCACAAATGTAGCCCTTTTACGGCCATGGTTGGGAAAGTGTATTCAAACTCACCTACTTTGGCTTTTTCTGGAGCAAGGCTGGTTCCCACTAGCGTCACCAAACGATCTTTCGCATAAGCCACTGGGTCAACAAACCCGTCAACATAGCCAACAAAACGCCCTTGCGGTTCGCGGTCGATATCCGGTCGGCCTGATGAGCTAATCGGCAAATTGACTATTTCAATCCGTGTTTTATCCGCCAAATTAGTCACACTGGCGATGACGCCGCCCAGCCGGACTTCATCTTGCTCATTGGTTGGCGTATTGACCCAAGTGGCGTAATCGGTGATCACGGCCTCACTACTGGCACGAAGATCATCCGGTAAGCTTGAGCATGCACCAAGCAACAATGTGGACGATAACAGCAGTAGCGTTTTAGAAGTGGAAAAAGATCGCATCATAATGACCTTGTTGGATTAGATGTAGATATCGACTCCAAGCAGTTGAGCAAGTTCCTCTTTTTTTGCTTGGTTCATCACGTCCATGTACTCTTCCATCGCCTTTCTTGATCGACCTTCAGGAAGATCGTATTCCAGATTAGCCTGATGAATCTCTGATGGATCGACATGACGAATTGAATGAGAAACAGCATTCGCCACCTTAGTAGGTTGGCCTACTCCGGTTTTGACATCGCCTTTCTTTACCCCATTGTTCTTATTTGCGCGATTAGCCCTATTGCTACCGGGCACTATCGCAGGAGGTAAACCGTTAATTGAAACCATACTGTTCCTATTCAATTAGAGCAAGACGAATGCAACGCCTTGCCTTTAACTGATTATTCTCGGCCCGGTAACTTCTTCCAAGCCACGTTATCACGCAGGTAAACAGGGCTCGACTCTTCCACTGTTAGCGTGTTTCCTTTAGCAAACTCATACTGAGCAAGAAACACCATATCCTGTGCATCTGGGTACAATACTTCCCCCATTTGACACGAGATAGGCAACGTATCTAACTCTTCTTTATAAGCCGCCCAACCCGTTCCAGCGCAGCCCCAAGTGATGCTGTTAGCTTTGATTTGCTCAGCAAGAGTATTAGGAGCAATGACGCACTCTGCATCTATCTCTTGCCAAGAGCCATCTTCTTGACGTGTATAACGACCCCAGTAAATCTCACTCATTCTGGCGTCAATTGCACATGCCACCTGCTGGTAACCCTGTAAACGATAGCTGCCTTGCGCCATCGCTGCCAGGGTCGAAATACCTATCATAGGTAAATCAGCACCGAATGCTAAACCTTGTGCAATTCCAATGCCAATCCGTACTCCGGTAAAACTGCCCGGACCACGGCCAAAGGCTAGCGCGTCTAGTTCCTGTAAGGTGATGCCCGCTTCTTTTAGGACGGAATCCACCATGGGTAGAATCTTCTTGGTGTGATCGCGAGGGGCAACTTCACTGCGAACGTACAGTTTGCCGTTCATCATTAAAGCAACAGAACAGTTCTCTGTTGCTGTGTCTAAGGCAAGGATCTTTGCGCTCATTACTGTCTCTAATTGTTGTTAATAGTTACGGGTGTCGTGACTGAAATTTGACTTAAGAAATCTTTTACTTTGTCCAAATCCCGCGTGCGTGGAATGGGCGGTAAACTGGCAAGAAATAGCCCACCGTAGTCACGGGTGACTAAACGGTTATCACAAATGATCAGTACACCTTTGTCATGTTTATCGCGGATCAAACGCCCGACCCCTTGTTTCAAGGTGATGACGGCATCGGGTAGTTGTACTTGCGCAAATGGATCCCCACCGCGCATTCGGCAATCTTCAATTCGCGCTTTCAACAGCGGATCATCCGGTGCGGTAAATGGAAGTTTGTCGATAATAACACAGCTTAATGCGTCACCTCTAACATCTATCCCTTCCCAAAATGCCCCTGTCGCGACCAATAAGGCATTACCTAATTCCATAAATTCGGCCAACGTTTTTTGTTTACTCGTCTCCCCTTGCATCAGCACTGGCACGGTTAACACTTCTCGAAAACGTTCACCTAACTCGCGCATCATGCTGTGGGAAGTACATAAAAAGAAGCAGCGGCCTTGGTTTTGCTCAATCACTGGCGACAAAATACGCACCAATTTATCGGCAAGGCCTGGGCTATTGGGTTCAGGTAAATAGCGTGGTACACACAGCCGCGCCTGCTGCTGATAGTCAAACGGGCTTGGTAATGAAAACTGAGCTTGGGGCTTTAGTCCTAAACGCTGAGTGAAATGGCTAAAATCGTCGTTTACGGCCAAAGTTGCTGAGGTGAAAATCCATGCGCCCTGCTTTTGTTGCACCTGTTCGTGAAATTTATCGGCCACCGAAAGTGGGGTGATGTGTAAACTAAAATGACGCGGCGTGGTGTCATACCAATAGGAATAACCAGTAATAGAGACATCACACACTCGATCAATTCGTCCTTTGATTAAGTTGGCGCGCTCAAATGCGGTATCCAATAACTGGCTGCGACCTAACGCGAGTTTTAACACATCGATAGCAAAATCTAAGCTGTCTCGCAAACGCGCTAATTCTCGCGAAATCGATGGTGAAGCTAACGCCTCACGCCAGTTGCCTCGAAAACTGGGTTCACCCAACACAATGCGTAAATCCATCGCTGACTGCACCAGTTTATCGCCGACTTTCTGCAATTGGCGCATATCTTTTGCTTCAGTGCGATAGCCGATTTCAATATCTTTCGCCAGCTCTTGAACTTGGCGACTGGAAACTGATTGACCAAAATATTGGCTGGCGATATCCGGTAACTGATGCGCTTCGTCGAAGATAAAGACCTCGGCTTCGGGGATCAACTCACCAAACCCGGTTTCTTTGATCGCCAGATCGGCTAGAAAAAGGTGATGGTTGACCACGACAACGTCGGCATCCATCGCCTTTTTGCGCGCTTTAGAGACAAAACAGTCGACGTAACTTGGGCACTCTTTGCCAAGGCAATTGTCGTTGGTTGAGGTGATGGTTGGAATGACCGCACTGTCTTCAGGCAACTCTTCACATTCACCTAAATCACCACTTTTGGTTTCCGATGACCAACGACGCACTTTCACCAATTGAGTCAGCAGCTGTGGATCAGATTGGTTGGTGTGGCTTTCCACCATTTGGCGGCTCAGCCTATCAAGGCACAGATAGTTTGCTCGGCCTTTTAATAGCGCGACATTGCCATAGAAACCGAGCGCATCAATCATCAAGGGTAAATCACGATGAAAAAGCTGCTCTTGTAGGTTTTTAGAACCCGTACTGATAATGACTTTTTTACCACTGAGCAGCGCAGGCACCAGATACGCAAAGGTTTTGCCTGTACCAGTCCCTGCTTCAACCACTAATTGCGATTGTTGGGCAATCGCCTTAGCGACCGCTTCAGCCATGTCAATTTGCGCTTGTCGAGCTTGAAAACCGGCAATGGCCTTGCCTAATGCGCCTTGTGAAGAGAAGGTTTTTGCAATCATCAAAAAGTGGAGGTAAGTGTTCGTTGCGGGGCATTATGTCAGGTTTGATGAGCTGGCGCGAATCCAAGTGCAACCCGCGCCAGTTAGGTGTGTTCTATTTGCGATTGAGGTAACGAGATAACCAAGCTGGTCCTTCGTACCCATTCTCCGTTTGGGTCATTGCTTTTGCCGCCTCGGCGGGTGACGCTCGGTTCTCCCACATGTCTTCCAAAATGATTTCGTCAATTTGATGGTCTCCCATCAATGCACTCACTCTTTCCATATACAGCTTTCGTGCGAGGAGTTCTCTATCCATAAATACCGCCTTAAGACACTCTGTGAGGAAGAAAATTAGTAAAAGCCTAACGGTGAACCCGTTTATATATTGAAACCAACTTGATAATAGATTAATTATAGCCCTTATATTGCGGGGCGCCTCACCGTTCACACGCTCACGAATTAGTTTTTAGAACGAAAAAAATCATGCACGGAAGTAATTAATAATGGAAAGAAAAACACTGCTCACTCATTGTAGTGATGCGCCCGGACTTATCTCTAAAATCACGAACATTTGTTATAAACATCAACTCAATATTATTCATAATAATGAGTATGTTGATAACATCAGTGGTCACTTTTTTATGCGTACTGAATTGGAAGGCTACTTTAACGACACCACCCTTTTAGCCGACCTTGACCAAGCCTTGCCTGCACACGCAAAACGTAAACTGATTGATTCTTCGCGCAAACGCATCGTTATTTTGGTGACTAAAGAAGCACATTGCTTGGGCGATATTTTGATTAAGAATTATGATGGCAGCTTGGATGTCGATATTGCTGCAGTGATTGGCAATTACGATACGCTGCAAAATCTGACCGAAAAGTTTGATATCCCGTATCACCATGTTTCTCATGAAGGGCTAAACCGCGAGGAACACGAGCAGAAATTGTTAGAAGTGCTGGACCAATATCACGCCGACTATTTGGTCCTCGCCAAATACATGCGGGTACTCACGCCCAGCTTTGTCGATAAGTACCATCACAAAATTATTAATATTCACCACAGCTTTTTACCGGCATTCATTGGTGCAAAACCTTACCAGCAAGCGTACGAGCGCGGTGTGAAAATCATTGGTGCGACGGCGCACTTTGTCACTAATGATTTAGATGAAGGCCCGATTATTAAGCAAGATGTGATCCCGGTTGATCACACATTCAGCGCGCAAAACATGGCGCAAGCTGGACGGGATGTTGAGAAAAATGTGCTGAGTAAAGCCTTGAACAAAGTTATCAACGATCACGTTTTTGTTTATGGCAACAAAACGGTCATTTTATAGCAAAGCGAAGGCTGTTCTTCACGAACGTAGCAAAGACAAAAGGCGCGATTTGCGCCTTTTGTTGTTTTACGATTGCTGACTGATCACTGCAAGTGATAACACCACCGCCTAGCTTGGACCACAGATTATAACTTGATCGCCAGCTCTACCCCCTGACGAATCGCGCGCACAGCATCAAGCTCACCAGCATAATCGGCACCACCAATCACATGCATCTTCTCACCCAATGATGCCCATTTATCTTCAAAAGGACGCACTGATTCTTGCCCGGCACAAATCACTATTTTATCGGCGTCTAACAGCAAAGGATTACCGTCAAGCGTGATATGTAAACCGTCAGCGGCAATTTTTTCATAACCGACACCACCCAGTAGATTCACTCCACGCTTTTCTAAGGTGCGTTTATGGATCCAACCTGTGGTCTTACCGGGGCCTTTACCTACTCGTCCTTTGCGACGCTGCAATAACCACACCGTTTTTTCACTCATACCATCAGGGAATGGGTACAAACCTCCGGGATAAGCAATCTCTTTATCGATGCCCCAATCATGCAGCCAATCATCAAGCGTATGCTCTGTCGGCTCAGTCAACATAGTGGCGACGTCGACACCAATTCCGCCAGCACCAACAATCGCGACTTTTTCGCCAACGGGTGTTTTTTCACGGATCAGCGTTTGGTAATCCACCACCTTTTCTAGGTTATCAATACCCTCAATTTTTACTTTTCTCGGCTCGACACCCGACGCCATCACCACTTCATCGTACGGTTCGAGCATCTCAAAATTGACGTCAGTATCTAAATGCAGATGCACACCGGTTTGATCAATACGATTTGCAAAGTAGCGAATGGTTTCTCGAAACTCTTCTTTGCCGGGAATTTGCATCGCCAAACGGAACTGGCCACCAATGCGATCATTTTTTTCAAACAGATCAACATGATGCCCACGCTCAGCCAAGGTAGTCGCGCAAGCAAGCCCCGCAGGACCTGCGCCAATCACCGCCATTTTTTTCGGCTGAGCCGCAGGGCGAATAACCATTTCCGTTTCATAGCAGGCCCGCGGGTTAACGAGGCAACTGGCCCGTTTGCCTTTAAATACGTTATCTAAACAGGCTTGGTTACAGCCGATACACGTATTGATCAGCGCGGCTTTTCCTTGCTCGGCTTTGGCAACAAATTCTGGATCGGCAAGAAACGGACGCGCCATCGACACCATATCCGCTTGACCCGTTGCTAATATTTTTTCTGCTTCTTCTGGAGTGTTGATGCGATTACAGGTCACGACGGGCACAGAGAGATGTGGGCGGATTTTTTCCGTTACCCAAGTAAAAGCAGCACGGGGTACTTGAGTCGCTATCGTTGGAACGCGCGCTTCATGCCAACCGATGCCCGTATTGATAATGGTCACGCCAGCTTGTTCAAGTGCCTTCGCGAGCATTAAAACCTCTTCAAAAGTGCTGCCCTCTTCGACTAAATCCAGCATTGAAAGACGGAAAATGATGATGAACTCTTTACCAACCACTGCACGAATCGCTTTCACTATCTCAATGGGTAAACGGATACGATTTTCGTAACTACCGCCCCAATCGTCGTAACGCATGTTGGTACGTTTACAGATAAATTGGTTGATCAAATACCCTTCCGAGCCCATCACTTCCACACCATCGTATCCTGCAAGGTGAGCTAATTCAGCACTACTGGCAAAGGCATCAATGGTTTTTTTTATCTGACGGGCACTCATTTCACCCGGTGCAAAACGCGCAATAGGTGCTTTAATCGCCGAAGCACTTTGGGCAAAAGGGTGCATTGCGTATCGGCCTGCGTGCAGCAATTGCAAGGCGATCTTTCCACCTTGGCGATGCACTGCCTCAGTCACAACTTGGTGTGCACGCGCATGTTTTGCCTTGCTAAATTCAGCACTGAAAGGGTGCAGTCGACCGCGCAAATTAGGCGAAAACCCGCCCGTCACAATCAGCCCAACCCCACCTTTTGCACGCTCTTCATAAAAAGCGGCCAGCTTATGGAGCCCTTCCTTGTGCTCTTCTAATCCCGTGTGCATTGATCCCATCAATACACGGTTGCGTAACTGAGTAAATCCTAAATCCAAAGGCTCTAACAGATGTGGGTACATGGCGACTTCACTTTTATAATTATGCGTTATGGTCTGACCAGAATATTATTGCCCACAAAAAAAATCAAACAAGTGTTTACATTTTTGTAACACCGATCAATCTTGCAGTTGTTTGGGTATACTAGATCACGTAGGATGTAAGCCATTAATATCTCAAGGTTAATCCCTTGATTCATTTAAACACGCTTGCGAATAGCCGCAGTGGAGAAACAATGAAATCACTATTTCGATTTATCGGTTTGATATTTAAAGGTTTTTGGAAAATCATTACCTTTATTCGTTTAGCCCTAACCAACCTGTTCTTTTTGCTCAGTATTGCACTGATTTATTTCTTGTATGTGCATACCGATTCTCCCCTGCCTACCATAGAAAAAGAGTCCGCATTAGTGATGAACTTATCGGGACCGATTGTTGAACAGAGTTCTTACATCAATCCGATGGATTCAATGACTGGTTCATTTTTTGGCAAAGACTTACCCAAAGAAAATGTATTATTTGATGTAGTAGAGACCATTCGCCATGCGAAAGATGATGCGAAAATCACAGGCATTGTGCTCGCTCTCGGAGAAATGCCTGAAACCAACCTCACTAAGCTACGTTACATTGCTAAAGCGTTGAACGAATTTAAAGCCACGGGCAAACCCATCTACGCGGTGGGAGATTTCTATAATCAAAGCCAATATTATTTGGCAAGCTACGCCGATAAAGTCTATTTGGCACCGGACGGCGCCGTGATGCTGAAAGGCTACAGTGCCTATTCGATGTACTACAAAACTTTGCTGGAAAAGCTGGATGTCAATACGCACGTTTTCCGTGTCGGTACTTATAAATCAGCCATTGAGCCATTTATTCGTGACGATATGTCCGACGCGGCAAAAGAGTCCGCCTCTCGCTGGTTAATGCAATTATGGGGAGCGTACGTCGATGACGTAGCGACCAACCGTAAGATTGACGGGAAAACGTTAAACCCATCAATGGATGAATTTCTGACGCAATTAAAAGCGAGTGAGGGTGATCTCGCTGCTTTATCATTAAAATTAGGGTTAGTAGATGAATTGGCCACTCGCCAACAAATGCGCCTATCGCTCGCCGAAACATTTGGCAGCAATGGAGAAGATAGCTACAACGCCGTAGGTTACTACGAATATCAAGCCACCATTAGTCCACAGTTTAACGCTGATATGGACGATGTAGCCGTAATCGTGGCTAGTGGTACCATCATGGATGGAGATCACCCACGAGGCACAGTCGGTGGTGATACCACCGCCGCATTACTTCGCCAAGCGCGTAACGATGATAAAGTCAAAGCCGTCGTATTGCGTGTGGACAGCCCAGGAGGCAGCGCCTTTGCCTCCGAAGTTATTCGTAATGAAATTCAAGCGTTAAAAGACGCAGGCAAACCGGTTGTCGTCTCAATGTCAAGCCTTGCAGCGTCTGGCGGTTATTGGATTTCAATGAGTGCGGATAAAATTATCGCGCAGCCAACCACGTTAACCGGTTCGATTGGTATTTTTAGTGTCATCACCACATTCGAAAAAGGACTCAATAAATTGGGGGTTTATACCGATGGCGTAGGAACCTCACCTTTTTCTGGTGTCGGTGTCACCACAGGGCTAACAAAAGGCGTGGCCGACGCACTGCAACTGGGCATTAACCATGGTTACCAGCGTTTCATCAGTTTGGTGGGAGAGAACCGTGGCCTTTCATTGGCACAAGTCGATCAGGTCGCGCAAGGCCGCGTATGGACAGGACAAGATGCGATGGATCATGGTTTAGTCGATCAAATGGGTGACTTTGATGATGCCATTAAGCTCGCAGCACAACTGGCAAAATTAGAGACCTACAATATTTATTGGGTAGAAGAACCCCTTTCACCCGCTGAGCAGTTCTTGCAAGACATCATGAATCAAGTGCAAGTTCGCTTCGGTTTTGATGTATCAACACTAGTGCCAGCGTCGCTGCAACCTGTAGCAAAACAATGGGTGCAAGATGCCAGCTTACTCAACCATTTTAATGATCCGAAAGGGCAATATGCATTCTGCCTAAACTGCCAAGTTCAGTAGCAATATCAATCTGTAATGACTAAAAACCATTGGGGCGCTTTGTGTTGAGCGCCCCTTTTTATATTAAGTGAATACGCTATAATCCCCCGCTCTGTTCCCCTACACGAGTGATTTCTAGCTATGGCAAGAAAACATATCTACATCGCCTACACTGGCGGTACTATCGGCATGCTAAAATCCGACCATGGTTATGTCCCTATTGCGGGCTTCATGGAAAAACAACTCGCAAGTATGCCTGAATTTCAGCGCCCTGAAATGCCTGAGTTCACCATTCATGAATATGACCCTCTGATTGACTCCTCAGACATGACGCCTGAAGATTGGCAACAAATCGCCAACGATATTCGAGATAATTATGATAAATACGATGGCTTTGTGATTTTACATGGTACGGATACCATGGCTTACACGGCATCGGCACTCTCTTTCATGTTGGAAAACTTGGGTAAACCCGTCATTGTGACAGGCTCACAAATTCCGTTGGCCGAATTGCGCTCTGACGGACAAGCGAATTTACTTAATGCATTGCACATCGCCGCTAATTACCCCATCAATGAAGTGACGTTATTCTTCAATAATCAGTTGATGCGGGGTAACCGCAGTGTCAAATCACACGCCGATGGTTTTAATGCGTTTACCTCGCCGAACCTTCCTCCGCTGTTAGAAGCTGGGATCAATATTCAAATCAGCAGTAACGTTAAAGTTGGCGAACAGCCGCAAGGAGCCTTCCGAGTCCATAACATTACACCACAACCGATCGGTGTGATTACCATGTACCCTGGCATCTCTCACGAAGTGATCCGCAATACCTTATTACAGCCAGTCAACGCAATGATTTTGCTGACTTTTGGTGTGGGAAATGCACCTCAAAATGCGCAACTATTAGCGCATTTAAAAGAAGCCTCTGAACGTGGCGTGATCGTCATGAACTTAACTCAATGCTTAGCAGGTAAAGTCAACATGGGTGGTTACGCGACAGGCTGTGCTCTTGCAGAAGCAGGCGTGATCAGCGGCTACGACATGACACCCGAAGCCGCTTTAGCCAAGCTTCACTATTTACTGAGCCAGAATCTTTCTTATGAAGAAGTGAAGCAGAAAATGCAGGAAGTATTACGTGGTGAAATGAGCTTATAGCTTTAAACACCCACAATATATTTTCCCATCATTAACAAAATCCCCAACTCAATGAATTGGGGATTTTTGTATTCTGTACAAGTCAAATAGACTCATTCGTGGTTTGGATTGACTCGAACAATATCGTCTTGTCCGTTTTGAAAGCGCTTTTTAAGCTCATTTTTTGACTTAAAACTGATTTCTCCACCAGCGGCAACTGTCATATGGTCCGCTTCTACATTATGCTTAGATTGATACAACATCACAGCTTGCATGCATGAATCTCGCTGTGTTTGTGAAAGTGGTGTACCTTCAGGCCACTTACCCGTTTCAACAGCGTGCATTAATCGCTTGTAAGCTTCGGGGGTGATGGCGTTAATGAGTTGATCGGCATCCATGGTCTATCCTTAATTAACGAATTCGTCACAAACATAACTTGCCATGATATTGAGTCAAGACAAGCCCAATAAATAAGTGTATTTGATCACAAGCTAATATTATGAATTTGATAAAAGTGCCCATGATTCTCAGCCTATCACTTCTTATAAGTGGCTGCTTTGAGAATAACAGAGATACCGACAAGCTATGTGCAGATAATCCTAATTTGCGCTGTGAAAGGCTCAATATAAATGATGGGCAATGTAGAGTTCCACGCACGGACCTCATCTGGCATCGATTTGAAGTACTTAAAAATCCAAGCGATAGCAACAAGATTAAAGAATACGGATTAGTTCAAGCTTATCGAAAATGTCTCGAGCTCGCTTCACAAATTCAAGCGATTGATCAAACGGAACTGAAACAACGTCGATTTTCAGCACTCGTCAATACAGGGAAAGATTTAGAGCAGATTGAAAAAGAGCTTCAGTCATCCAGCTCCGCGGAAACCTTATACTTTCTCTGGAGTCAGATTGGTGATAAAAGTGCACAAAGAAAATTCTTACAACGTGAAGGTAAACCCGAGCTAGATACAGCAGAAATGCAATACGCTCTCGCTACTTTTTATGTTCAACGGGATCGAGAAAAAGCAATCTATTTGCTCCATCGAACCTTAGAACTCAGCCCAAAAGGCAGTATCAACCTTGATGCTATCAAATCTCTTGCCAGTACCAACCAAATTCTCAAACAGAAAGAAAAAGCTTACATTTGGGCGATGGTAGGAAAAACATTCAATGTGCCGGTTGCTTCAGAGACAGAACTCAAATTGCTGTACGGGTTTGATCAAGAAAAATTTGATGCACTCGACGATATCGCCGAAAAAATCGTTGACGCTATCAAAAATGGACAGTTTAAACCAGAGCTCATTCCTCTCGACTTTGCCAACTAACAAAATGTAATCATAAAACAAAGAGCGGTGATAAGTTCACCGCTCTTTCACTTTTTGTTGAAAATTAACGACACTGAATTGACACAAAATCGTTCACCTGTTGTTTGAGGTCCATCGGGAAAAACATGCCCTAGATGGCTATCACACACCGCACAACGGATCTCAGTTCGAATCATTCCATGCGTTAAATCTTCAAGATAGCGGATTGCAGTATCATTGATCGGTGCATCAAAACTTGGCCAACCACACCCCGAATCATACTTATTGTTGGAGACAAATAACGGGCTGCTGCAACAGGTACACGCGTACACACCTGTGTCACGATTATGTAATAACTTGCCACTAAACGGGGCTTCTGTACCGCGTTGACGGCAAACATAAAACTCATCATCCGTTAGTCTTTCACGCCAGTATTCATCAGGCTTAACATTATTCTCAATCTTCGATTTCACTTACAAAACTTCCCTTCTTCTCAATATTGAACTGGTACTTTTTATGCCAAAAACTTGCATACTCCACTCTTTGTAGCACATACTTTCTCACCATGAAATGGTAGGTATGTAATTTCTAACTGCCTTAGAAGGCTAAAGTATTTTACGCCAACTGAAAGTAAACAGAAGCGGTATAAAGTTTAAAATTTAATCACTTACGATTAATTGTGAAAAAAAGCGACGCTTTTTTTTGACTTTAAACAAGTTAAGTCCGATTATCTGTTGCAGACATTTACTGGATTCTGTAATTTTACTACCAGTTATCTTTAATCAGAAATTAAGTTGTGGAGCAACTATAATGACTATCAAAGTAGGTATTAACGGTTTTGGCCGTATCGGTCGTTTCGTATTCCGTGCAGCGCAAGAGCGCAACGACATCGAAGTTGTAGGTATTAACGACCTTATCGACGTAGATTATATGGCATACATGTTAAAGTATGACTCAACTCATGGCCGTTTCAACGGTACTGTTGAAGTTGAAGCTGGCAACCTAGTTGTAAACGGCAAAACTGTACGTGTAACAGCTGAGCGTAACCCAGAAGATCTAAAATGGGATGCAATCGGTGTTGACGTGGTTGCTGAAGCAACAGGTCTATTCCTAGACGATGCAACAGCTCGTAAGCACATCACTGCTGGCGCGAAAAAAGTTGTTCTAACTGGTCCTTCAAAAGACGCGACTCCAATGTTCGTAATGGGTGTTAACCACGCTTCTTACGCTGGCCAAGACATCGTTTCTAACGCTTCTTGTACTACAAACTGCCTAGCACCTATCGCTAAAGTTCTTAACGACAAGTGGGGCATCGAGTCTGGTCTTATGACTACTGTTCACGCAACTACAGCGACTCAAAAAACTGTAGATGGTCCTTCTGCGAAAGACTGGCGTGGTGGTCGTGGTGCTTCTCAAAACATCATCCCATCTTCAACTGGCGCAGCTAAAGCGGTTGGCGTTGTAATCCCAGAACTAAACGGCAAACTGACTGGTATGGCTTTCCGCGTACCTACAGCGAACGTTTCTGTAGTTGACCTAACTGTTAACCTACAAAACCCAGCATCTTACGCAGAAATCTGTGCTGAAATGAAGCGCGCTTCTGAAAACGAATTCGCTGGCGTTCTAGGCTACACTGAAGATGCAGTTGTTTCTCAAGACTTCATCGGCGAAATCAACACATCTGTATTCGATGCTAAAGCTGGTATCGCACTAACTGACAAATTCGTTAAAGTTGTATCTTGGTACGACAACGAAATCGGTTACTCAAACAAAGTTCTAGACCTAATCGCTCACGTTTCTAAATAATCGTAGTGTTTAGCGAAGAAATTCGTTGAGAACAAAAGGCGGCCATTGTGTCGCCTTTTTAGTATCTGTCCCTTTCATTAATGGGACTGCGTTAGACAATCCGAGCCGTTCCTCACTTATTTACCCGGTAGGAATGGTATGAGGTATCGAATTTATGGATCTGCAATCTCTCCCTACCCTGACTTATCTTTCTGACAACGTCACCATCGTTGAGAAAGAGGGCGTTAAAATTGTTCGCGTTATTCATGACAAAGCGACCGCCGGAATTACACTGCATGGCGGCCATGTCATCTCATTCACTCCTAAAGGACAAGATGAGCTCATTTGGATAAGTGACACGGCCATTTTTGACGGTAAAGCCGCTCTAAGAGGCGGGATCCCTGTTTGTTGGCCATGGTTTGGCCGTATTGCTGCACCAGCCCATGGTTTCGCACGCACCAGTGAATGGGCATTGATTGAACATAGAGAAAACGAGCAGGGCGTCATTATCGTGCTAGGGCTCGACCATTCGCCCCAAACACTGACTATTTGGCCATTTCAATTCCAAACCCGTCTTTATGTTGAAATCGGTGACAAGTTAAAAGTCACTTTAGAAACGACCAATACGGATGAGAAAGCATGGACGTTTTCTGCAGCGCTGCACAGCTACCTCAAGGTTGGTAATATTACCCAGACCACTACTACAGGTATGGGCGTTGAATATATAGACAGCTTACAAGATGCAAAAATGTGTCAAGGTGGTTCAACACTCATCCTCACCGATACGATTGATCGCGTCTATACCGCGCCTGAAGCACAAATTCAGGTCCAAGATCCTGTTTTGAATCGCACGTTAGTGGTTGAAAACTCTGGGCACAACTCTGCCGTCTTGTGGAATCCATGGGCTCAAGGCGCTCAATCAATGGCAGATATGCCTGACAATGGTTATCAAACGATGCTGTGTGTTGAATCTACACTGCATGCCCCTTGCTTATCCGCTGGAAAAACCTTGCAACCAGGTGAAAGCCATCAGCTCGTCACGACGGTTTTTTCCAACTAAGCTTTTTTGGCGAATTTTCCGTCATCATACTCATGCTGAGGACAGTGAAATCACGCTGTCCTTTTTATTTCTAGCCGCAGACGCTAAACTGGCGCCTTTGTTTTTCAAGCGAGATCTTCATGGCGTATCTGTGCCCCCTTTGCCAGCAACCTCTGTTGCAACAGCAGCAAATATTGAAATGTGAAAATAATCATCAATTTGATATAGCCAAAGAGGGCTACGTCAATTTGATGCCTGCACATCATAAACGCTCAAAAGATCCGGGTGATAATAAAGAGATGATGCAAGCCCGTCGCCGTTTTCTTGAAGGTGGACATTACGATCTGATGCGTCAGACGGTCGCTCAGTTGTGCAGTAAGTATCTGCAAGATTCTTCTTATCAGTTTTTAGACATCGGCTGCGGCGAAGGTTACTACACCCAATTTGTCGCTCAAACGCTTGCACAACACTCGACACAATCGGTCACCTATGGGTTAGATATCTCTAAAATCGCCGTCCGTTATGCAGCAAAGCGCTACCCTATGGTCAACTTTGTCGTCGCCTCCAGCCACCGCTTGCCCTTTGACGATGCTTCCCTAGCCGGTATATTACGAATTTATGCGCCCTGTAAAGCGCAAGAGCTTTACCGCTGCATTCAAAACCAAGGAGTGGTGATTACCGTTACACCCGCGGCAAGGCACCTCTATCAGTTAAAAGAAGGGATCTATCCTAATGTTCAACTGCATGATGAAACCGCAGAAGAGATAGCTGGGTTTACATTAGTAGAGCAACAAAAACTGCACTACACCATGGCATTAAGTGGTAACGATGCTTTTGATTTATTACAGATGACGCCGTTTGCATGGCGGGCCAGTGATGAGCTAAGAGCGCAATTAAAGCAAGCTGAGCAATTTAATTGTGAGGCCGATTTTATGATCAGCGTTTATCGCAAAGTTAGTTGATAATAATTCTCATTATATTGCAAATCCACAGTGTCTCCATTATTATGCCAAATTCAAAATGGAGACACTCATGCGCTTAGTTACTTCTCTGGCTCTACTATTACCACTTTTTGGCTGTGCTTCGCACCAGACGAAGCCCATTGCTCACTTTTATGACTACCAATTATCTACCCCTAGCGGCAAACCATTGAATCTCAATTCGCTGCCGAATGAGATAAAAAATGCCGATATCATTTTAGTCGGTGAGTGGCATACACACCCAGCCATTCATCGCTTCCAAACCGAGCTATTGGCACAACTCAGCCGCGAAAACACCCATGTAGCCTTGTCTATGGAACAATTTTCACGCGATGAACAAGAGATACTGAACCGCTATCTAGCAGGAGAAATCGGCGAACAATACCTTATTTCTCAGACCAGAGCGTGGCCAAACTACCAAAGTGACTACCGCCCACTGGTTGAATTTGCAAAATCACAGCAGTTGAATGTCATTGCCGCTAATGCGCCTAAACCTTTCGTACGTTGTATCGGCAAAGTGGGAATCAAATACCTTGATAAATTAACGCCAGTAGAGCGGGCTCAGGTTGCACACCAAATTGACACCTCAGCCTCTCCCTACAAAGCGAAGTTCATGGAATCAATGCACCACGGTTCAAAAGAGCAAACTGAAAAACAGTACGCAGCTCAGCTCACTTGGGATGAAACGATGGCAGAAAGCATGGTGGATTATTTACAAAACCACCCGACAGCTCAGGTGATGCACATCGCAGGCAAGTTCCACACCGAGCAGGGTTTAGGCACGGCGCATTCTATCCTTCGTCGAAATCCTGATTTAAAGATTGCCATCATCACGCCCGTAGAGGATACCCAGACGTCGTATCCTGATTTCCAACTCACTGTACTGCCAATTCCCACCGCCTATGTTCAAGCAGAGCATCGCATGCAGGCCTATCAACAGATAAAGAATCGCAATACAGATCTCACTTGCGACTAATTAGCGGTGAATAACGGGCCTGCTTATTCTTTTCATATAAAGTAGGCGCGTTTTTTGCTTGTACATACCTCATACAAATTGCGAATTTTTTGCACAAGTTTTTCATAAATCTGTCGATACATTAACTGATGGCATTTATAGGAGAGAAGTATGACACCGGTAGGGACAAGCTCAGCGCAACTGCATTCACTCCAGCAAGTTAAAGCTCAAGCAAATTCTACAGCGGCATCCCCCCCCTCTGCCCCGCTCAAAGTGGAGCAGAATACCGTCACTTTGTCTGATGAAGGCAAAGCCTTGCTCGCAGCGCTGCAACAACTCGACAAAGAGAGTAAGTTAGAAAACAAAGAGAAAACTGTGACTGGCAAAGTGGAATCATTTGCTCATGGTGCTTTGGGATTAGATCATCCAGATAAAAAACCAGAAGAAGATGATAGCTCCTATTCCGCAGGGAAATATTTTTCCGCCGCGGCAACAGTAGGAGGTTTGTTACTGCTTCTCTAATTTTTTAGATTTCTATTGGATATTAATTGCGGTTTGGATGATTGATGATGTGATCCTCCCAGTCGATAACATCAATCTCATAAACGACTTTGTTGCGAACACTTTCTTGCGCGGCGTGCATCGCCTCTTTGGAGCCGGTAATCAAAGGATGCCATTGCGGCAATGTTTTGCCTTCTGACAGTACACGATAGGCGCACGTATCCGGCAACCAGTTAAATTCATCAATTTTATCACGCGTCAGTTTTAAGCACTCCTCACCAGAATTGAAACGGTTTGGATAATCCTTGCATGAGCAGGTATCGCTGTTTAACCAACTGCAAGCGACATTGGTGTAATAGACCTCATCACTATCTTCATCCATTAACTTGTGTAAGCAGCACTTACCGCATCCATCACAAAGCGACTCCCACTCCGATTCCGTCATTTGTTCTAATTTCTTATTTTGCCAGAATGGTGTGTTCATGAGTCTCTATCTTACTTAACGAATGGGGTGCGTGTTATACCTCCACACCAACCAAAGTTCAAGGATAAAAACGGCTGGTTAATTTAGGAAGCTATTGCTGTACACTTCGGTCACATCTGCTAGGATCGTCACCCTTTTCTTTTTACTGGTACTCAATTATTGAATGCAGACTTGGTTGTGGTGCGTGTTGTATCGCTCCTAGTATTTCTTCCTCCATCCCGGGTATGGAGCAAGGAAAGCCAGCAGGTGTACGTTGCATTCAACTTAATGACGCTAATTTGTGCAAGTTATTTGGTAAGCCTGAACGTCCAAAAGTATGCCACGAATTTAAACCTTGCCCGATGGTCTGTGGCAACACGAACCAAGAAGCTTTGAGCAACATTACCGAACTCGAAAAAATCACTTGATGGCACTGCTTTGTTTGCCTTAATCGATGGCGTCACTCAAAATTGCCCCAGCAGCTAGGGCAATGATTCGAAAGGTGCTACAGCTTTTGTCTGCCAAGCAAAGAGTGTGATAGCGTCGTGCCATCAACAAGCTCAAGCTCACCGCCAACAGGCACACCATGAGCAATACGGCTCGCAGAAACTTGATGGGCGCGACATAATTCCGCAATGTAGTGCGCGGTGGCTTCACCTTCAACGGTTGGGTTAGTGGCAAGAATGACTTCGGCAATGCCACCACGTTGCAAACGGTAATCCAGCGTATCTAAACCAATATCACTCGGGCCGATACCATCTAAAGGTGATAAGTGCCCCATCAGAACAAAATAACGTCCAGAATATTGGCCTGTAGCTTCAATGGCCGCAATATCAGCAGGGCTTTCGACTACACAGAGTTGGCCGTTATCCTGCCGCTTAGGGTTGCTACAAATATGACAAGTTTCTTCTTCAGTGAAAGTTCGACATTCACTGCAATGTCCAATTTCTGTCATGGCTTGGCTTAAAGCATCGGCGAGCTGTAAGCCGCCTTTTCTATCGCGCTGTAACAAATGAAAGGCCATACGCTGTGCTGACTTGGGACCCACCCCAGGCAGACAACGTAAGACCTCCATCAAATGCTCCAGCATATGACTGGTACGCATTAGTAACCTATTTTGTTTGTTAAAAAGGTTGTTTGTTAAAAAGTCGTTCGTTAAAACGGCATCTTCATACCTGGTGGTAATTGCATACCGCCAGTGACAGAAGCCATTTTTTCTTTTTGAGTCTCTTCCACGCGGCGCGCAGCATCATTGAAAGCGGCGGCAATCAGATCTTCTAGCATCTCTTTGTCGTCTTCCATTAAGCTTTCATCAATCTCTACACGGCGTACGCTGTGGCTACCAGTAATGGTCACTTTTACCAGACCAGCACCAGACTCACCAACCTCTTCCATATTCGCAATTTCTTCTTGTAGCTTTTGCATGCGCTCTTGCATTTGTTGGGCTTGCTTCATTAGGTTGCCCATACCGCCTTTGCCAAACATGTTTATCTCTCTGGTTGAATTGGGTGTTTCACATAAGGTGGGGTCATAACATATAGATTCAACCCCACACTCGCTTAATTGATTAAATCGGCCGCACACTGTCGCGATCAAGTTCCGCATCAAAACGTCGCTTGAAGAACATTACGTGAGGGTCGGCCTCCAAGCTGTTCAATGCTTGCTCTAATTTGAGTTGGTAAAGACGCTCTCTAAGCTCCAATGGAGTCTCACCTTGCTCACCAATTGTCACGCTAAGGTGGCACTCTTCAGCTAATGTCTCATTGAGCGCTTCTAACAACTCGCTTTGTGCTTTATCGGTATTAAGATGGGCCTGACTTGGCCGCAGCACTAGCTCGATTGATGAGCCCGATTTGTGGTAGACAGAATTAAGTGCTAATTGTTCCACTAACTTGGCAATATCGAGCTGGTGGATCAGAGCTGCCCACTCATCTTGTTCTATCGATTCTGCAAGTAACTTTTCTGCCATCTCTAGCGTTTTAATATGTTCTAGCGCTTGCTTAATTTGTGTCGGTGTCAGCTCTGTTTTTTGTTGTTCAACCACCACAGGTTGCAGCGTTGGACGCCACTGATAAGGCTCGTTGTCCAAGGTTGGGGCAGCTTCAGGAGCGGATGTTGACAAAGGCGACACTCGAGCTGATTTTCCATGCGAGGCAACACGCTCAAGCACAGATTCAGATTTAGTCGATGCCGCATTAGGCTTTTTTGTCCCGTTGCTCTTTGTTTCATTCACTCCTTTTGCTGGCTGAGCAACTCCTTGGCGCTGTGAACGCAACTGGTGTCGCAGCCCTGCAATCGGTGAGGGACGTGGAGCTGAAGAAGGTGCCGGTGGTTGAGGAACTGGTGCAGGCTCATACGATTCTGGGGCATATTCCATTGCACTGGACATGTCATCATTCATATCCGCATAGCGGTTATCGTAATCTTGAACGATGCCATAATCAGGCTGAGTATCCTCATGCCTTTGTGGCTCATTAACCTGACTGTCCGATACGGGAGCCGCCGACGTTTGCTTAGGTTCAGTTAGAGGCGTTGCCGCTGATGCGGGTTGTAGTGAAGGAGTGCCGTGGCTTGGCACTGCGACATCTGAACTCACTTCAGTACTGAACGTATTCACCAACGATACAGAAGCAGGACGAAACGCCATCATACGTAGCACAATCATTTCCAGCCCCGTTCGAGCGGTTGGCGAGAGTGCTAAATCTTCACGCCCTTTTAAAGCAATTTGATAATAGAGCTGCACATCTTGTGGGCTCAGCGCTTTGCTAAGCAGTTGTACCTTCTCTGCATCGGGTTGGGTTTTGTCCAGTGTTGCTGGCAACGCTTGATACATCGCAATACGGTGTAACTGCGCCGCGAGTTGTTGTAGTAATCCATCCCAATCCACACCATTTTGTGCTAAATGTGCAACGCTATCCATCGCCGTTTGAGGCTGTTTACTGCTAATAGCTTGCAGTAAATGGAGTGCTTGATCTGTGTCTAGCGTGCCAAGCATTGGGGCGACTAGATCGGCCATCACCTGGTTATTACCTAGTGCAATCGCTTGATCAGTTAAGCTAAGTGCATCACGCATACTGCCATCGGCAGCATGAGCGATCATTCTTAATGCTCTCGCTTCACAAGGGATCTGCTCTGCCGCTAAAACATGCTCAAGCTGATCGTGGATATTTTCAACACTGATCGGCTTAAGATGAAACTGTAAGCAGCGCGATAAAATCGTAACCGGCAGCTTTTGCGGATCTGTCGTAGCGAGCAAGAATTTCACATACTCAGGCGGCTCTTCCAACGTTTTAAGCAAAGCGTTAAAACTGTGGCGCGACAGCATGTGTACTTCATCGATTAAGTACACCTTGAAGCGACCGCGAGCAGGCTTGTACTGCACGTTATCAAGTAATTCGCGCGTATCTTCGACTTTGGTTCGTGATGCCGCATCTATTTCTAAAAGATCAACAAAACGGCCTTGGTCAATCTCTCGGCAAGTATCACATTGGCCACAAGGTGTGGCCGTAATACCGGTTTCACAGTTTAACCCCTTGGCAAACAAGCGACCAATCGTCGTCTTGCCGACACCACGTGTACCGCTGAATAAATACGCATGGTGCAATCTATTTTGGGCCAACGCATTTTCTAGTGCAGTTAAGACATGTGCTTGTCCCACCACCTCATTAAATTTTGTTGGTCGCCATTTTCGCGCTAAGGCAAGATAACTCATGAGTACGTCCAGTTGATTAGCTTAGTGACCTTCAAATTCACAAATACTATAAACGTTCAGGCCCAAACCTTGTAAACGTTTGTCTCCGCCAATTTCAGGCAGGTTGATGACAAAAGCCGCGTGCTCAACTTCACCACCAAGCTGGCGGATCAATTTAGTCGTCGCTTCAATCGTACCACCCGTTGCCAGTAGATCATCCACCACCAGCACTTTATCACCTTGTTTGATCGCATCAACGTGAATTTCTAATGTGTCAGTACCGTATTCCAATTCGTAAGATTGGGCTAACGTTTCGCGTGGTAACTTACCCGGCTTACGTACAGGTACAAACCCCAAACCAAGCTCTAAAGCCAATGGCGCACCAAATAGGAAACCACGCGCTTCTGTACCCACAACTTTGGTAAAGCCCATGTCTTTATATTTTTCGACTAATAAAGCAATGGTTGCTTGATAGGCTTTTGCATCCTCTAGCAGGCTAGTTACATCACGAAACAAAATGCCAGGTTTTGGGTAGTTAGGGATGCTTTGAATGCTCGATTTGATCAAAGAGATAGTTTCGGTTGTCATAACTTACATTTACTTAGATTGGCTCTTCATTTCTCACGATACATTTACGTATCAGAATGATAGAGCGTGAGCTCTCAGCAACATAGATAAGCCACAATATCTTAGCCGCTGAAAAAACAAACGCCCATTCGAAGAATGGGCACACTTCCCCATAATGCTAGTGATTTTCTTGTTGGTTAGCAACCTGCTCATGAGTGGGAAGTCGAATAAACCAAGTGATCAGGACCACAAGCATAGTAAACAACATAATTTTGAGCCAAAAGTGTGGGACAACCCAGATGGAAAAAATAAAGCTTAGAATAATCCACAAACATCCCCGTTGTTTCACTTGCCGCGAAACAGCGCCATGTTGCTGCCAATTATCCAGTATTGGGCCTAGCGTCTGATGTTGATGCAACCAAGCATGAAAACACGAGGGCTACTTCGTAAGAAGCAAGCGCTAGCAAGAAGTATGAAAGGGGTTGTGGGGAGTAGCGGTAAGAATATGCCTATCACGCCTAACAGAAGGCAGAGCCCACCAGCCACCGTAAGAAGAAAATGACGAATATTGATGGTGAACTCCCAACGTACTATCCAACTCAGAAAGTTGAATAACCATTAAACACACGGATCCAAGTCAGTATTGCTGGCAATGTAGGGATCGAAAGTACGGCAATAAAGCCTAAAAAATAAAAAATGTTGTAAGGTTCTTTAAAATTCTGCTCTTCCATCATAACTTCTCTAGTGTTGGATGACTCCGTTCGTTTTGGCACCATAAACAAAGTTAATGTAACGTAAACGAATTGGGTGATTGTTGTTCTAGACGCGAACTATACCTCAAACAAATCACCGCAAACACCGACTAAAGATAAGGTTATTAACTGCTGCCACCTTGGTAAATATTGAGTTTGAAACTACTCGAACCTAAGCGATTAGTTGATAGCTGACAAGTTGAGTTGATCGGTAAATCTTTAGTGATAAAGTTTTTTAAACAGTTCTGCCCAAGGCTAACACCCGCGGCAATATGTTGAGTTAAGTAGCCATTTGACCATTGACTGTCGAGCCCAGCTGGCAGGATAGAGAGTGTACCTTCGCTTAAATCCGCAATACCGAATACTGCGTTGATTGGATTAGCACACTCTGAGCATTCAATACCTTTTTCCAGTATGTCAGCAAGGTCTTTCAAATCGGCACTGAAGCTTTTTAAGTTGCGAAGATAATCGTGAAACAGAGCACGAACGAGCAATGTTGAAGCCACACTATTTTCATAATGAGCATCTGAATCGACCAAGTAAAAGGCAAACTGCCCGTTCATCAACCACGCATAGTCAAATACCAGCGGCATCACATCCGCCGATTGTAAAAGACGGTAACTACACTTCCAACTGCCTTGTGAAGTATCCTTTTCTGGCAATAACGCGTGCAGCAAATCTTTCGCGGTACTGGGGTTTTCTCGTAAATACTCCAGATGCCAATGCAACTCTTGTTCTTCTGGAATATCACCACCATCATCGACCCGGAACCATTGAGTCGAAAAATCACGCTGATCAGATAAACGACTAAACGTATCTTCGAGCGTACTTTCTATTGCACTGCTTAAATACTGGTGGTTACCAATCGGTTTAGGAAGAAAATCCTTAACACCAAATCGCAGCACTTTTGCAACATCAGCCATTTCATCAGTTGCAGAGACCACAATCAGTGGCAGCGAGGGATACTCAAGGCTCACCTCTTCAACAAACTCAATACCGTTCAGTACTGGCATTGCTAAGTCACACACAACAAGGTCAGGCTCCGCATCTTTTAACTTGCGCAACCCCTCTAAGCCATTTTCAGCTTCAAGCACTTTATAGCCTTGAGCCGACAAATAACCACTGGTTATTCGCCTAAAAATTGGGTCATCATCAACAAGCATGATCAGTTTTTGCTCGACGTGCTGATTATCTGAAGGTTTTTTCGCCAAGAACTCACTAGCCTGAATGTGAGATTTATACATAATCCTGCCTCACAATGCTTTTAAAAAGCAGTCATTTTATTGTTATAGGATAAATTGATAGGTTACTTTATAAAGTAGTCGCAAAATAAGATTTATACAAATGTTCCACTTTGTAACTCGGTTGCATACTATATATATGGGCTATGTATGGATTGTACGGAATGTTACTTTCGTCAAACAAGTTGATATGACTCAAGATTTGACAAATGATATACGTATAAATTACTCAAATTCGAAAAATAATGTGTCAGGAACAATGAAATTAGATGACCTAAACCTCTTTCGACTGGTTGTCGAAAATGGAAGCTATACCGCAACTTCTCGTAAAACAATGATCCCCGTTGCGACCATTACCCGACGCATTCAAGCATTGGAAGATTCTCTGAATCTTAGGTTGTTGAATCGCCATGCTCGAAAACTTTCGCTGACTGAAGCGGGTGAACGTTTTTTTCAAGAGTGCTCACCGTTGCTACATCGCTTAGCTGCAACAGCAGAAGAGCTTACCGATGAATGTCGTGGCGCTTCAGGCAAACTAAGAATATCGTCACCATCTAATGTCACGAAACGCATGATGATGCCTATCTTCAATGCCTTCATGATGCAGTACCCAGATATCAACATAGAACTGACCACCAGCAATCAGGCCGATCAACTCGACCCAACCGAATGGGATGTCATTTTTAGAGTTGGCCCTCAACGAGACTCCAGTTTGATTGCGCGAAAAATTAATGAAGTGAAAGATGTATTAGTCGCAAGCCCAGGGTATTTAGCGAAACACCCTGCACCAACTCATGCCGAAGAGCTCAGTAATCATTCATTATTGAAGGGATATCCTCTAGTAAAATGGCAGTTAACCAACAATAAAGGGGAATGCGTGGTCAATTGTGATACTGGTCGTTTTCAGGCCAACGCTTTAAACGTAGTGCGCAGCGCTTGCTCTGAGGGGCTGGGTATCACCTTAATGCCAGATGTGATGATTAAAGAATTTATCGAAGAAGGCAGCTTAGTCAGAGTACTGGAAGACTGGGTTTCCAACCCTCGTGATATTTATATGCTGTATAACCACAAGGATCATCTACCTGAAAAAGTCAGGCTATTTATTGATTTTGTGATTGCCTATCACATCCACTAGATTTTAGGCCCAGCATTGCTGGGCCATGAGTTATCGCAGCGGCAGATAGTCAATAAACTCGCTATAGAAACTCAATAAATTTACTCAAATCACGTTCAGGCACTTTCATTGGCGTGCACCCTGCAGTTCCTAGGTATAAGAAACCAACGATTTGATCATCGCCCTTAGCACCTAATGCTTGCCGAACGTGAGAGTGGAACATCCAGCTTCCCGAACGCCAGAAACCTTGAAAACCTTGTGCTACCGCAGCCATTTGCATCGCTTGTACTGCGCATCCCGCAGAGAGATGTTGTTCAATCGCTGGCACCTTTTCATGCTCCGTAACTTTCGCGATCACTGTGATTACCATGGGTGCTCGAAACGGTGCATTTTTCGCTTTTTCTATCTCTGCATCACTGCCGTTATCCGCTCGCACAGCAGACGCCAAAATACCCGACAACTTTTGCAAACCCGCTCCCTGAGCAATCACGAAACGCCAAGGGGTTAAACCGCCATGATCGGGCGCTCGCAAGCCTGCTCTAATAATATTTTCCAAGACCAGACCTTCAGGTGCAGGCGATGTGAGATTGGCGATTGAACGACGGTTAAGCAGCAACTCTAGTGCATCCATTTCGATTCCTTATTGATGATTTTCCATAATCTTATACCAAACTGAGAATAACTCGCATAAAGAGATGACCTCATTGGCTATAAATGAAAAAAAGCGAGGATATTCCCTCGCCTAATTTAAGCAAACATATGAATGAAAACAGCCGAGATGACTACGGATAAAAACGTGCTTCAACCCCAGCTCGAGTCAGTAGCCCATCACAAGGAGCGAATTTATCGCCATACTTCTCAGCATGTTGATTCATCATTTCCACTAATTTCTTGATACCAATTTGGTCTATATAACGGAATGGGCCGCCTAAAAACGGCGGGAAACCGATACCGAAAATCGCACCAATATCGCCATCTCGCGCACAACGAATTACGCCCTCATCCAAACAACGTACGGCTTCATTCAGCATAAGTAGCACGCAACGCAGCGCGATCTCCTTATCACTCTGTTTGGTATCTGGCGTTATTTTCAGCAATTTATAGATAGATTTGTCGATTTCTTTTTTCTTACCTTTATAGGTATAGAATCCCTTACCACTTTTACGCCCTTTGCGGTTGTCATTGAGCAGCAAATCAAATACGTCTGGTCCTTGAAAACGTGGGCCGAGTTCTTGCACTAGAATTGGCATGATTTTCGAGCCAACATCAATGCCCACTTCGTCCAATAACGTGATAGGGCCGACTGGGAAACCGAAATCGAGTAAAGCCGTATCTATCTTTTCAATCGACTCACCCGCCATCAGGATCTGCGCCGCTTCATTCATGTAAGGTGCAAGGATACGGTTAACATAAAAACCAGCGCAATCTTTGACCACAATCGGCGTTTTGCCCTGTTTTTTCGCCAAGGCCACCACTGTGGCTATCGTCTCTTGCGATGTGGTTTGATGAGGGATCACTTCCACCAGAGGCATTTTTTCAACAGGACTGAAATAGTGCAATCCAATCACATTCTCTGGACGCGCCGCCTTCGCTGCAATTTTCTGGATTGGAAGCGAAGAAGTATTCGTCGCAAAAATGGTGCTGGTTTTGGCATTCGCTTCAACATCAGCCACCATTTGCTGCTTAAGCGTGAGATCTTCAAATACCGCTTCAATGACAACATCGATATGCTGATAGCTGGTAAAATCAATCCCGCCAGACAATTGCGCCATTTTTGTTTGCATCTGCGCTTTGGATAAAATGCGACGCTTGCGCTGTTTATCGAATAATTTGTAGTTGTAATTGAGCGCGTTTAATACCCCATCATTCGAAACATCTTTGATTCGTACGGGAACCTTGGCTTTTGCAACGCTAACATGGCTGATCCCTGCCCCCATTAAACCACCGCCCAATACGCCGATACGTTTCACGGTTTGAGGTTTTGCGTCGCTGCCCGTCTCTTTTTTCATTTCTGTGGTGGCAAAGAAAATCGAGCGCAGTGCTTTGGATTCCGGGCTCATCACCAAATCACCAAATCGCTTCGCTTCAAGCTCTAACCCGGCTTTAAAACTACGATCTAAACCGTGACGGATCACCTCTAAAATCGCGTCTGCGGCTGGGTAATTACCTCGTGTTTTTTGCTTAGTCTTTTTAGCGGCCTGATCAAAAATTAATTTGCGGCCAAGCTGCGTATGAGAAATTAATTTCTCTTTGGTCGACGTATTGGCCTGATGACGTTTTTTCCCAGAATTATCGAGCACATACTTCTTGGCCACATCCAGCAAGATAGTCTCTGCTACGCAAGCATCAATAACACCCAGCTGTTTTGCTTTTTTTGCGCGCAGCTGTTTACCCGTCAAAATCAAGTCGAGAGAAGGTAACAAACCAATCAAACGCGGCAACCGCTGCGTTCCACCGGAGCCTGGCAGCAAGCCTAATTGCACTTCGGGCAAACCCAAACGCGTGATGTCCGCGTCGCTGCACACCCGGTAGTGACAAGCCAGCGCCAGCTCTAAACCACCACCTAAGCATGGGCCATGAATCGCGGCAACCACTGGGAATGGCAAATCCGATAAGGTTTGAAACATCTCCTGACCTTGCTTGGCCAATGCTTGTGCTTCGCTGGCCGATTGGCAAGCGTTCAGCATACGGACATCCGCTCCAGCAATGAAATTATCTGGCTTAAGCGAGTGAATCACCATCCCCTTTAGGCTGGTTTTTTGAGCCTCCAAGGTCGCAAAAACCTCTTGCATCTCTTGGGCAAACGCCGCTTGTAGCGTATTCATTTTTTCGCCGGGAACATCAATCGCCAGCCACGCAATATTTTGTTCATCAATTGTTAAATGAAAAGCTCTCTCTGTGCTCATTATTCAACCTCCAAAATCATTGCCGCGCCCAAACCACCCGCTGCACAAGCGGTATTCAGCCCTAAACCACCACCACGTCGTTTTAGTTCACGCAGTGTTTGTGTGATCATGCGCGCACCCGTCGCCGCAAAGGGGTGACCATACGCAATAGAACCACCTAGCACATTAAATTTATCCATATCAATTTCGCCAATCGCTTTTGCTCGACCAAGATGTTCCTGTGCAAACTTATCACTGGCGAACATTTTCATATTAGAGAGGGTTTGCGCGGCAAACGCTTCATGCATGTCAATCAATGTGAGATCGGAAAGCTCAATACCTGCACGTTGTAAGGCTAACGGTGTCGCATAAGACGGCCCCATTAACATATCGTGTTCAACACCAATCGCTGAAAAAGCGTAAGAACGGATATAACCCATAATCTCCAAACCAAGCTCTTTAGCACGGCCTTCACGCATTAATAGAATAGCGGCAGCGCCATCGGTTAGTGGTGTGCTGTTGGCGGCCGTCACGCTACCATATTGCCTATCAAACGCTGGACGTAACTTGGCATAACCTTCCAGAGTCGAGTCATGACGAATATTGTTATCTTCAGCGATCCACTTTTTATAGGGCTCTGGGAATGCCGTCATGACTTCGCCTTGGATTTTGCCCTCTTTCCAAGCTTGTGAAGCTAGAGAGTGAGAACGATGTGCCAAAGCATCTTGATCCAGTCGGCTTATGTGATGAGATTTTGCCATCTGCTCAGCCGTTTGCCCCATCGAAAGGCCCGTTGAATATTCAGCGACCGCGGGGGGGACTGGCATTAAATCTTTAAAAGATAATGATTTTAAGATACTGAGTTTCTGAGCAACGGTTTTGGTTTTACTTAAAGCGAGTAAGCTAGCGGCTAATTTTTTAGACACTCCAATCGGCAAAACGGAAGACGAATCGGCACCACCAGCCATACCAATATCAATCGTGCCAGCCATTATGCTTTCAGCCACATTCACCGCCGCCTGAAAACTGGTAGCGCACGCTCGTGTGACGCTGTACGCATCGGTATGGATGCTCATTCCTGTGCCTAAAACGATCTCACGCGCGATGTTTGGTGCCTCAGGCATTTGCACGACTTGTCCAAAGACGAGTTGTTCGATCAATTTAGGATCGAGTTCCGTTCGCGCAAGCAGTTCACTCACCACCATCTTGCCTAAATCGACTGCAGGAACTTGACTAAATTCGGTACTTTGACGCGCAAAAGGGGTACGCAACCCCGCGACGATAGCCACACGCTCACCAGAGCGCGTTTTGACTTCCTGTTTGCCCATTGTTTCTCCTTAGAATAGAGGTCTGACCTGGCACATTGTAACGAGGTTGTTAAAACAATCAAACAAGTGTTTAAATAAACGTGATATTCGCATCGAATCGAAGAAAGTAATGTAGGGAAAGGAGATGGATAATCACTTAATCTTTAAATGAATAATGGAGTTATACCCAAACAACTTGGAGTTGCAGGTAGGCGGCAAGTGAGTGAGTCCCCATGAGCATAGGCAAACTATGTGATTGGGGTAAACGAACGTAGCCAACACCACTGCGGCTTCAAGTAGGAAGAGTATATAAGCAAAAAAAAAACCACACAATAATGTGTGGTCGGAATATATAAAGCAATTAACTTACGCCAATTGAAATAATCAGTTTCCTGATTAGGAGAAAGTAAAGTCAGCCTTCAAAAGGAAGTGTCATCTTGCTCAACATGTTAGTCGCAATGACTAACGAGATGACAAGGTGTACTATAGCCACTTCGTGCTATGAGATTTTGAAGTAGATCAATTTTATATTGATTTATTCCATACTATGAAATTAAAAAGCCGTCGACGCTTGAATTGATGTTACCGAACAACTTGAACGGATCGAAAGCGAACGAATACGCGAAGCGTTCATCGCAAGACGACCATAAAATGGCCTAAACAAAGAAGAAATCACAGAGCAAACGGAGACTCATGTGTCGATAATAACCATGTTTGGAAAGAAAAAGTCCAGCAGCCCGGTCAATAGTAATATTGACAGACAGAGAAAATATGAAACGCTTGTGCGTGCTTATCACCGAGATCTTTTTCGTTATGCCTATTGGCTATGTAAAGATAAAAGCATTGCTGAAGATTTAGTACAAGAAACCTGCTTGAGGGCTTGGAAATCTCTCGATAGTTTGCTCGACGAGAAAGCTGCCAAATCGTGGCTTATAACTATTCTTCGTCGCGAGAACGCGCGCCGCTTTGAGCGCAAGCAGTTTGAGTTGGTCGATATTGATGACTACAGCGGTGACGTAAAAGTCAACGATGATCCTCATCATCAACAAGAGTGGTTGCAGGCACAGATAATGAAGCTGGATATTGAATACCGCGAACCTCTTTTCCTACAAGTCATTGGTGGTTTTAGTGGTGATGAAATTGGCGAGATCCTCGAACTCAATAAGAACACGGTCATGACTCGTCTGTTTCGAGCTCGTAATCAATTAAAAGAACAATTGGATTCATCAGAAGCGTATAAGGGGCAGCAAAATGGATGAATTAGAATTTCGCCGCCGAGTTATGTCCGATCCAAAACAGCATGACCAAGAGATTATCCAAGCGGCATCCACTAGTGATACTAATCGTCAGTTCCTAGAGGACATATTGAGCTTAGACGCAACGATTGCTACTGCAATGAATGTAGACGTGCCTGACGATCTCGCAGACCGTATTCTATTTAGTCAAACCACAATGGCAAGCAATGTCATCCGCCCTACTTTTGCCAAGCAAGCGATGACATTGGCTGCATCGATTGCTTTTGTGTTTGGTTTATTGGTTGGCCAAATCAATTGGCGAAATGTGCTCATTCCACCGGCGCAGGCAAGCCTAATGGACACTGCCATCAAACACGTCATTGATGAAGAAGGCTTTGTCAACCAACTGGATGAACAAGTGAATTCAACGCAGATCAACGCCAAAATGCTGCCATTCGCTTATCAGTTAAGCAGTAACTTCCCTTACCACGTTTATTACCTAAACCACTGTGGTTTTGGCAAGGCAAACGCTCTGCACATGGTTTTTCAAGGTGAAAGCGGGAAAGTGACGCTCTTTTTCACAGGCATTGCCAGTGAACAAGCCGTGAACTTTAATGAGCAAGGCATGGCAGGAATCATCGAACCCGTCGGTGATGCTAGCCTGATCCTTGTCGGTGAAAATGGCGAAGATGTCACGAACATCGCTAAAAAACTAATGCCTATGCTAAAACCTTCCCATTAAAACCATTCCTGGCCTGTATATAATGCAGGCCAGGTTCCCTAGACAAAAGTAGAGCTTAAACTCTATAAATAAGCATTTTCCGCCTTTTTCCTGCCAAATAGACATCATTTCTGCAATTTTATCATTCAATTAGACAATGGTCGGATTTCTATCTTCTATACTTGCCTCTAGTATCAGCCACCAATTGAGCATTTGCTCAAAAACAACGTCCATTAGAGGCGATGAAATCAAAAAGGAAAAGCACCATGAACAAGACGCGTCTGTTTAAAAAATCGTTACTTGCCGTAACGGTAGCTCTCGCTTCACAACAAGCACTGGCAGCGGGCTTTCAGCTCAATGCACAATCTGCGACTGGCCTAGGTCGTGCATTTGCTGGTGATGCTGTTATTGCCGATAACGCATCGGTGATGGCTCGTAACCCTGCCGCAATGGCACTGTTTGACGAGACCTCACTCTCTTTGGGCTTTGAATCCATAACGACAAAAATTAAAGTCAAGGATGCGAAATACTGTGGTACAACTTGCCAAGTTGCACCACAGCTATCGGCTCCAAAAAACGCAAATTATGATGAAGCAGGCGGTACATCTATTGCTCCAAATATCCATCTCATTGTCCCTCTCAATGATAAGTTTGCGTGGGGCGTCAATGCCTATTCTAACTTTGGTACAAAAACTGAATTTTCAGATAGTTACTCTGCTAGTGAATATGGCGGTTTAACAGACGTCAAGAGCTTTAACTTAGGCCTTGCTGGTTCTTACAGAATAGACTCTCAATGGAGTGTTGGCGCTGGACTAGATTTAATCTATGGTAAAGGAACCATGAAACGTACGGCTAGTTCTGATGTCGCAAGTTTGGGTGGTAAAGATTTAGTCAACGTAGATGGTGCTGATGTTTGGGCTATCGGATTCAACTTTGGTACTGTCTTTGAGCTAGATGAAAATAACCGTTTCGGTGCCGCATATCATTACAGTCCTGAAATGGAAGCAAAAGATGATAAAGGACAAAAAATCAATTTACCATTGCCTGACCTTTTTGAGTTTTCTGGATTCCATAAAATAAAAGATACCAATTTTGCAGTTCATTACAGCGTACAATGGATCGGCTGGAGCACATTTGATCAAATTGAATTTAGTGACCTCAAAAACTCCCCACTAGGTTCTACTTACAACAAACCATATAAATGGCAAGATGGATGGCATTATGCTATTGGCGGAACTTATTATTTAAATACAGATTGGACTTTACGAGCTGGTTATATGTATGACACCAGCGCTCAAGATTCATTAACGTCAGTATCAGTACCTGACTCTGACCGCCAATGGTTCTCTGCTGGCTTTACTTATAACCTAGATGAAAAATCAAATATTGATTTTGGTTTCACCTACTTACTGGGTGATGATGTACAAGTATCTGAAGGAACACCTAATCCTCTTGGTTCACCTCAATATCTTTCAACTCTGACGGCAACGACTCACGCAGATGCAATCCTAGTCGGCTTACAATATAGCCGCAACTTCTAAGCGCAACGTTTATTAGCATAGCGTCAATAAAGGGCTGGTTTTCCAGCCCTTTTTAATGCTTGTAATATCGTCTCCTCGCCTAATTCAGCTAACAACTGTACCTTTTGGGCCTTAAACCACACTACAAGTGTTCGCCAAAAATCAGAAACACTTTCATAACAAGCAGAGTATTCCGCTTATAATTAAACCTTTAATAGATTTTAATTTCAAAAACAACAAATTCACTGCTTTATATTTTTAAAGCATTAGCTCTAACCTTAAAATCCCCACACCGAATTCAAATATTTCAGCGAACATTATAATGAAATCAAATAAAACTCTTCTTTCACTTGCAGTGGCATGTGGACTATTCAGCGTATCAAACGCATCTCAAGCCGCCGGTTTCCAATTGGCAGAATACTCTGCAACGGGCCTTGGGCGTGCTTACGCCGGTGAAGCGGCTATGGCTGATAACGCCAGTGCACAATGGCGTAACCCTGCCATGCTGACTTATTTGAAAGGTACGCAAATTTCTGTTGGTGCAATTTACGTTAATCCGAATGTTGATGTGAATGGAAAAATCAACGGCGCATTAGAAGCAAGCTCAAATGACTTCGCAAATGATGCCGTCATCCCCAATTTTTACCTCTCACATCAAGTGAACGATAAAATGGTACTAGGTTTAGCACTCGGTACTAACTATGGCATGGAGACCGAGCTTGACCGTAATTTCAGCGCGAGCCACTTTGGTAATCAAGCGATGGTTAAAACAATGGAAGTCAATGCCAACATCGGCTACCAACTTACTGATGCGGTCACCGTTGGCGGTGGCATTCGTTATGTGATTGGAGAAGGCCATTTCGGTGCGACCTCTCCGGCTCAAACTAAGCCTCTTCCACAAGGTACAACACTAAAGTACATGGAAGGTGAAGATAAAGCTTGGGGCTGGCAAGTGGGTACGGCATGGCAGATCAATGATAGCAATCGCATTGGCTTTACTTATAAATCCGAAGTTGACCTAAAGCTTACTGGCACAGCGAATATATTTTCGAAAGAATCGGGCAAGGTAGTGAATGATACAGGTTCAATGATGCTCACTATGCCTGCCACCGCTGAACTGGCTAGCTACCACCAACTAAGTGAACAGCTGGCACTGCATGCCAGTATTAACTGGACCGATTGGAGCAGTTTCGAAAAGCTTGAAGCGGATTTAAACACTCTTGGCTCGGTGATGGTTAAAGAAGAAAACTGGGAAGACAATTACCGTTTTGCTCTGGGTGCGACTTACCAAGTCGATGCAAAATTAGCACTGCGTACAGGCATTGCTTACGATATGGCGGCAGTTAACGATAAAAACCGTACCATTACCATCCCTGAAACTGATCGAACTTGGTTAAGCGTTGGTGCGGAGTATGCCTTCACGGAGCAATTCACCATAGACACTGGCTTTACTTACATTTTTGCCAAAGATGCCAACATTGTGGAATCTCGTGGTTATGCTTCAGATGATGCAGCGCAAGCCGTTGGAGGCCAATTTTCTGGTACAACGACGGGTAATGTTTGGCTTATCGGCGCACAAGCCAATTATCGCTTCTAAACTCATTAGAGATACTCCCAGAGGCCAGAGCACTGCTCTAATGCCGATCAGTTAAGACTTTAATCGGCAGATCAGTTGAATGATCCTACCTTTATGTAAAAATCCGATAGACCTTGTTTATCGGATTTTTTTATGCACGTCTCTCAAGCCCTCGATATCATCAACAGTTATAAACCCAATCAAGTTGAAACACTCGCAGACCTCTTGCCCATTGAGCTCATCAATAGTGCTTATGAGCTTACTGATACCGTTACTCTAAGAAAACGAAAGCTCACTTTAGAGTCGATGGCATGGTTACTGGTTGGCATGGCTATCTATAATGATAAATCCATGGCTGACATTGTAAACATGCTCGATATTGTTGACCGCACAGGTAAGCCATTTGTTGCTCCAAGTGCATTAACACAGCGAAGAAAAAACCTTGGTGAGTCAGCCGCTAAAGCGCTCTTTGAGTGTACGCAAAGTCATTGGTTCAAACAGGCTAACTTACCAAACTGGAACGGACTTACGTTACTGGGTGTTGATGGGGTTTTATGGCGAACAGAAGACTCAAAAGATAACGCTGAAGCGTTTGCTAAGCCCACTAATCGGGATGGTAAAGAAACACAGTATCCACAGGTGCGCATGGTCTGTCAGATGGAGCTGAGCAGTCATTTAATCACAGGCAGTGCTTTTGACTGTTATACCGTCAATGAAATGAAGCTGGCAGAGCAGCTTATCGAAACGACCCCCGATAACAGCTTAACGCTCTTCGACAAAGGCTTTTACTCCCTAGGTTTACTTCAAGCATGGCGTTCGCACGGCATCAATCGCCATTGGCTTATCCCGATGAAAAAAGGGCTGATTTATGAAGTTGTTCATTCTTTTGGCCGACAAGATAAACTGATAAAACTGAAAAGTAATCCGCAAGCGCGTAAGAAATGGCCAGAGCTAGAAAAAGAGGTTGTGGTACGTTTAATCACGAGAGTCAAAGAGGGTAAGCAATACGATGTTCTCACCTCAATGGTTGACCCTATGCTTTATCCCAAATCAGATATAGTCGGTTTATATGAATACCGTTGGGAAATTGAACTGGGGTACCGAGAGCAAAAACAATACATGCTTGGTAACCGCCTTACACTGCGAAGCCGACTCCCAGAGCTCGTGAGACAAGAGCTCTGGGGAATACTACTGACATACAACTTAGTCAGATATCAAATGGTGCAGATGTGTAATACGTTGAATGGAGACTACTTGCCATACCAACTTAGCTTCAATGGAGCGTTAGCCCACATCATGCGCCTAATAGTGGGGCTTCCCTACTCGTCACCGGGAGCCATACCGAGGCAACTCCAAAACTTCTATGCAATGAGTGGGAGCTTAATACTTGAGCCAAGGCGAGAAAGAGCCTTCCCTAGAGTCGTGAAGAAAAAGCCAAGCCGATACCCTAGAAAATACAATGCCGCTCACCTTAAGTGAACGGCATTAGTGATAAGGCTCTGCCTATCTTTTGGCCTTTGGGGTGGGTCTTTGGGGTTTTTATCTTTTATTTTTAATATCAATCGGTTGTGTTTTATGTATTTTTAATTTTTATCATCTGTGTGGTTATTTATTTTCTATTTTATCAATTTATAAGAAAGGTGACATAGGTCACGCCTGTTCCTTGTCTAAATTGACTACTGTCAAGTTGACATCCCTCTTTGGGGGTATGATTTCCTTATGGAATACGATGCGCATCACATAAATGCAACGTGTTCTGTCAAAACCACATCCGTTGAGATTTGTGAGGAATAATGAATATTAAAAAAAGAATGATAGTGGGAGTTCTTGCTATTGGGGTGCTGCTCGGTTGGTTAAGCCTTGGAGGAACTCATGTCATCTTAGAAAAAACGTCGAGTACGGAATTTTGTCTCTCTTGTCATACTATGCAAGCACCCTTTCAGGAGTATCAAGGCTCGGTACACTTTAGCAATGCCAAAGGCATCCGTGCAGAATGCGCTGATTGCCATATCCCCACTGATACTATGGATTATTTAGTCACTAAAATCAGGGCGTCCAAAGATATCTATCATGAGTTCATTACCAAGAAGATCAGCACACCTGAAAAGTATGAAGCGCATCGAGCCGAGATGGCTGAAACTGTCTGGGCACAATTAAAAGCGAACGATTCTGCGACCTGTCGTTCATGTCACAGTGAAGATGCGATGGAGATTTACGACCAAACGGCGCAAGCACAAAAAATGCATCAGTACGGTATCGACAATAATCAAACCTGTATTGATTGCCATAAAGGTGTGGCGCACATGCTTCCTGAAGTCAAAATGGACAGCCAAGCATTAGCCCATTTAGTCGAAGAGGCCAAGTTAACCCCTGTGGGCACTCCTATTGTTTATGCGATGCAATCTACGCCCATTTCTGATTTCGGAACGATCAATCCAGCGACACCGTTGAAAGTATTGAATGAAAACGATGGCAAGCGCACCGTTGAATTGAGTGGTTATCAGATGCAAGGTGCAGAACAAGTCTTGTATATGGGTGAAGGTAAGCGTGCTGTGATTGCTATGTTAACTGAAGCAGGGCAAAAAGCATTGAGCGTAAAAGAGTATAACGAAGATGCCTACGGAAATCAGTGGCGTCAAGTAACACTTGCCGGGGACATCGACACGCCAGTATTGGGTAAAATGGATTCGCTTTGGGCATACGCTGAGCAATTGGACAATGTTTACTGTTCAACATGTCATGCCAAAATTCCGAGTAACCATTTTACGGTTAACGCGTGGCCTTCTGTGGCAAAAAGTATGGGGGACCGTACCTCTATTTCCGCAGAGGATCTAGAAATCCTCACGAAATATTTCCAATACAATGCGAAAGATGTTGTTGCCCAATAAAAAATGAAATAAGGATTCAGTGATGACTACTCTCACACGTCGAAGTTTTCTAAAAAGCGCTGGTGCAACTGCAGGTGCGGTCGCTATTTTTTCGGTTAAACCTATGCCTGTTCTCGCTTCCGCACCGCGAGGAGCTGGTGTACTGACTGCTGGGCGTTGGGGCGCTATGCTGGTTGAAGTTAAGGATGGGAAAATTATTTCCTCCAAGAATGCATTGCCGCAAACCGTACCCAATAGTCTACAAACCTCAGCGCCAGATCAAGTACATACTAAAGCGCGGGTCAAATACCCGATGGTGCGTAAAGGTTTTCTAGCCAATCCCCATATGCCAGATGGTAAACGAGGAGACGATGAGTTCGTCCGCGTTAGTTGGGAAAAAGCGCTGCAATTAATCCACCAACAGCATGCCCGTATTCGCACTGCTTATGGAGCCGAGTCAATTTTTGCGGGCTCTTACGGCTGGCGATCCAGTGGGATTTTACATAAAGCCCAAACCCTACTGCAACGCTATATGAGTATGGCGGGAGGCTATTCGGGTCATTTAGGTGATTATTCTACGGGTGCTGCGCAAGTCATCATGCCTTACGTTGTAGGCTCAATAGAAGTGTATGAACAACAAACAACTTACCCTGTTGTGCTTGAAAGTAGTGATGTTGTGGTGCTTTGGGGGCTTAACCCTATTAATACACTGAAAATAGCATGGAGCAGTACCGACGGCGCGGGGCTTGAGTTTTTTAATCAACTCAAACATTCTAAAAAAACCATTATCGCTATCGATCCTATGCGTTCGGAAACCATCGAATTTTTTGGTGAAAACGCTCAGTGGATTGCACCGCATCCTGGTACTGACGTTGCGATGATGTTGGGGATCGCCCACTCATTAGTTGAAAAGGGCCAACATAACCTCGAATTTTTGAATAAATACACCGCTGGTTACGACAAATTTGAAGCTTATCTGCTAGGTCATTCTGATGGCACGCCAAAGACAGCACAATGGGCTGAGGCAATTTGTGGCGTTCCTGCCAAACAACTAGAGCTATTGGCTGATATTTTTAGCAAAAATAGAACTATGATCATGGCTGGTTGGGGAATCCAACGTCAGCAATATGGTGAACAAAAACACTGGATGCTTGTCACTCTGGCTGCAATGCTAGGGCAGATCGGTTTACCCGGTGGTGGGTTTGGTTTTTCATATCACTATTCCAATGGCGGTAACCCAACGCGAACTGCGGGTGTTTTACCTGCTATATCAGCGGCTATTGATGGTGGTTCATCTGCGGGTAATGATTGGGCCGTTTCTGGAGCAGTAAATAGTTTTCCTGTGGCTCGTATTGTTGAAGCGTTGGAAAACCCATCCGGTCAATATCAACACAACGGGCATGAGAAAACATTTCCTAACATCAAAATGATCTGGTGGGCGGGCGGTGCAAACTTTACTCATCACCAAGATACCAACCGTTTGATTAAAGCGTGGCAAAAGCCGGAACTCATCGTTATCTCTGAGCCTTATTGGACTGCGGCCGCAAAACACGCTGATATTGTACTGCCCATCACGACGTCATTTGAGCGTAATGATCTCACCATGACAGGGGATTATAGCAATCAACATTTAGTGCCGATGAAACAGGCAATTGAGCCTCAATTTGAAGCGCGAAATGATTTTGATGTATTTGCTGATATGGCGGAGCTGTTAAAACCGGGCGGACGTGCAGTGTATACGGAAAATAAATCCGAAATGGAATGGTTGGCTGGTTTCTATAAAGGAGCTCAAGCTATCGGTCGCCAAAATCGGATTGCAATGCCTAACTTCAGCTATTTTTGGAAACAAAATCAGCTCATTGAGATGAAATGGAACGAAGCGAACGCGAAGTTTGTGCGTTATTCCTCTTTCAGAGAGGATCCTATCCTGAACCCTCTTGGTACACCAAGTGGCAAGATTGAGATCTTCTCCAAAACCATCGAAGGCTTCAAATATAGCGATTGCCCGCCACATCCTATGTGGATGCCGCCAACGGAGTGGGTAGGGAATGCTCAAGCCGATGAACTGCAATTGATGACATCGCATGCCGCTCATCGTCTCCATAGCCAGTTAAACTACGCGGCACTACGCGAGCAATATGCGATAGCAAACCGTGAACCGATCTGGATTCATCCAGAAGATGCAAAAGTTCGAGGGATTAAAGATGGCGATCTTGTTCGTGCTTATAATCAACGTGGCCAAGTCTTAGTTGGCGCGCTGATCACGGATGGAATTAAGCAAGGTTCGGTCTGTATTCATGAAGGGGCATGGCCTGATTTTGATAAACCTCATGGTTTATGTAAAAACGGAGGATGCAACGTACTGACCGCTGACATACCTACTTCAAGGTTAGCCAATGGCTGTGCTGGTAACTCTTCAATTGTGAAAATAGAGAAATATGTAGGAGAGCCACTTCCTCTAACTGCATTCACACCGCCCAAAGGCGCGTAAAAGCAAAAAGGCCACTAGATGAGAGTGGCCTTTACTTTTTAATCAGAGAGTCGTAGTCAGTGAGTAATATCAGCTCGCCGCGATTTTTTTTGCTCTACGAGGTCTATTTTGTCCAGCCGATCCGCTTCTCGTGGGTTGGTTTGCACTTGGTTTGTTACTGTTTGAACGAGTGGAATTGGCCGCTTTCGGCTTTCTGTCATTAGTTCTGGTATTCGCGCTTATGCTGTGACCTTTTGCTACATCACCAGAGCGCTGTCCGTCATTATGTTCTGGTTTGTTCTTTTTCGGCTTTTTCGCTTTAATCGGTTGTAGCGAAGGAGATGCCGGTAATTTGTTCATTGGCGCAAAGCCTTCAACCTCAATTCGTTCTAGTAAATTTTGGGTAAGGCGCTCAATGGCAAACATGTCTTTTGCTTCATCGGCGCAGACCAAAGAGATCGCATTTCCTTCAGCGCCTGCGCGGCCTGTACGGCCAATTCGGTGAACATAATCTTCAGGGACGTTAGGCAATTCAAAGTTTACCACTTGTGGTAATTGGTCAATATCAATGCCGCGAGCGGCAATATCCGTTGCTACTAAAATGCGGATCTCACCACTTTTAAAATTGGCCAATGCCTTAGTGCGTGCGCCTTGACTTTTATTGCCATGAATAGCGGCGGCGCTGATGCCACTGCCTTCAAGTTGTGCGGTTAAGCGATTAGCGCCGTGTTTAGTTCGTGTAAATACCAACGCTTGTTGCCAATTATTTTCTTTGATTAGTTGAATCAATAGTGCTGGTTTTTTCGCTTTATCTACAGGATGTACCCACTGTTTGACAGTTTTGGCGGTACTATTGCGTGGCGTAACCGAAATCTCGACTGGGTTGTTAACTAACCCTTTCGCAAGTTGGCGAATTTCATCAGAGAAAGTGGCCGAAAAGAGTAGGTTTTGACGTTTTGCTGGCAGCAGTGCAAGGATCTTTTTAATGTCACGAATGAAGCCCATGTCTAACATGCGATCCGCTTCGTCTAAGACCAAAATTTCTAATTGGTTAAATTTAATCGCATTTTGGTTGTATAAATCCAACAGTCGACCCGGTGTCGCGACCAAAATATCTACTCCACGACGCATTTTCATCATCTGTGGGTTAACTTTCACACCGCCGAAAATAACTTCAGAGCGTAGTGGAAGGTTTTGTCCGTAAGTTGCCACGTTGTCGGCAACTTGCGCGGCCAATTCACGTGTCGGCGTCAGAATTAATGCACGCACTTGGTTGGGGCCTACTTTTGGGCCTTTAACTAATAGATCCAAAATGGGCAGGGTAAATCCTGCTGTTTTCCCGGTACCTGTCTGGGCCGCTGCCATCACATCTTTGCCTTCAAGAACGGCTGGAATAGCTTGCGCCTGAATTGGCGATGGTGTTTCGTAACCTTGAGAAGCAACGGCTTTCAGGATGGCATGGGATAAACCCAGAGAGGCAAAACTCATTAAAATGTCTCGATATGTAAATAAGGAAGTGATCCGCATCACGTTGCGGAAAGGCGCAAGCATACAGTAGTCACAGCAAAAGTGCTACGGAATGTCTCTGTTTGCCACTTGTCAGTAACAAATAGTGCGTATTTTCTTCCGAGAACATTAGAATTATTAATTTAAATGTAACCGGTTTCCGAAACCGGTTACATTTTTACGATAATCGTTTATGATGTCACGCAAAGTAGCAAAGCGATGATGTATTTCTATACAACGTGTCCACATGGCGTGAAATAGCATATTAGATCGACATAAGGGTACATTGAGTCAGCAAATGAAGACGAGGTAGATGACGATGGCAACGAATGGTTTTCCAAAAGATTTTTTATGGGGTGGGGCTGTAGCAGCACATCAAGTTGAAGGTGGATGGAACCAAGGTGGAAAAGGAGTCAGCATTGTCGATGTGCTCTCAAAAGGAGCGCATGAAGTACCTAGGGTGATGACCTCCGGTGTGGATGCAAATTATTTCTATCCTAATCATGAAGCCGTTGATTTTTATAGTCATTACAAAGGTGACATTGCACTTTTTGCTGAGATGGGTTTTAAATGTTTTAGAACCTCAATTGCTTGGACTCGTATTTTTCCACAAGGTGACGAAGTCTCGCCCAATGAAGCAGGGCTACAATTTTATGATGATCTTTTTGATGAATTGCTGAAATACGGCATTGAGCCAGTTATTACGCTTTCGCATTTTGAGATGCCATTCCACCTTGTACAACAATACGGGGGATGGGCAAATCGCAAGCTTGTGGATTTTTTCGTTAACTTTAGCCAAGTGGTGATGGAGCGTTATAAACAGAAAGTGAAATACTGGATTACCTTCAATGAGATCAATAACCAGCGAAATTGGGAATTCCCACTGTTTGGCTACTGTAACTCAGGGGTGATCTTCACTGAACATGACAACCCAGAGCAGGTGATGTACCAAGTCATGCATCACCAATTTATTGCCAGTGCTTTAGTGGTCGATCTCGGTCATAAGATCAACCCTCAATTTCAAATGGGTAGCATGATTCATATGATGCCGCTTTATCCCGCGTCGTGTCGTCCAGAAGATATGATCCGCTCTCAAGAAATGATGAGAGAGAAGTACTTGTTCAGCGATGTGCAAGTTCGTGGCTATTACCCAAGCTATATTTGGCGTGAATGGGAGCGAAAATCGATAACCGTTGATATGCTCGATGGCGATGAAGCGATACTGCGTAAGGGTTGTGCCGACTACCTTGCGATCAGCTATTACATGACGAATATTGTCTCTGATGATCGCAACGCTGAAGGTGAAACAACCAGTTTATTCAAACAAAGTCGCTTAAACCCTTATCTCACAGCGTCTGATTGGGGATGGCAAATTGACCCGGTAGGGCTTCGCTACGCGCTTTCTGAGTTGTATGAACGCTACCAGAAACCGATTTTTATTGTTGAAAATGGTTTTGGGGCGATCGATGAAGTCGATGAGCAAGGCCAAGTGCAAGATGATTATCGGATTGAGTATTTACAAGCACATATACGAGAAGTGAAGAAGGCCATTGCTATAGACGGCGTTGATGTCATGGGCTATACCCCTTGGGGCTGCATCGATTGTGTGTCGTTCACCACTGGTGAATATAAAAAACGTTACGGTTTCATTTATGTAGACAAACACGATGATGGTTCTGGTTCAATGGCTCGCAGTAAAAAGAAAAGCTTTTACTGGTATCAGTCCGTGATCAAAACCAATGGCGAACAATTATAAACGTAGAATAACAATAATAATTGTTGATTGAGAGCGTTCATCCAGCTTAGGAAATTAGGTAAACTCCCTCGGCTTCCAAGAGTCGGGGGTTTTTATTAGGAGTCACCATGGCGACAATCAATGACGTTTGTAAAGCTGCGGGCGTGTCTAAAGCCACCGTATCGCGCGTACTCAATCAAACTGGCCAAGTAAAAGCAAGTACGCGAGAAGCCGTTTTACAAGCCATGTCCACCTTGGGTTATCAACCTAATGTGTTGGCGCAAGCATTAGCCACAAACAGTGCAAATGCGATTGGGCTGATACTTCCTCAGTTTCAAGGGAGTTATTTTGGCAGCTTATTGCATCAAGCAGCACAAGGTGCCGAGCAAGCACGTAAGACCTTACTTGTCATGGACAGTCACGATAACGCGGCAGGCGAATTAGCAGCAGTGCGCTCATTGCTCACTCAGCGTTGTGACGCCATCATGCTTTACAGCCGCCATTTGTCGAATCATGAGCTGGCATCATTGCAATCTGATGTTTCAGTGCCACTGATTGTACTCAATCGAACCTTGGAAGAAGTCGGTTTGCATAGTTTTGGTTTTGAGCAGCATCAAGCCGCTTCTTTAGCGATTAATCACTTGCTTGAACTTGGCCATCGCCGCATTGCTTGCATCACTAGCCCTTTGGACAGTGATACAGGACAACAGCGATTTGCTGCTTACCAGTCAGGCTTGCAGCAGACTGGTATTAAGCTCAATCACACGCTCGTTGTTGAAGGTGATAATTCTATGCTGGCGGGTTATGCCGCGGTTCAACGGTTATTAGAACAACAGAGTGAGTTCAGCGCTATTTTTGCCTGTAACGATGATATGGCACTAGGAGCAATGCGCGCACTTTACGAACATGCCATTTTGGTACCCAATCAGGTCTCTGTAATGGGGATTGATGATGAGCCTGCGGCTGCGTATTCGGTGCCCAATCTCTCAACAATATCGCTTCCCATTGAGCAACTGACGAAGGACGCAGTAGCCTTGGCCCTACAATTGGCTGAAGGGAAGGGCTCGGATGATGCCAAGATACATCGCTATCTAGGTAAGCTGGTGCTTCGAGAATCAACGTGCGCACCTTAAGAGGCCTCGCAGATTAATGACTCATTGAAATAATGAGCATTTATTTTAATTAACTGTATAAATCCACAGTTAATTGCTTGACATTATGTCACTCTTTACTAAGCTGTATGTATGCACAGTGAAGTTGGAGGTGAAATATGTTGTGGGAAACGCTAGAACGAGTTAACCGCCTTCGCCAAGAAGCGTTAGCCAACCCAGACTTTGTCCAATCCGCGCAAGACCATGAAGAGACATTGAAGCAGGTCGAGCAATACTTTGAACCAACGAAACGACGCAAGGCAGCAAAACGTGCAAAAACCCTTGCAGATATTTATCAACAGACTGAATTTGGTGAAAACCCATCTGGTGTTCAACATTAGTCAGTGTTCGACATGAGCCAATGTTGAACATGCATTAGTAAAAATGGTTTAGCTTGCAAAGAGCTGCTTGATGCGCAGCTCTTTTTCGTTTCCTTCCTTAAGGCTGAGCGTTTGTCTTTATTCGGCTCAGTTCATTCAGCCAGTTGATAAATAGTACAGTTTAAGTGAGATTTATCGTCTGATCTAAAGGCGATTGTCCGCATTTGGTTGGGGAGCAAAAAGAAGCTGGAGTCAGAAAATTGTAGTACGTTGTCATGTTCTAGGTGAACGTAAAGTGCAGGTCGGTCAGTGGTCAAACAGAGACTGCCCGCACGATATTCACACAATATGCGGGCCGATTTTAAGGGCAAGCGTTTGGGTACATCCGGCAGCCAAAAATTATCCCGCTGGCCATCCGTACTGACAAAGTAGATCGCTCCTTTTTCTGGTGTGAAATCCTTTATTGTGTGTTGCCACACGATTTGGTTACTCTCTTGGGGCAGTCGTTCATTGATTGACCAATGCTTTCGCAATTCTCCTTCCCATCCAAACCAATATATGTCACCCACAAGGTATTGCTCACCGGGCGCATCATTAATGGCTCTCAGTGATAGGTGTTTCTCATCTTCAGAAAAACAGGCCAAAAGCGGGTTATAAAACCGTTTGGCGTGATAATGTAATTGTTTCCAGCGTCCAGAATACTCAATGCTTGACCAAGACGCGACGGGCCAGTTGTCATTGAGTTGCCAATATAATATGCCACGGCAAATCGGTGAGGTTGCCCGCCACGCTTCGACAGCCGTTTTAATTGCCATGGCTTGCTGAACTTGGCTCAAATAAAGCATCTGCTGGAAGCCATTCGGGAAACGGAAATAGCGAGTAAACATTTCGGTGATGATGCTATTACCACGAGCATTCTTTTGGTGATGTTCAAAATGAGGCGCACTGATATTCCAGTCGCTTTCTGGGATAATCTGCTTCACTTCACTAAATGAAGGCCAAGACTGATAACCGAATTCTGAACAAAATCGTGGGGATATTGAATGGTAAACGTCAAAGGATTTACCTGAATGCCACACATCCCAAAAATGCATGTCACCTTTATTATCATCATGCCAAGCGTCACCAAAATCTAACTCACCATTGCAAGGTGAGCTTGCCCAAAAACGGCGATTTGGATCTTGTTCATTGACGAGGATTTCTAAAAAACGATTGAGTCGGTCGTAATTGACTAAGTATTTTTCACGGTTTTCTCGAGATTCTGGATACCAAGTTAATGAACCAATCACCTCATTATCACCACACCAAATGGCAAGACAAGCATGGTGCTTCAAACGTTGTATTTGTTGTGTGACTTCTTGCTTTACCTCTTCTAAGAAACTCGGTGTTGAAGGGTATTGTGCACAGGAAAACATCAGATCTTGCCAGACTAATAATCCGAGTTGGTCGCAAAGTTGATAGAAATGATCGTGTTCATAATCACCCCCTCCCCACACACGAATCATATTCATGTGAGCTTCTTGTGTGGCTCGTAGCAGCTGTTGATAACGGGAAAAATTGACTTTGCTTGGCATGGCGTCCATTGGTATCCAATTCGCGCCCTTCACTGATATCGAGACCTCATTCACGGTAAAGGTCATTTCACTGCCGATGGAATCTTGCTCAGTGCGCAACGTGAGACGTCTTAAGCCAACTTGGCGGTTGATCTGCTGCTGTGCCATGGTAATAGACAGTGTGTATAAATAAGGGGCACCGTAACCGTTTGGCCACCAGAGATGCGGATGGTGAACATCAATATCCACACTGCTTTGGTTGCAAAATGCCTCACTATCGATCGTAATAGTTTGATCGCCAAAAGTAAGTGTGATGGGTGTGGAGAGTGATTCGCTATGCCGTATTCTCACGTGCAGCGTAACGTGTGTTAAAGCATGCCAAACTTGTTCAATATCCACACCCAGCAGTGAATATTCTTGTACCGTTTTTAATTGCATTGGTGCAAAAATACCACAAACAGCAAGGCATATACCCCAATCCCAACCACTGTGGCATTGAGGTTTTCGCACGGTGTTCATGTGAGGAAGTTGATTATTCCCTTGCGCCCACGGAATGGGAAAGGGCAGCTCATCGGCTCTTTGCTTGGCTACCGAAGCGGCAGGTTCAAATCGCCATTCAAAATGATTTACACCAATTTGCAGATAAGGGCGAATATTAACGGTATAGGTTTGAAAAGCATTATGGCACTGTAAAACCTTCTGTCCGTTGATCCATAGATCAGCAAACGTATCGACCTTATTCAGCTCCAGTAAGTGGTTTGGGCACTGAAGGTCTGCCGCATTTAAAGTGATCGCTTTTGTTAATACCCAATGACATAAACCAGCCCACTGAACCTGAGACTCATTGGATGCATAATAGGGATGAGGGATCAAACCCGCTTGCAGTAATGCATGATACTGGTCGCCGGGCAGTGTCATCGCGATTTGGATATCGGGATACTCGGGTGAGCTCAATCGCCATTCACCGTTTAAATCAAACATAAATCCACCTCAAAAAATACGATTTACAAGGGCTAAATGAGCTGATTTAACCATGCACTATGAAATAAAAATGTGCATGGGTGGCAGGCTCAAAAGTTGTGCGAAGTTTTTAGATTAAGTTGCGAAGCAGTCAATAATTATGATTTTCTTGACTTTAATTTGACGTCACTAAGCTTGACGAGCGGCTTGTTTTAACTTGTTTTGTCTTGGCACATCTTGAAACAATTTGTTGTGAAAGTGTCCGCTTGTGGCGGTTTATATAAAGAATCATTTTGGAAATGGTGCTGAAAGGTGTATAAATGCCGCATTCAAACAGAGAGAGAAAATATGATGAAAATCGACAAGCTAGAAAATAAAAACCGCCGTATCCGTAAGAAACTGTTTTTAGGTGAATTTGCGATCCTCGGTTTTGAAGTTAGCTGTACAACGTCTATCAAAGACTTTGAACAATACGATCTCTTCGTTGATGAGTTTATTGATTACGTTGATAGCATCGGCCTTTGTTTCGGTGGTGGTGGATTAGAGATCTTTGACGGCTTTGTATGCGCAGCCGATCGCTACCGTTCAGCAACAGAAGAAGATAAAGCGTTGGTTGTAAAATGGTTAGAAAATCGTGCTGAAGTAAGCAAAGTTGTTGCTGGTGAATTAGTGGATGCCAATTACGCTTAATTGCTCTTCTATTCTACGTTATTCAGCCAGTGCTTTGCATTTGCGATGTCTGACAAAAAAGCCTGAGTGAAACCACTCAGGCTTTTTTATTACGCTAAATTTTATTACGTTAAAAATCAGCATGTTTAACAAAGTAAGGATTGTTGAATTTATTAGCGTGACCAACAATCGAAACCACTAAACGGTTCCATAGCGCTTTATCAAAAGGTTCTTTAGGAATGGCAGGATAAAGTGTTTCGACCTCTTCTCTGGCAAAGGCCATAAACTCTTTTTTTTTCCTCTTGTTATACTCTTGGGCGACATTATTGTAGTTCCGGATCCACTCTTTCTTAAAGCGAAGCAAGGCGGGCTCGGCTTTTTCTAAAGGTAGTCGAGAGAGATAAACGCGCTTATACGAGATTTTGCGATCAATCATCGTTCGCATACTGGTTTGAATGTAGGTACCGTGCTGCGTAATGGAAATATCGCTCTCATCAAACAGATTCACACACCAGCCCTTAGGCCAAAAGTCAGCCTGTTTATACTGATTATTTCTAGCGGTTAATACTTGATGAAGCACTAAATCAGAAGTGCCTTTAAAGGTTTGCTGCCATGTGGCTATGCGAATTTGCAATGAACCAGGCAAGCGATAGACATTGGTAAACTTATCTTCGTTCATGACTTCTACAGTAATTGGTTGAATAAAATACAATTTTTGAATGCCATTTGAGTGCAGGGAATGTACCTCAAAGACGAAAGCCAAACGACGTGTCGATTATTTTATGACACATAAAATTATGTGCAGAGTACTCAGCTAATGATTTCAATTATAAGTATAAAAAGTGAGCGAGGTGGATTTTACAAGGTTTGCATTAAAATGCGAGCTTAAGTTGGCGTTAAATCTAATAATGAACAGCGATTATTTGCCTTATCTTACAAAATTTGACTTTCTAGGTAGAGATAACTCGTTGTATTGCCTAGTCTAGCTAATAGAACTTCACAACTCGAGACCAATCATGGAGATCAAGTACCAGCAGTGGCAGCATAAGCTATACATGAAAGTGCTCAAATTGGCCGCAGCGATTCTGCCCATCTCCAAGCCAACCTTGTTTATTGGTAAAGAATCGCTCAAGCAACTCTGTTATTCGGTTTCTTTGATGGGTATTGAACGCGTGCTTGTCGTAACAGACCAAGGCATTGAAAAGCTTGGTTATGTAAAAAAACTGACCTTTGAGTTTGAGCGCGTTGGTGTCAGTTGTGTGGTGTTTAACCATGTATTGCCTGATCCTACTTATGATCAAGTTGAAGCCGGCCTCCATCAGTATCGATTGGAGAAGTGCCAAGGCGTTGTCGCTATTGGTGGCGGTTCTTCAATCGATTGTGCAAAAGTGATCGCCGCTTGTGCTACTAACCGCAAGTCGATCAAACGTTTAGTGGGGTTGTTAAAAGTATGGAAAACACCTGCGCCGCTGTTTGTGATCCCAACAACGGCAGGTACGGGCTCTGAAGTGACCGTCATTGCGGTGGTTTCTGACCCTCAAACTCAGCAAAAAACACCGATTACTGACCCGAAACTTGTGCCACTTATTGCAGCGTTAGATCCGATGCTGATGATGGCCCTGCCTACTCATATTACTGCGCAAACGGGGTTGGATGCACTCACGCATGCAGTGGAAGCCTTTATATCGCGTAATGCTACGCCAGAGACTGATCGCTATGCTATCGCTGCGGTTAAACTGATCCACGATAACTTGGAAAAAGCGGCGTTCTTTGGCCAAAATTTGACGGCGAGACAAAACATGGCACTGGCCTCTTATTACGCTGGACTTGCTTTTACCAAAGCCAGTTTAGGGTATACACATGCCATCGCCCATGCGGTTGGGGCGAAATACCATTTCCCGCATGGCTTAGCGAATGCGGTTGTGTTGCCACATGTATTGGAATACTCCAAAGAGGCGGCGAAAGATAAGCTGGCTAAACTGGCTGACGTACTCAAAATAACCGATCCACATTTGACCGATTCAATGAAAGCGGACGCCTTCATTGGGTATGTGAAAGAGCTCAATCACACACTGCATATACCTACACAGTTACAGGGGGTAATGCCAGAGCATATTCCAGAATTGGCCAAACAAGCTTTTCGTGAAGCGTTTTGGAATTATCCTGCGCCAAAATACATGCAGCAAACGGATTGCGAAGTGATTTTTAGGAAATTGTAATCTACATTCAGCGTTATCTTTGACCGCTCTCGTCATCATAGCAACGAGAGTGGTCAAATTAGGTCGATTCATTTTTTAAGCAGTATCAACCCACTTGGCAGAGTATCACCGAAGACACGTTTGGATTCGGTGTCAGACAGGTCATGCACTTCATTAACCAAAGTAAACCAAGTTTCTGGAACCTTACTCTGCTTTATCTTGGCTAAAACGAGCTGACGAACATCATCGCTAATATCAAAAAGACGATCTCCTGTCTTGCGACACATCATTACCGCGGCAAAGGCAATCATCGGTTCTTTTTGCCAGTTTTGATCAAGCAACTTCGGTAACCATTGTTCCACTTGCGCTCTTGGGATGACTGAATGTTGACTACCATACAGTAGCGTCCGAGAGGCTAACCGCCCAACGGCCCACCAGTGTGCTTGTTCACATTGAGTTTGATTAATCGCTTTGTTCAAAAACCACGTGGCAAGTAATACTTTATCTTCCACTTCTAGATGTTCCAGCGAAGCGGCAAGCCGTACCATGGCTTCGTACCCTTTGTCGTGCGCTTCTTGAGCTGATTTTGGATTTTTGATTGCGCTAGGGTGAAGATACTTAGCGATATCCGCTAGAATCGTTTCTTGTTGCTCCTGCCTCAGTCCGCCAGCAACACGCCGCCAAAATACCCACCAATCGCTCCAGCCTTGATGATTTTGGAATTGAATACCTTGTTGATACAGATTCCACATCTGTTCCATACGCCAAGGATCAGTTGGATCGCCAAATCCTGGTCGCAGGGCAAATCCAGCCAGACGCAACCAGTTTTTCTCGTGTTGCTCTGAGCGACGTCGACGTTTACGGCCTTGAGAAAATGCATCAAAGAGCGGTCGTAGCGTGGCGAAATCCCATTCATCACGTGGCCCTAAAAGCTTATCTAAATCTTTGCCAAGCGTTTTTATGGCTTGGTTATCAGAGGCTTTTTTATTGCCACTATAGAGGTGTGTGATGAGCGAAATCGCCTCTGACAAGCGAGGATGACGTTGGATTTCACTGTCTGACTCACTGTGCTTGCGAACTTCAAACTCAAGTTGCCATCGGTTTTTTTCGTCCTCAACACTGACACATTCAATCTTGAGCGTGCCGACTTCAGTTAATTGACAAGCCAGTTGAACTTCCACTCGTTGCTTTTGGTTAGCATGCAATAGAGCATCATCATTTCCTTTTAACGCCGTTATATAAGGAGGCAGTGGCGTAAAAAGCTCATGTTCAACAGCCAATAGCAGACCATTTTGAACGCGGCGATCAGCAAACATATCGTGGGTTGAGGTCAGGATGTTGAAGCGTACTGGTTCACCTAACGTCAGTGAAAATCGGCGGCTGGTTAAGCGTATCTCTTGTCCTTCTTCGGTGCCTTTAGCCAAGACACACAGAGCATGTCCCGCACTGTTTTTTTCAGGCAGGTGTAAAAAATAGGAGCGTGCCGATCCGCCGCCGATTTTAAGCTGTGCACCTTGGCGAGCTTTACCATAGGCAACAGCACCGAGTGCGACTGCCCAATCAGGATGAGGATTATCAAGCAGGGTGATCGGTGAACCTCGCCAATCGGTCAATAATTGAGTGATGCGCTTTGTGATAAGCTCACTATTAAATACGCCGCCATTAAGTAGTAATCCAACTGGAATGGCCGTTGCGTTTGACTCTTGCTTGAGCGCAAGGCGAGAAACGGCTTGGTGTTCAGCTAAAAATTCAGCAATGTGTTTACTCACGGCAGGGTCGGCTGCGTAGGGCAAACCAAATTCCACCACTGCACTGCGGCGTTTATTTGGACGTTCTTGTACCGAGCAAAGTGGGAAAAAGCCTTCCAGTGCAATCTCATGTACCTCTTGTTTCGTCAGGGAAATGCTTTTTGCTGCGCCTAATAGCTTTGAACCACTGCCAAGGAGCGTAATTTTTAGCTGCTCTGGGGCTTGGTTTGATAGGAGCTGCTCTTTGACTTGGCGAGTTTGCTGAATTAGTTTGCTCAAACTGGCGGCGGTTAATTTTTTCGAACCGTCAAAGCGTTGCTCAGCTAGATGAGCTAATGCTAAATCAAGGTTGTCACCTCCGAGCATTAAGTGATCACCCACGCCAATTCGGTCAAGGGAGAGTTGGTTGTCTGCGCTGTGTTTCGCTTCAATTAAACTGAGGTCTGTCGTACCTCCGCCCACATCACAAACCAAGATCAAAGGGAGTGACTGTAGTTGCTGTGAGGCACAATGGCGGTGACGTGCGTACCAGTCATAGCAAACGGCTTGTGGCTCTTCAAGTAGTACAATTGAGCTTAAGCCAGCCAGTGTTGCAGCTTCGATGGTGAGCTTACGAGCCGTTTCATCAAATGATGCCGGTACGGTGATAATGACATTTTGATCTTCAAGTCGATGACTTGGATGACGGTAGTTCCATGCTTGCCGGATGTGATTGAGATAACTGGCGCTGGCAATCACAGGGGAAACTTTCGCCACATCGTGAGCGCCTGCCCACGGTAAGATGGCTTGCTTGCGATCAACCCCTTGATGGGAGAGCCAACTTTTCGCGCTGGATACTTGTCGCCCTTCTACTTTTGCACCTAAATCTCTTGCCCATTGGCCAATAATTACCTCTTTGTTATCGCCCATAACCGGTTCAATTTGCCAAGGGAGCGATAGGGCATCAGGTGCGATCTGCCCGTCGGCTGGGTGATAACGAAATGACGGAAGGAGTGGTTTTCGAACCACTTCACCGGGGCCAATCAATTGGTCGACCTCAAAAAGATGCACGGGTGAGTCTTCTAACGATTCGGTGATTTCACAAAATGCCACCACAGTATTGGTGGTGCCTAAATCGATACCGACGAGAAAGCGAGGAGAAGACATGGAGGCTCCTGAATTTCAAAAACGGCATCCGAAGATGCCGTGTGGGGATTATTGAGTGACTTGAGGATCTTTACGCACATCGAACTCAACGTGCCATGTTTGGCCGTTGTCGGTCGCAATGGCTTCTAAGTGAAGTGTCCCGAGTTCTGTGATCGTTGAGGCTAAGTGAACCGGCACGACTTCGCCTTGTCGACGTCCTTCAGAAACAGGCAAGGTGACGTGGAGCTCGGGCAGCTCTACAAGTTCTTCTGGAGCCCAATAATCTAAGTGCATGCCAGCTTCGTCATCGCGGCGTATTGTTGAACCAAAGAATTGAAAATGCACAGGCTCACCAATGACCAATCCAAACTCTTGGCTTGGTACGCGGACACTGGTTCCTTCTTCCATGCCAAATGGAGCGACGCACAAGGCTTCCATCGGTGGTGCGATCCCCGGAATGGCAGGCATAGCACTTTCAATACCGACGTAATAACTCGAGGCAATGCCACCGCGAATACGCACACCTTGTCCACGACGAACTGCGCCGTAATACGCTGCGCCACATGCGACGGCTAAATCAAGGTCTAAGCCTGTTAAGCGCTTCATCTGTGGTGCTCCCACAGTGCTCAACCAAGCATTAATAGTGCTGAGAAGACGGTTTGCTAATAAATCGGATTTTAACACGCCACCGTTTAGTAAGATGGCGGTCGGTTTGATAAAATCCATCTCCGGAGCTTCGCCCATACCGGGCATGCCAGCAAATGGATTATCATTCAGAGCGGATGTTTCCAGAGCGGATATTTCGCCACCCATTGCATGGGCTTGTTTTGCCAAGAACGCGGCGATATGGCGGGTAATTCCAGCGTCTTGCGCGTAGGGAAGGCCCATTTGCGTTAATGCGCCACGTGCTTTTTGTACGGGATGATCAGTGATATTCACTTGTGGGAAAAAACCATCGACCAAGGTTTGTTGCACTTCTTGTTGAGTCAATTCGGTTTTAAGCGTTGTACCGAGCAGTTTTGAACCGCGACTTGGTACCACAATCGGTACGGAATGTAGGGCACTGTCATTAAGAAGCGCCTCTTTGGCATCTCGGCAAGCGTGCGTCATCGCTTGTACTTGCCAAGGTGCTAATTCTTTACCTTCTTGCGCCAATTTCATTTTTAAACGGTAAGCAAGGGCAAGGTCCATGTTGTCGCCGCCGAGTAAGATGTGCTCACCAACCGCAATCCGATTGAGCGTTAAGTTACCAGCGTCTTCAGTCACTTCCACTAAGGATAAATCAGTGGTTCCCCCACCAATATCAACCACGAGAACAATGTCACCCACCTTGACTTCATCGCGCCACACATCGTGGCTATTATCTATCCAACTGTATAAAGCCGCTTGTGGCTCTTCAAGCAGCGTTAATTGCTCAAAACCAACGTTGCGTGCTGCTTCAGCGGTTAAATCTCGGGCGGCTGGATCAAATGAAGCGGGTACTGTTAACGTGACATCTTGTGTAGCTAAGGGGAAGTCAGGGTGAGCGTGATCCCAAGCGCTTTTTAAATGCTCTAGATAGCACTCAGTGGTTTTTAATGGCGAGATCTTTTCCACTTCATCGCTGCTACCCACGGGTAAAAATGCATCACGTCGATTGACGCCACCATGACATAGCCATGATTTGGCACTGGCGACTAAACGAATCGGTGTCTTACTGCCAAGGTTGCGCGCAATGGCACCGACTAAAGCTTTTGGCTCGGCCGACCAAGGCAAAACGCGTGCGGCAGGGCTCATCTCATGTTCATGAGGCTGGTATAAAAACGAGCCTAATTGATGACGGCTTTCAACCGTACCGGGCGCGGTAAGTTGAGGGATGCTCATTACTGAAACGCGAGCGTTTTCATCCTGAGTATCAACATAAGAGAGCACGCAATGTGTTGTGCCTAAGTCAATACCAATACTAAATTTTGGCGCTGTCTGTTCCATTACAATTCAACCTCGGCAGGGGCGATGATTGAAGCATCATACTGTTCAGCCAATTTAGGCAAAGTGATAGCTGTTGCTTTCCAGCCTTTATGGACTAAGGTGCCATTAAAGGGTGCTGAACCCGTTACATTACCCGTTAAGCGAACTTCTTGCGGGTTGAAACCGGCTTCAATGGTAATTCGGCTCTCTTCATCTTCGCCACGAATGGGCGTGAGCTGAATGTAATCTTGTAGGACTTTTTTACCACCGGCGTGGATCACGCGCGCCGCGGCTCCGACTTCTTCATCCGAAAAAGCGGTGACATCTTCATTTAAGAAGTCAATCAGACGAGCTTCTTGCTGCATTAACGACAAAAGTTGTAGGGCGGAATCGGTTGGCGCTGTCGCTAATTTAGATTCGACTTCAACTACGCGCTCAATCACTTTTTCTACTTCTACGATTTTTTCGACTTCAACAATCGTTTCAACCGGCTTTTCGACTTCGACAATTTTCTCGACAGGTTTTTCAACAACTTTCTCAACGACTTTTGATTTGCGTGATACCACAATGAGAAGTAGCAAAAGGCTTGATGCACTGAGCCCAGCATGCAGCATATCAAAGGTGGTAGGGATCATATTTAAATCGAAGTTCATCACAATTCTCTTTACACAATGAAGTAGGCGTGGGAATTCTCGTGAGCCTACGGTGAATAGACTTAAAAATAGGGGCGCAGCTTACCATATTCAAGGCGAATACAGGATAGAAAGTCCGCATCATCACGTTTAAGCTAAAGTGATTGCTTGCGTTTTGAGCAGTATCAATCATTAATTCTCTATTCTGGTTCAACTTTAAGATTAATTGGTTAATAAATTGGTGACTGGCTATTGATTTACCTACTTTTATAAGAGTAATTTGAGTCCTGAGTCCTGAGTCCTGAGTCCTGAGTCCTGAGTCCTGAGTCCTGAGTCCTGAGCCACGGAGAGGCTGTTATGTTCGAGAGCGACAAAAAGGTGATCTATCCTTTATGTATTTCAATTATTACCTTAATGATGACAGCGTCAGTCATCTCATTACTCTACATTAATCAAAAGAATCATATTGTCATGTTGTTTGATAGCCACGCCGAGCATCAAGCAAGCATATTAGACACGTTGGTTGCAAATGATGTCAGTTTTATTGGTTCGGCTGCCAATTTTTTGCATGCTACCGAGGGGGGGAGTGTGCAAGGATTTGACGTTTTTGCCCATGGGGTTATGTCAACATCCTACAGCCTTATCGGTTTGCAATGGTTAGCGAAAGTAACAAAAGATGATGCTGACGAATTTGTAACATTAATGAGGGATCGTTTGCCTCAATTTGAGTTATTTACAGTACCTAAAGCGGCTCAAAAGGTGATTGGATTTTCTGAAGAGAATGAACAACCCGTTTATGTTCTGAGTGATATTTATCCTCAAACCAAAAGTAACCTTGAATTGCTCGGTTTCTATTCGCTACGCCCTCGCTTTCAAAGAATTGCTGCACATATTGAGAGTACGGGGCTACCTGCTATATCCGATAAGGTCCGCCTATTGCAAGATGGCATAGAAGCACACCACAAAAAGGATGGATTATTGGTATATCATCCCGTTTTTAACTACAACAAACAGGAAATGATTGGTGTGGTAGTGGGTGTTATTCGACTCTCTACTTATTTTGATGGATTGGTGAGCCGCACGGCATCCGATCATCGATTGTATATGAAAGTAACCGATCTCGGATTTGATGCCGAAGATGATCCGATTCTATTCCAAAGCCCAGATTGGGATTCTATTAAAGGCATAGAAATAGAGAAACGCTTATCTCTGCCTAACCGTGATTGGAAAATTGATTTTAAGTTCTCAGAACCAATAGCGAGCAACATACAGTGGATTTTAGTGGCGCTCAGCGTCGGTGGTTTAATTATTTCGATCTTGTTAGGTTATGTTGTCTATTTGTTGATGAGAGAAAAACTTCATCTTAGCGAGATGCTAGAAGAACGTACTGAAGAACTGCGCTTTTTAGCGGACCACGATAGTTTGACTGGGTTGTATAACCGACGTGCATTCGGACGTTTACTGCAAGAGAACGTCTTACAGAAAAAAGCTTTTTCGTTGGTAATGTTTGATGTCGATGATTTTAAACTGATTAATGACAAGCATAGCCACATTGCAGGCGATGAGATGCTAATACATATCGCAACGGTTATTTCACGTCATATGGGAAATAATGATGTTTTAGCTCGGTTAGGTGGGGACGAATTTTGCATTATTTGTGAATTGTCAGAACTTCAACCTTTGCAGTGTTATTTAGAAACGTTACGAGCGGCTGTTGAATCAACCGGATATGAGTTCATGGATGAGGTGCTGTATTGCACGCTCAGTATTGGGGCGGCGATCAATCATACTTATGATCAAGAGTCTTTATTACATTTGGCAGACAGCAAGTTATACGAAAGCAAAGAAAATGGTCGCAACCGAGTTTCAATCGCCCAATAACTGTCCGAACGAAAGGGCGAGAGTCGAGTTTTTGAGAGGAGTCGAGTAAGATAACGTTCTTTGACCACTTATATTTAAAGGATACGCCTGAACAATGAACTATAACCGAGTTGTCTGCTTCGATTTAGAAATGTGCTGCTGGAATGAAAATGGGGTTGGGACAACGGGTGAAATCATTGAAGTGGGTTTAGCTGAAATTGATGTGCAGTTGGGCACGATTGTGAAGCGTGCTCAATATTATGTCAGGCCAGAGCAAGACGAAATTTCGCTGTTTTGTAGTGAGTTAACCGGGATAACTCCGCGTAAAATTGAAAAACAGGGGCGACCACTCGCAGGTGTCATTCAATCAATGGTTAAGAACTTTGGCGGCCCAAACAAGATTTATGTTTCGTGGGGGCGTGATGACCAAATTTTAGCTAAAGAGTGTGAGCAGAAGGGGATCGTTATGCCTTTTAGCGAGTTCATCAACCTAGCAACGCTCTACCGTATTCAGCAGAGAATGAAAGAAAAACGTATTGGTCACCGCGCCGCACAAGAAGCGCAAGGTATTGAGTGGGAAGGGCGGCAGCACTCCGCTTATGTTGATGCCTACAACCTTGCGAAATTGGCGTTAACGATGTTGTAATCCGCTCTATTTTTGAGCGGAAAGTTTAGCGCGGATAAATTCACTGTGGTCGACATACAATAATTCTGCCGCTTTGCGGATCACCGCCTCTTCGAGTGGGTCTATCTCACCGTCCGCGTGCGCCACTTGCCACATCGCCTTGATAAGTTCATATCGCGTATCTTGCGAGAGCTCGCGTAATTGTGAAGTGAAATCATACAATGAAGCTGACTGTTTGACGCTTTGTTCTGCCCGAATGAGCAGTTCCGTGGTTTCTGTATCATCTAACGCTAATAGTCGTTTAACTAATTGAAACTTAGCGTCATTTTCTCGAGTGTCAATTTGATGATCGGCTCCTGCCACTTCTCTGAGCAAACAAGCAATCGCTAGGTTGGGGTTAGTGTTGGAGCGCTGGCCTAAATCTTCTCCGTCCAAGAGTTGCTTGAATAGCGATGTAATGGCATTAAACATAAAAAAACCTACTGAAAATTTCGAGTCATTATTGTTTAAATAGTGGCGTATTGAGCAAAACACAAGTCAGAATAAAGTGAGATTCTAAATATCACGAGATTCACCTTCATCGTTCTCGTGATAAAAATCATTCGGATCTTGAGGAACGCTAGGGTCTTCTAGTATTTCAATGACTTCTGAACTTGAGTATTCATGCCCCATCAGGAAAAGCGCTAACATGGCATCGGCTTTGGATTTATTGTCCGCTTTTTCTAGCAAAATTTCTTCAAAGCGTCGCCGTATCATGGCAATCTCATGTTCAACAAAACCGCGACCTTCTTCCTCTCCTTCACCTTCCTCGGGCGCATTATCAAACTCCAGAAACAGAAAATGGCCGTCCAATTGTGTGTCAATAAGACGTTCAGGCAACCAAGCCTCACCCATCACCAATTCTGGATCGGTGTTATCGGGTAGTGAATCGAGTATGTGTTTCAGTTCAGATGCTTTCACAGTTTTATCGTTTCAGTAATCATGTCGCTATTGTAGCGGCGATTTTCTTATAAACATAAGAAATCCTGATCCGATTGCCCAATTTTAAATCGCTTAATCATACGAACGATGGCAAAACATACCGGAATCGAGGAGGAAGCGAATAAATGCTCGCCGTTTGTGAAAGGATAACTGATTGCAGGAGCGTTGATCATGCTACAATCCGCTCAGTTTTATGTAATGAAATGAATAGGAAATGCTTTGACCTCGTCACAGCCCAATCAACACAAGTCAATGAACGCTAGCAGCAACAGTGCGGCATCTCTGCGCAATGCATTGAAAGAATGCATGATGCGTGATCGTTTTCGTCTGAGTAAACGCATCTCTGGTGCGAGCAAAATAAAAAATGAGCAAGCCAAACATGCCGTTTTTGATCAAATTGCGCTCGATATTGCTCAGTCAATGATGGTGGCGCAGCAGCGTCTCAACAACCGCGTTACCATCGACTACCCTGATTTATTGCCCGTAAGCCAAAAACGCGATGATATCGCCAAAGCGATTGCTGAAAACCAAGTGGTAATTGTGGCGGGTGAAACAGGGTCAGGCAAAACGACTCAGTTACCCAAAATTTGCGCAGAACTTGGGCGCGGTAAATATGGCCTGATTGGCCATACGCAACCACGTCGTCTTGCTGCGCGTTCGGTCGCGAGCCGAATAGCGCAAGAGATGGAAACAGAACTGGGTGGCTTTGTTGGCTATAAAGTTCGTTTTAACGATCAAATTTCCGAGCAGACTCAGATCAAATTGATGACTGACGGGATATTGTTGGCCGAAATCCAGCATGATCGTTTTCTCAATCAGTACGATACCATCATTATCGATGAAGCGCATGAGCGCAGCTTAAATATCGATTTTATCTTAGGTTATTTGAAAGAACTGCTGCCGCGTCGTCCGGATCTCAAAGTCATCATTACTTCGGCCACCATCGATCCTGAACGCTTCTCTAACCATTTTAGTGGCGCGCCTATCATTGAAGTGTCGGGTCGTACTTATCCGGTCGATACGCGTTATCGACCACTGCTTGGTGAAGAGGACGCAGACCGCGATCAACTTGAAGGTATTTTTGAAGCCGTCGATGAACTCTGTGCTGAAGGGCTTGGTGATATTCTGATCTTCATGAATGGTGAACGAGAAATTCGTGATACGGCCGATGCGCTCAGTAAACGTAACTTACGTGATACTGAAATTGTGCCGCTTTATGCACGATTATCCGCCGGTGAGCAGAATAAAATCTTTCAGCCCCATATAGGGCGGCGCATTGTTTTAGCCACCAACGTGGCAGAAACATCCCTTACCGTTCCGGGTATCAAATATGTCATTGACCCAGGTACGGCGCGTATCAGCCGTTATAGCTACCGCACCAAAGTCCAACGTTTGCCGATTGAACCAATTTCTCAAGCGAGTGCAAATCAGCGTAAAGGACGTTGTGGCCGTGTTGAAGAAGGGATCTGCATACGCCTCTATTCCGAAGAGGATTTTCTTTCACGCCCAGAATTTACCGATCCGGAAATACTGCGTACCAACTTAGCCTCGGTTATTTTACAAATGACCGCACTTGGGCTGGGTGATATTGAAGCATTCCCATTTGTGGAAGCGCCGGATAAACGCAACATTCAAGATGGTGTGCGTTTGCTTGAAGAGCTTGGTGCGATTGTTCCTGATACCAATAAACACGGTCACGACAGCAAAAAGCAGTTGACGGATATGGGGCGCAAATTAGCACGCTTGCCGATTGACCCCCGTTTGGCGCGTATGGTGCTCGAAGCGCCAAAGCTTGGCTGCGTAAAAGAGCTGATGGTGATTGCCGCTGCACTTTCGATTCAAGACCCACGCGAACGCCCATCAGATAAACAACAAGCCTCAGATGAGAAACATCGCCGATTTTTTGATGAAGAGTCCGATTTCCTGAGCCTAGTGAATTTGTGGAACCACATTCAAACTGAGCAAAAAGCGTTAAGCAGCAGCCAATTTCGTAAGCAGTGCAAACAAGATTACCTCAATTATTTGCGGGTACGCGAATGGCAGGATGTCTACTTCCAAATTCACCAATCGATGCGTGAAATGGATTACAAATTGAACGACGAACCGGGCAATTACCAAAGTATCCACAGTGCAATTTTGGTTGGTTTACTGTCGCACATCGGTATCAAAGACCAAGAGAAAAATGAATACCAAGGGGCTCGTAACGCCCGCTTTAATATTTTTCCCGCTTCTGGTCTGTTTAAAAAGCAGCCCAAGTGGGTGATGGTCGCCGAATTGGTGGAAACCTCTAAACTGTGGGGGCGTATTGCAGCTAAAATCCAGCCTGAATGGGTGGAACCGCTGGCACAGCATTTGATCAAGCGTAGCTACAGCGAACCGCATTGGTCAAAAAAACAAGCCGCCGTCATGGCCTATGAAAAAGTGATGTTATATGGCATTCCTATTGTGCCTAAACGTTTGATTAACTACAGCACCATTGACGAGCCACTATGTCGTGAGATTTTCATTCGCAGCGCATTAGTTGAAGGTGATTGGGAAACCAAACATGCGTTTTTCAAGCAAAACCGTCGCTTATTACTTGAAGTCGAGGAGCTTGAGCATAAATCTCGCCGCCGCGATATTTTGATTGATGATGAACAGCTTTTCGAGTTCTACGATCAGCGAGTCGCAACTGATGTGGTCTCTGGGCGTCATTTTGATGCGTGGTGGCGAAAAGTCAGCAAAGCCACCCCAGATCTACTCAACTTTGAAAAAGAGATGCTATTTAAAGGTGATGCTAGCCACATCACTGATTTAGATTATCCCAACTTTTGGCATCAAAACGGTATTAAGCTGAAGCTCAGCTATCAATTTGAACCTGGCGTGGATAGTGACGGTGTCACGGTGCATTTACCATTGCCGATCCTAAATCAAATTGAGCCGACAGGGTTTGATTGGCAGATCCCCGGGTTACGTCATGAATTGGTTGTCAGCCTCATCAAGTCTTTGCCTAAAACACTGCGCAAAAACTTTGTACCGGCACCTAACTATGCGGATGCGTTTTTAGCTCGTGTCACACCGATGGAATTGCCTTTATTGGATGCGATGGAAAAAGAGTTAAGACGCATGACGGGCGTCGAGGTGAAGCGTGAAGATTGGAAGCTAGAGCAAGTTCCGGATCATTTAAAAATCACTTTTCGCGCGGTGGATCATAAAAATCGCAAACTCAACGAGCATAAAGATTTATATCAGCTGAAAGAGAGTTTGAAAGAGAAAGTACAAGAAACACTATCTCAAGTGGCAGACGATGATATTGAACAGCAAGGTTTGCATACGTGGAGCTTTGGTGAATTACCGAAAGTGTACCAACAAAAGCGCGGCGGTTTCGAGGTTAAAGCCTATCCAGCGTTAGTGGATAGTAAAGAGAGCGTTGAAATTAAGCTTTTTGAGACCGAGCAAGAACAACTCAATGCAATGAAAGCAGGGCAACGGCGTCTGATTTTGCTGAACGTTCCTTCACCGATTAAATATCTGCACACCAATTTACCGAACAAGTCAAAATTGGGGCTCTACTTTAACCCGTATGGCAAAGTACTGGACCTGATTGATGACTGTATTGCTTGTGGGATTGATAAGTTAATTGAGCAGCAAGGCGGTTTAGTGTGGGAACCGGAGCAGTTTGAGGCACTGAAAGAGTTTGTGCGCGCTGAATTGGGCGATACTGTGGTCGATATCGCCCAACAAGTGGAGACGATCCTTACCACGGCATTCAACATTAATAAAAAGCTGAAAGGGAAAATCGATTTTACGATGGCTTTTGCGTTATCGGATATCAAAGCGCAGATCGAAGGTTTGATCTTTAAAGGCTTTGCCACCGAATGCGGCTGGAAGCGTTTGCCGGATATTCTGCGTTACATGCGCGCGATTGAACGTCGGATGGAGAAGTTACCCATTGATCCAAATAAGGATCGTTTGCACATGTTGAAAATTGAAGCGGTAACCAATGATTACAAAGCGCTACTAAACAAGATACCTCGTGGTGCAGAAGTACCTGAAAATGTTAAAGAGATCCGTTGGATGATTGAAGAGCTTCGGGTGAGTTTATTTGCTCAGCAACTTGGCACTCCTTATCCAGTTTCAGATAAACGTATAAAAAATGCGATTGATGCTTGTTAGGTATAAGATTTGCATCTAACCAACAGTTCACTATAATTTGACGCTATGTGGCAATCGGTCGCCGTTTTGAGGCCACTGCCAAATTAAATAAAGAAGGTTCATCATGAAAAAGACTTTAATCGCACTGGCGCTGATCAGTACATCTTCAATGGCGTTTGCTGACTCTTGGATTTATGGCGGCGCATCAGTAGGCCAATCGGATTTGAATGGTAAAAGCGGTACTTCGTACAACATTCATGCCGGTACTGGTATTCTTCCTCTGATTGGCCTCGAAGCGGGTTACACCGACCATGGCAAATTTGAAGTCACTGCCACGAATGAAATCGCGGCCTCTTCTGTTTATTTTGCGGTAAAGCCAAGCATTGATTTTGGCCCTCTGCATGTGTATGCCAAGGGTGGTTTGCATTCTTGGGATAAAAAATTAAACAGCAATAAAATAGATGATGGTTTTGACATCATGTACGGTGTAGGCGCTGAATACTTCCTGATGGGGCCAATTTCAGTTGGTGCAAGTTACATGAATTACACTTTGGGCGATGACGATATTGGTACGGTTTCATTCAACGCGACCTTCCACTTTCTTTAATCTAGTCACTCAATCGCTTTCAACCACTTCTTGCTCGTTAGTAGCAAGAAGTGGTTTTTTATTTGAGCAGTATGGTGTGGTGTACATTCTCAAGTACGCCAGTAACTGAAAGCAAAGCGTGACCAGTGATTGATGATGTAGTCAATAAATGCCTGAGTTCGCTCAGGAAGAAAACGTCTCTGAGGGTGCAGCAAATAAACATCCGCTCCTTCAATCTGCCAGTTAGGCAATAATGGCACTAATCGTTTCTCCTCTAACTCCTTATCAATTAATCCTTTAGGTAACCTTGCAATACCCATATTCATGAATGTGGCTTGCAAAATCGTATCAATTTCCTCAGAGCTAATACGTGCCTGAGGGATAAATTGAAAACGTTCTTTGCTTTGCTGATGTTCAAATATCCACGCTTGTTTGGTATTTAAAGTGAGTAGTGGCAGAGAAAGTAATTGCTCTGGATGTTTTAGCAGCAAAGAGGCCGAGTAGTCAGGGCTTGTGCACAACACGGAAGGGTTATTAGCTAGTTTGCGCGCAACCCAATCGGATTGAGGTTGTGGACCAAAACGTAGCGCTATATCAAGGTCGTGCTGGGTATGATAATCCAGCCCTGCACCGACTTGAATACGAATGTTGACTTTAGGATGTTGCTGACAAAATTCCAGTGCTAATGGACTTAGCTGATGCCGAATGGGTAGGATTGGCGCGTTAATGACGATCTCGCCTCTAAACTCTTGTTTGGCTTTTAAAGCTTGTGCTTGTTTATCTTCTATTTGGCTAAATAGGTTGGCATAGGTTTCAAACAAATGCTCGCCTTCTTTCGTTAGTACCACTTCTTTACTGTTTCTGATCAGTAGAATGCTGCCAATATCTTGCTCCAACTGCTGAATTCTGCGGCTCAACGTGCTAGTGGACAAGGCTTTTTGTTTTGCTGCCAGCGTAAAATTGCCACATTTCACTACCGTTAAAAAGAGTGATAAATCATCAAGTTTCATCATTAATCCCATTTATGCAATAAGCCATCCCATTCTATCCTATTTTAGGATGTGCACTATTACGTTATCGTGTCGGTCGCGCATTCTAATCAAGTTCATATGAGGGGCACATGCCTACCGATTCAACTTATTCGGCTAATCCGAAAATTATTTTTGCCAGCGTTGCTTTAGTCATCGCTTTAGGCTCGCTTGAAAAAAGCATCGTTACCACTCCATTGGCTCTTATTGGGCAAGATCTCTCGGCAGGACAAGCATTAACATGGGTGATTACTGCTTATCTATTAGCATCGACCGCTGTATTGCCCGTCTACGGTAAACTGAGCGACTTGTTCGGACGAGTTCGGATGCTAAATGTCAGTATCGTGATCTTTATGTTGGGTTCCGCGCTGTGTACCTTTGCTTTTGATCTACCCAGTTTAATTGGTGCTCGTGTGATTCAAGGGATTGGCGGTGGAGGCTTAATAGCTCTGGCATTTACCGTTATCGCCGATTCAATTCCTGCGCGCGAAGTGGGCAAGTACCAAGGTTATATTTCAGCGGTTTATGCGGTGTCCAGTATTGCAGGGCCACTACTTGGCGGCTATTTTGCTGACTACCTCAGTTGGCGGTGGGTATTCGGTATTAATTTACCGCTAGGGTTGGTGGCACTTTACATGGTTAACCGCTATTTGAAGCATCTCAATAAACGCAGAGATAGTCGCTTTGATTGGGTGGGAGCAGCGTTACTCATGAGTGCGACGACTTTGCTGCTGTTATTACTTTCTTCACATTCATTTATCCCTACTGGCTGGGGCGCGTTTGCATTACTGGCGTGTTTAGTTGCTTTGGTGGTTGTTGAACGCAGAGTGAGTGATCCTATTTTACCGGCGCGTTTAGCACGTCTTCCGAATTATCTGACCGCGATTGTTCTTATTATGGGGTCGCAAATGCTGATGTTTGCGCTTTTGGTTTATTTGCCGCTGCAGTTTCAGTGGCAAAAAGGACTCACTCCGTCAGAAAGTGGTGCCATTATGGTGATCTTCATGGTCTGTATTACCTCTGGCGCTTATGTGGGTGGGAAGCTCATCGCGAAGTTTGGTCGTTATAAGATGTTAGTGATCGTCGGTTTTACTTTGGCTATGGCTGCATTGTGGCAAGTTCATTACGATATGTGGGTGAAATTTGCATTGGGTTTTGCGGGTATAGGTATTGGTTTAACCTTACCGGCCTTAGGCGTTGTTGTACAAAGTGTCTTACCCGCACGCGATCGCGGCATTGGCATGTCACTGTTTAATTTTGGACGAGAACTCGGCGGTGCACTCGGTGTGGCGTTCTGTTCCGCGCTCTTTTATCTGAGAGTGCCGAGCGAAGTCATGGTTGCTGAACACAGTGCCGAGCAGGCCGGCGTTTCCACTCAGGTATTATCACAAGGTTTTAGCTTGGTTTATATTGGCATGAGCGTACTAGCGTTACTGGCGATGTTACTGACAGTATGGCGCTTGCGTAAAGATGCATTGATGAAAAGTTCATCATGAATTCCTGCGTGTTATTGAGCGTTAACTAAGTGTGAAAAAAGCAGCGATTTAAGCTGCTTTTTAAGTTTGGCGCTAAAGGTATCTATGCTTTAGATGGTCTTGGAAATATTGAGCGTTAAGCACATCCCCAGTCGCTTGTTTCACCAATTCATTGGTTGTTAATAGGCTACCTTTTTGCCAAATATTATCGGCAAGCCAAGTAAATATTGGTGATAAATCACCACTGCGAATGGCGGCATCAACATCCACCGTTTTCTTCATTGCTGCCATAAACTGCGCAGCGTACATCGCGCCAAGTGTATAACTTGGGAAATATCCGAAAGCGCCATCTGTCCAGTGGATGTCTTGCATACAGCCGTTTTGGTTATTTCCTTGGGTAGAAAGGCCGAGGTAAGCCTGCATTTTTTGATCCCATAGCTCAGGCACATCGGTATGTTTGATATGACCATTGATCAAATCACGTTCAATTTCATAACGTAAAATGACATGCGCTGGATAAGTGAGCTCGTCGGCATCGACACGAATAAAGCCTTTTTCAGCGCGAGTGTAGATCTTCTGGAAATTCGCTTGTGCAAATACTTTATCTTCACTACCTGAAAAATAGCGGGCGGCTAGGGTGGCTAAGTGCTCAATAAAGGGTTCACTGCGCCCCATCTGCATTTCAAAAAAGAGCGATTGAGATTCATGAATACCCATCGAACGCGCTTCTCCTGCTGGTGTACCTGCAAGATGTTTAGGCAAGCCTTGCTCATAACGTGCGTGGCCTGTTTCATGGACAATGCCCATTAGAGACTGAATAAACTCCGACTCATTATAACGAGTGGTGATCCGAACATCGGTTGGAACACCGCCGCAAAAAGGGTGAACACTTTCATCAAGGCGACCGTGTTCAAAATCAAACTGAAGCAGTTTCATGACTTCTAAGCCTAGCGCCTTTTGCTTTTCAGCAGGGTAATGGCCAGTCGGTATGATTATCTCTTCGGCGCGTTGCTTCTCTATGACTTGATCGATTAATGTTGGCAGCCAAGTTTTAACATCGCTGAAAACAGCGTCCAATGATTGAGTTGTTGTACCCGGTTCGTAAAGATCGAGCATCGCATCATAAGGCGTTAAACCTGTAGCATCAGCGCGGATCTGCGCTTCTTGCTGTGAGAGTGTGACCACCTCAGCCCAGTTTTTCTCAAAACCGACCCAATCATTGTTTTTGCGTTGGGTACGCCAAGCATGTTCACACTTTGAACCAGCAAGAGATTTCGCTTGCACCAAAGCTTCAGGCAGTACGTTTGCCTGCTGCCAGTGGCGTTTGAGTTCACGCAGAGTTGCTTTTTGCTCATCGTCCAATGGCTCATTTTGTGCTTTATCAAACCATTCAGCCAATTGAGGTTGAGTATGTAAACTATGAATATGAACGGACAAGTGCGCCATCGCTTCCGAGCGAGCTTGAGCTCCGCCAGCAGCCATTACTGCGGCTTGATCCCAGCCACAAATAGCCGCTAAATGATTGAAATGTGAGATTTTCTTAGAATGTTGAACTAATTGATTGAATGCATCCATGGAATTAGCCTTCCGTGACGTAAAAGAGAAGTAAGTGTAGCAACCATTAAGTGTCTAACCAAGGCTATCCAAGTCAATCAAGGTGAAAGAGCGTGACCCAAACCAACAAAGCTGAGGGGATTTCATTATTTTCTTATCCAGTGAAAACTGTTAAAGACTTTATAAAAGAGCTCAGGTATAAAAAGGCAAACGATGACATTTCTTTTATACAAGGACGGGTATGTATATCCAAAACGTTGAAGCCTTTCTGATCGCAATTACTATATTAACGCTAACTCCGGGGCTAGATACGGCACTGGTGATTCGTAACACATCACGAGCAGGGTTCACTGACGGCAGCATAACAAGTTTGGGTATTTGCATGGGGCTATTTGTGCATGCGACCTTTTCCGCCGTTGGTATTTCGGCGATTTTGGCACAATCGGCCGAGCTGTTTCATGTGGTTAAAATGATTGGTGCGGCGTATTTAATTTGGCTGGGACTATCCAGCTTAAAAGCGTTGCTGAAAAATAGCCAAGGTATGCAGGTTACGGCGATTTCACACAGTGAATTTACGCTGAAGCGGTCATTGCGTGAAGGCTTTCTTTCCAATGTGTTGAACCCTAAAACGGCAGTATTTTATCTCGCATTTTTGCCGCAATTTATTAACCCAGAATATTCTCCGTTGTTGCAATCGCTTTTGATGGCTGCTATTCATTTTGTTATCGCTATGTGTTGGCAGTGCGGTTTAGCGGGCGCATTAAGCTTTGCAAAAAACTTACTCAAGAATGCGTCGTTTATGAAATGGATGGAAGGGACAACAGGTGTTGTGCTCGTTGCGCTTGGGGTGAAATTGCTACTAGAAGATGAAGCGGCTTAAGAAGTTGCTCTTTAGTCACCTAAAGTTGCCGATAAGCACTGCCACATGCTTATCGGCTGGCAAACGATTAATGTTGGGTTTGAGCATCACGCGTAAAAGGTGCTGACTGTTTTTCAAAAAACAGCTTGGTCTCTTCAAGCACAATATGACGTAATGCGATTAATCCGATCAGATTAGGGATAGCCATTAAACCGTTAACGATATCAGCAATAATCCAAATCATATCAAGGTGCAAGAACGCACCTGATGCTACCAAACCGATAAAAATCAGCTTATAAGGCATTACTGCTTTGGTGCCAAACAAAAACACCACGCAGCGCTCACCGTAATAGTTCCAGCCTAAAATCGTCGTAAAAGCAAAAAACATCAAACCAATGGAGACCATCATCGGGCCCAAGGTTTGCGCATTTAAGCCCACGGCAAATGCATAGGTTGTCATAGCGGCACCAGAAAAATCACTTTGCCATGCGCCAGTTAAGATCAGCGCAAGCCCGGTCATGGTGCAAATAATGATGGTGTCAAAGAAAGTACCAGTCATTGAAATCAACCCTTGTTTTACGCAAGAGTCAGTTTTCGCTGCCGCCGCGGCCATTGGCGCGCTGCCAAGACCAGATTCATTAGAAAATACACCGCGCGCAATCCCTGATTGAATCGCTAGCATGATGCTCGCTCCTAAGAAACCACCAGTAGCGGCTGTGGAAGTGAAGGCAGAAGTAATAACTAAACTGATGGCCGTGAGTAATTGATCGCTGTTGCTGATGATCACACTCAAACACGCAAGGATGTAAAAAAGGGCCATGGCAGGTACCACTTTCCCAGCCACTTTAGCAATTGATTGAATACCACCGACCGTGACAAATGCGACTAACAGCGTTAGAACCACTGCTGATATTTCGCGTGACACACCAAAAGAGATTTCAGTAGCATCTAAAATCGCGTTGACTTGTGGGAATGTACCAATGCCGAAACAAGCGACGCCGATGGCAAATAGGGCGAATAAAACCGCCAAAGTTCGCGAGCCCACGCCATATTGCAGGTAATACATCGGGCCACCAACCATTTGGCCTTTGTCATCCACTTGACGATACTTTACTGCCAGTAAACATTCAGCGTATTTGGTCGCCATACCAAACAGCGCGGCTAACCACATCCAAAATAGCGCGCCCGGCCCACCGAGCTTAATCGCTGTCGCTACGCCAACGATATTACCGGTTCCAATCGTCGCGGAAAGTGCGGTACATAAGGCGGCAAAGCTTGATACATCGCCTTGTTTACCGGCGTCTTTGTCTTTACTAAACACCATCTTAAGTGCGGTAGGTAAATGTCGAAATTGGATAAGACCGAGACGAAACGTAAAATAGATGCCTGTACCGACCAATAAAATTAAAAGTGGTGGTCCCCAGACAAAGTTGTCTATAGATTCAAGAATAGATTGCAGGTTGTTCATTAGTTCCCCTTAATAAAACGACAGTTAAGGAGAAGAGGGAAAGGGCAGTAATCTGAAAAGATCCCACAAAAAGATCACAGCAGGCCAGTGGTGAAGAAACCACACCTATTTATGATTGTAACTTTCCACTCCTCTGTCCTTTTGCCTGAGAGTTTCACCCCAAATAGGGTTTGCTCCTTCGGCGACCGATTAAACGGTTCTCTCCAGAGGTTCCTCCAACTACAGTCCTCGCCAGCTCTCATAAGAGAGAGCATTAGCACCTGAAAGATTTACTTCTTCGGCGAGCCTGTTTACTCATACTTTGAATAAACTAAGGCTACTCTCCTGCAGTCTTCATCGGAACTGATGATAAGTGCGCTTACCATCAAGGCGAGATATGTTACATAAAGCGTTTTTCAAGACAAGAAAAATTGTGCTTTTGATCTCAATTTGCTGCCGTTTGGTGGTTTGTTAACCATTTATAGACGTAAACGTAGGATGAGGGGGGAAAACTTTACGCTTGTTGTCGATTGTTCTACTTTTTTCTGACTTATCGCGTGTTATAAATGATATACACTACGTGAGAGGATAGGCTAATGACACGACTCATCACCATTATTTTATTGATCGCCATTGCTTTTATTTTTATTCGTTATCGTACCAACGAAAAGTTGCAAAAAGGGGTGGTGGTTTCTTTACTCACTGCTTTTGTCATTTATGCTGCCTCAATTGTGATTACTGAATTAACTCGCTGAGATAGATAGGAGCGAAAGAGTGAACAAACAGACGGACATTGATGCACAAGACGATGTCGTAGTGATTGAAGAACGAGACAAACGCACCTACGTCTACATCGCGTTAGCAGGGGTGTTGGGGTTAGCATTAGGTGGCTTAATCGGTTCAAGTATCACCACGAATAACTGGCAAAAAACATACCATCAGCTAGAAGAAAAATATGAACAGCTCACCCAAGATAAAAGCCAATTAGCTGAAAAAGTGCAATTAAAAGTCGCCAGTGTCGACGCTGAAGTAGCAAATAAACTTCAACAAGCATTAGAAGAGCAACAAAAGCAGTATCAGCAAGAGCTGGATCAAGCGCAAAGCCAATACCAAGCATTAATGGCAGAAAATAAAGCGCTGCAAGCGAAACTCAATACACAGGAAAATGCACTAGCGCAAGTTGAGAACAAAAATTCTAAATTAAATCGGCAAGCCGATATGCAGGCAACGATTTTTGAACGTTCACGCGAACTGTTCCAACGTGAATTGAAAATTAAGCAAGAGTTAGAAGCGCTGCAAAAAGAGAAAGAAACTTTAGTACCGAAGCTCAAAACGCTCAAAACCGATTGTGATGTCTACTTAGAAGGTAAGTCGTGGGATGCAAAATCAGACGCATGTGATAAGCAAGATGAAGCGAATTCAAGAATTAGCCAAATCGATCAGATGATCCAAGTTCACCGCATGGATTTAGGACAAATCAAAGCGTTAACGGAAAATATAGGCTTATAATTTATACAAATCCCACCAATGTTTCTTTAGCAGGCCTCGCGAAAATGAGGCCTGTTTTATCGTAAGGCTTATTCGGTCAAATACGTTGTTAGGAATTCTGCAATCTTCACCATATCACTGATCGCAATATACTCTTCGGTGGTGTGAACTTTCGCCATGCCCGTTGACAAATTGACAGTCACTAATCCTTTTTCGTTAAAGTTGTTTGCATCACTGCCTCCACCAGTACGTTTGGTTTTTGGTACAATCCCAACCGATTCAAAGCTCTTTTTGATCGCAGCGATATGCGGATGCTCTTCATCCAATACAAAGGCGTTGTAAGCACGAGTAGATTCAATCTCAACCTGCGCGCCATGCTTGTGCGCCGCGGCCTGAAAGGTTGACACCATATGTTCAACTTGTAGGCTCAACTTATCATCATTCAATGAGCGGACTTCAGCGACAATTCTAAGATCAGGCATGACGATATTCGTTGCGCCACCGCCATGAACAAGGCCGATATTCGCCGTGGTTTCCTCATCAATACGCAGCAATTTCATTTGGGTAATCGCATCGGCTGCGACGGCGATAGCGCTAATACCTTCTTCAGGAGCAAGGCCTGCGTGTGCGGGTTTGCCTTTGATATTAACGATGATTTTTTGCTGCCCTGGGGCGGCTTTAACGATGGTTCCTATTGGACCACCAGTGTCGAGTACAATCGCCTTAGCCGATTGAATATGAGACATATCAAAGTGTTTGGAGCCTTGTAGCCCGCCTTCTTCATGGACGGTGAATGCAATTTCAATGGTTTTATGAGGTTGTTTTTGCGCTTTAATCGTTAGGATCGCCTCCATAATTGCCGCAATACCCGATTTGTCATCGCCGCCTAAAATAGTTTCACCGTTAGAGCGAATGACGCCATTTTCAATGACGGGTGTAATGCCAATCCCCGGTTTGACGGTATCCATGTGACAGCTCAGTACGACACTGTCATCGAGTTGTCCTGCTAGGCGAGCATAAAGGTTAAAGCCATTGGAAACATGTTCAGGTACGGGCAGTTTTTGGACTGAAAAACCAAGCTCACCCAATTGTTCAGACAGCGTTTCTGCAATCTGTTTTTCGTTACCCGATTCGCTGTCAATTTGAATTAGTTGTAGAAAGTGCTCAACCAAGCGCTGTTCATTTATCATGGTCATTTTGTTATCTCGTAGGAAACAGAAGCCATACCATATCGCGTGTGGATGACGCGATGTTCTGCGATAAATCAAAGAAGCACGACAAAACAACCGAATTTTTCGCTTATATATTATAGCCAATGGCTATTGTTTTTAACTTAATGATTCACTTGTGTTGGCCTAATGTTTTGTTCGTGTAGCTCGACATATAAAAATCATGTGCGCCTAACACCTCGCCCGATTGTGTGTTTTTTGCCGGAGGCAGTGTCGGCTTTTGATAAATGTAGCTAAAATGTTACGCCGTGCTATTTATCTTACTGAGCAACTGGTTATGATTGACTTGTGATTAACGTGGCCAATTAAGTAAAAGTGCTTAGTATTCAGTCAAATAAAAACAAATCATCTCTGTGAAATTCGCTAATTTACTATCCTACTGCTCATTAATAGATTTGTGTAACATTTTAATTACATTGACACTATTTGTTCTCCGCTAAACCGTTTTTTGTTATAGGGTTCATTTTTGCTGAAAATTACGCCATGTTCGCAATACTCAACACAAGCGTTAACAAAAAAGGAGCGTGAGATGACCTCAACATTTAACCCATTGGGAACAGACGGTTTTGAATTTGTGGAGTACACCGCGGCTGATCCCGCTGGAATCGCGCAGTTAAAAGAGCTGTTTACTTCTCTTGGCTTTGCTGAGATAGCCAAACATCGCTCAAAAGAGGCGTGGTTATATCGTCAAGGGGATATCAATTTTATCGTTAACTCTCAACCCCATAGCCAAGCTGCAGCGTTTGCCAAAGTGCATGGACCTTCAGTGTGTGGGATGGCGTTTCGCGTTCATGATGCATCTGTCGCCATGCAGCATGTGCAGGCAAATGGCGGGCGAGAATACAAAACACAAATTGGCCCAATGGAACTGAGCATTCCTGCGATTTATGGAATTGGCGATAGCTTGCTTTATTTTGTCGATCGTTATGGTAGCCAGAGCATTTATGATGTGGATTTCAAGTTCTATGCCGATGCTAATCAACGAATGACCGACGCCAATGTTGGCTTGTTCGAAATTGACCACTTAACGCATAACGTCAAACAAGGCCACATGGACATTTGGTCTGGCTTTTATGAGCGGATTGGTAACTTCCGTGAAATTCGCTATTTTGATATTGAAGGAAAGCTAACTGGGTTAGTTAGCCGCGCAATGACAGCGCCTTGCGGCAAAATTCGCATCCCAATCAATGAATCGTCTGACGATAAATCACAAATAGAAGAGTTTATTCGTGAATACAATGGTGAGGGGATCCAACACATCGCTTTATCCACTGATGATATCTACCAGACGGTACGTACTCTGCGCGAGCGAGGGATGGATTTCATGCCGACACCGGATACTTACTACGAAAAAGTCAGTGATCGAGTTGAAGGGCATCAAGAAGATGTTGATCAGTTAAAAGCGCTGCGGATCCTGATTGATGGTGCACCGATGAAAGATGGAATTTTGCTGCAAATATTTACTCAAACCGTCATTGGCCCAGTCTTTTTTGAGATCATTCAACGCAAAGGCAATGAAGGGTTCGGGGAAGGTAATTTCAAAGCGTTATTTGAGTCGATTGAAGAAGATCAAATTCGACGAGGAGTACTCAGCGATGCATAAATGGATCACATTTCCTCATCGAGAAGGGGTATGTTCAAACCAAGCTCATGCCGACTTCCCGCAAGAGGCCATCTATGAAAGAGAAGCAGGACGCAGTGGCTTTTTTGGCCCTGCGGCCCATTTCCATCACCAACATGCACCGACTGGGTGGAGTGAATGGCAAGGTGAGTTAAGGCCGAGAGCCTTTAATTTTAATTTGATCGAGCAAGCCAAACAAAGTTCACCGTGGAGCGTGCCGCACCTATTGCATAATGCACAATGTAAAGTACGAGTATGGAAGCTGGCTCAAGCGATGGATCATTTAGTGCGTAACGCCGATGGTGATGAGTTACTTTTTATTCATCAAGGAAGCGCTGATTTTTATTGCGATTACGGACACTTGAGCGTTTCACAAGGGGATTATGTGTTGATCCCGCGCTCAACCAATTGGCGGCTTGAGCCAAGTGAGCCGATGTTCATTCTAATGATAGAGAATACGGATGCGGCGTATGCTTTGCCAGAAAAAGGGCTAGTAGGGAACCACGCCATATTCGATCCTGCGGTTTTGCAAGTCCCGTCGATTAATCCAGAGTTTAAAGCGCAGTATTCAGAAAAGACCACCCAAGTTCATTTAAAACGTCATGAGAAAATCAGCGTCATTACTTATCCATTTAACCCATTGGATGCAGTAGGTTGGCACGGTGATCTTTCCGTGGTGAAACTCAACTGGCGAGACATTCGGCCGTTGATGTCGCATCGCTATCATTTGCCGCCCTCCGCTCACACAACGTTTGTTGGCCAAGGTTTTGTGGTCTGCACCTTTGTGCCTCGGCCGATTGAGAGTGACCCCGGCGCTTTAAAGGTTCCGTTTTATCATAACAATGATGATTACGATGAAGTGCTCTTCTACCATGCGGGTGATTTCTTTAGCCGCGATAATATTGAAGCTGGCATGGTCACTTTTCATCCTGCCGGGTTTACCCATGGCCCACATCCGAAAGCGTTCCAAGCTGGGCAAGAGTATAAGAAAAAATTTACCGATGAAGTGGCTGTGATGATTGATACGCGGCATGCATTACACTTTAGTGAGGCGGCGCAGCAGGTTGAAAATCAACAGTACGTCTACAGTTGGAAGAGCGAATAAACGAATAAGAATAAGGAAGTGACATGAAGTTAGCTACGCTAAAAAACGGCACAAGAGATGGGTTATTGGTTGTGGTCAGCCATGACTTATCAAAATGCGTTGCTGTGCCTGAAATTGCCGAGCATTTACAGCAAGCCTTAGACCGTTGGCAGGAAACCGCACCGATGCTCAGCGAAATTTACACGGCGCTGAATGAAGGCGAATTGCTGCAAGAGATGCGGTTTGATCAAACCTTGTGTCATTCGCCGCTGCCTAGAGCGTATCAATGGGCCGACGGTTCTGCTTACGTCAACCATGTTGAGTTAGTACGAAAAGCACGAGGAGCAGAGATCCCTGAAAGTTTCTGGAGTGATCCGTTAATGTATCAAGGTGGTTCGGATGCTTTTCTTGGACCGCGTGATGATATTCAAATGCAAGATGAAGCATGGGGAATTGATTTTGAAGCCGAAGTGGCCGTGATCACCGATGATGTCAGAATGGGTGCAACCCTAAGTGAAGCGGCGCAAGCGATTCGATTGGTGATGTTGGTTAACGATGTGTCGCTGCGTGGTGTGATCCCTCAAGAGCTTGCTAAAGGATTTGGTTTTTTTCAATCCAAACCGTCTTCAGCATTCTCTCCTGTCGCTGTGACACCCGATGAACTAGGCTGCCATTGGGACGGCGGAAAACTCAACCTGCCATTGCTATCAACCTATAACAATAAACCATTTGGTTGCCCCAATGCTGGCGTGGACATGACGTTTGAATTTCCACAGTTAATTGCTCACGCAGCAAAAACGCGCCCATTGTGCGCGGGCACTATTATTGGTTCTGGTACAGTTTCTAATAAACAGGGAACCGATTTTGGCAGTGCGATTGCTGAAGGGGGAGTCGGCTATTCATGCATTGCAGAAGTGCGAATGATTGAAACCATTCGGGACGGTAAACCAAGCACCGAATTTATGAAATTTGGTGACAGGATAACGTTAGAAATGCGTGATGATAAAGGGAACAGCCTGTTTGGTTTAATCGATCAACGCGTGGTGAAAGGGTCATGAGTAGCCTCAAGTTATATGGGTATTGGCGCTCTTCAGCCGCTTACCGAGTACGCATCGCACTTCACCTCAAGGCGCTCGATTACCAGTCGATTGCTATCCATTTAGTTAAGGAGGGCGGAGTGCAACATTCAACCGAGTTTAGCGCTCTCAACTCGAGTGAGTTAATTCCGGTACTGGAAGATAACGGACATTGCATTACTCAGTCGTTAACCATCATCGAATATTTGGATGACCAATATCCCCAAGTCCGTTTGGTTCCGTTATCAGGTAAAGAGAAATATCAGGTTAAAGCACTGGCGCAAGACATTGCTATTGATATTCATCCACTGAACAATCTACGAGTTTTACAATATTTAACGCGTGAACTGGCCGTGGATGAAAGTCAAAAAGGAGACTGGTATCGGCATTGGATAGCCACGGGGTTTCATGCCTTGGAAAAGAAATTGGCGACAGTATCAGGAGAATACTGTGTTAGTGATCAACTGAGCTTAGTGGATGTTTGTTTAGTACCACAAGTGTATAACGCGGAGCGCTTTAATCTTGATATGGCGCAGTTTCCGATCATCAAACGAATCACTGCAGAGCTTCGTGCTCATCCTGCGTTTATTGCCGCCGCACCAGAAAACCAGCCCGATGCTGAGAGTTAATCGATTAGCCAGCCTTGCGGCTGGCTTTTCTTTGCGCTGTTTATTGAGCATTCGCCACTAAACTTGCATTGCTGTAATTGTTGTATCCATGCAGCAAAATAGAATAGCGGCCCGGTTGAGCATTGGAGAACTGACACGTTTCATTATTGCCACTGCGATAAGGACGGCAGTCGTATTGCTGTAGATCAGCATCAGTTTGATACTTAACGTATAAATCGGCATCGCCGCTTCCCCCTGACAATACAATACTCAAGTTGCCCGCTTCCTGCAGTTCGAATTGATACCAGGTTTTGCTATTTCTGCTGGCCGATAAACCGTTCACAGGTACGCCATTTTTCAGTTGATTACTCGGTGTAGGCGGTGTTGAGGCGTTACCCATTTCAACCACATAAGCCAATCCAAGTTTAGTAAATTTCACCGCATGCAATCCTGTTGGGTCGGAATTTTGCAGAGTGTCTTGCGGGCTATGAATATTAGGGTTGTAATCATTAAATTTGGATTCAAAAGGCATCGCGGCTGGGTAACCAACCGCATGCCAAGAGGCATGATCAGAGCAGGCATAGCCACAGGTATCAAATCCATAGGTTAATGACGGTAAATATTCATCCAATAGTTGTGTCAAATACTGGGTAAAATTACTGTCGGTGTAATCGGTTATGAAGACAATATCTTCGCGTGAACCTTGGTAGTTAGTCATGTCTAACTGCATCACAGACATTACTTTTTTACCTTCGGCTTTAAAACGATTGGCTAAGTCTTGTGAACCTCTAAGGCCCACTTCTTCAGCAGCGTAAGCCATGAAAGCGATGCTGCGTTTAGGACGAAAATTTTGCTCAGACAACAAACGGATGATTTCTGTCACGCCCGCGATACCTGATGCATCGTCGTCCGCACCCGGCGCAATACTGCTTTCGTTGGTTCGAGAACCAAGTGTCGAGTCTAAATGCCCGCCAATCACCACCCATTCGTCAGGTTTTTCAGAGCCTGTAATTGTGAGCATTACCGATTTCTGGTTGTAGCCTGAATGTGTGATTTGTTCTACTTTGCTTGCGGGCAGTGACGCAGAGAGTGAGCGCCAATGATCTGCAATCCAATTCGATGCTTGAGCACCAGTCGAGGTGGTATAAAAGCGATTTTTAAACTGGGTTAAGGTGGTGATGGTACTGGTGATTTGTTGCGCTGATACTGATGGCAACCAAGCGTTAACGGTGGTTTGCTGAGTTATTTCTGGTGCACTGAAAGCGTTTAGATTCAGCGGCATTGCGCTGACACTCATCGCACTTTGTGCAGAAGGGTGGACCATATAACCACCACATCGCTGATGATTTTCGTGCATTTCATGTGAAAGCGTCGCCAACTCGCTTACTGGTACTTGCCCAACCCATACTGATGTTTGATTGATAAGATTTTCAGGTAATAGGCTTTGGGCTCCAGAGCGAAGCGCCGTTTGCGTCGCGTCACCACCAATGGAAATCCACACCTTTTCTTCTGCATAAGCGGTACTGAAACAGCCTGCTAGCGCAATCGCCAATAACGTTTGTTTCTGGTTCATTCTCTCCTCCCTGGAGTATTATTATCAACATGACGTTGACCATAAACCCTAGGCCAAAAATAGGAATAATGAGAACAATTCGTTTTATACTCAGTTGTTCATAACGGTTGTCACTAAACTATCAATAAGGTATTTCATCGACTGAAAAAAAGAAAAAAGCCAGCGAAAACTTCAGCTGGCTTAAAGGTTTTAACGCTGTACCCATACTGGATAAGTGAAGAAAATAAGGTGGGAAAAATTAAAGAGAAAGTGGAAGAGTACAGCCGTCCATAAACGCCCGCTTAGATGATAGATCGCGCCGTAGCCAATACCAGCTAATGTGGCAAATAGCGCCAAAGTCACGCCGCCAGAAAAATGCGCAAGACCAAATAGGATACTAGCGAGCGCAATACCTAGCCATAGACCGAATTTTTCACTAACGGCTTTTTGTAAATAGCCCCGGAAAAATGCTTCTTCCACCACACAGGTTAAAAGCAAATTATTGAGAGCAAAGAGCCACCACCAAGTCGGTAAAGATAACTCGGGCTTAATTGCGCCAAGCGCCCATGCGACAAAAAGCAAAGCAAAAAGAGGAATCGACACTTTACCGATCGCGGCCCAACGAATGGTTTGATGGTTGCCAAGGAGTGGCGGCCAAGCGAGTAGCAAAGCAAAAAATACCATAGGTTTATCTAGGTTCAAGTAGAGACGAAAGGGGGCACTATTTGCACCAGCCACCACATTATCCAGCACTTTAGGGTTATTAAAACCAGGAATAGCATGCAGCAGCAGTGCAATTGCCCATAATAGCAACGCACCATGAGCAAACCATTTCCAGCGGCCTTTCAGTTGTGGGATGTAATAAGCACCACATAATCCAATGGCGACATACAGCAGGGCCATTAACGATAATCGGTCTGTGAACCATCCGCCCACTAACGACAGTGCTAGCAAGGCGAATGCTGGACGTAATTGCTTTTGAAAACTGAAGATAACGGCAAAAAGCAGCGGGATCCAAATCCATAACGATGAGTCAAGTATCATAGAGAGTACCTTAGGAAATCATCCATATTATTGAGTGATGACAGAGTGGAAGAGTGGCGCATTATGAAGAATCATTCTCAATAAAGAGATTCTACCAGTCAGCTAAACGCTTGCAGGCTTACAAAAAGCACTGTGGATCGTCACTAAAAATGGCGTCAACCGAGTTGAGATGTTTGAACTTTTTCGGATTATTCACCGTGTAGCACCAAATTTGGTAACCCGCTTGATGTAACTCGGCAATGTGTTTTGCACTGATCCATTGATAATTAAGGTTACAGCCAAAGGCGTCAATTTCGGCTAACACTTGCTTATCTTTACGCGTTAATCGCTCGCTCAACACCGCCAATTTATAACCCGGACAATGCTGATAAAGCTCGCGCATGATAGCGTGGCTAAAACTGGAGAGAACAATCTGTTCATTCGGTAATCCACATTGATCCAGTTGCGCTTTAAGCTGAGCAGCGACTTGAGCAACATCGTGTTTATCCACTTTGACTTCAATGTTTAAACCAAGGCTGTGCTGCTTTGCGAGTGTCAGCAACGTCTCTAATGTCATGATGGGTTCGCCTGCAAATTGAGGATCAAACCAACCGCCAAAATCGAACTGTTGTAATTGCTCAAGCGTGTAAGAATCAATGCGCCCTTTACCATTACTGCAACGATTAATGGTGTGATCGTGGCAAACAACCAATATGTGATCTTGAGTCGGTTGCACATCCACTTCAACCCACTTTAGGCCTAAATCAATAGCGGCTTGCACACTCACTTGCGTATTTTCAGGGTAATGGCCGGCCACTCCGCGGTGGCCAATAATCATAGGCTTCATAGCGTTATCTCCACACAATTAAAACCGGCTCAGCATAGCGCGCGCCTTCTATTTTGTCTTCAAATTGATGGAAATGAGAGACGACGCGCTTTGGACATCACTTTCGCTAATGCTATGCTTATCCAACATCAGGCAGGAGGTCTGATCTGTCAAGTAGGGATAACGGTGAAGCTACATACGATCAAAGGCTATATTCAGAATATGTATCTGGCTGAATATCCAGAACGATTATTACTGCTAGACGGTGCAAGTCGAGCAGACATTCCTACGTTGCAGCACTTCATTGAGAATGAACTGAACCGTCCTTTTTCACATCTGCATACCGTTGTGGTAACTCACATGCATCCAGATCACGCTGGGGCGGCTCATCAATTGCGTGCATTAACGGGTTGTAAAATCATCTCTGCCAATAAAGATCATGATTGGTATCGTGGCTTGGACGGATTTTGTATGCATCTAGCAGATCTTGCGCTTGCGCGTTGGATGGCGAATCGCCTAGGCCGCCCGCGGCAGAATTTATGGTATCCACGTGTCTTAAAGCCTGATATTAAGCTCAACGATGGCGACACTATTCCTCATTTTAACGAATGGCAAATCTTAGAAACTCCAGGGCATACCGACCGAGATTTGTCTGTCTACCATGCACAGCAAGGCATTGTGTATGTTGCTGATTTAATGGTTGAAGTGAAAAAGCAGTTGATTGCCCCTTTTCCTACTTTCCATCCCAATCAATATCGCCAGTCACTTGAACGGATCTTCAAGCTCAACCCAGAAACACTGCTTCTTGCACACGGCAAAGAGGGGCGTTTGAGCGAAAAAACCTACCAACACCTGCTAAATACCGCACCTATACGGCCCATCACACATTGGCGAGTGGTCAAAATAAAAGTCAAAAGTTTAATGAAGTCTGTTTGGCAATTTGGGGTCAGCAAAGGTAAATAAAGGGTAGCTGGCTTTAAAACTCATCAGCAAAGAGTGTTCGGTGCATACTGTGGTTGTTTGCACCGGAAAAAATCGTTAGAATGCGATCCTTGATGATAATGAGAGCTTTTATCAACAAGGTGATAACACTTCGTTGAAGGTAATGAATAACGTCTATGAATCTTTTAAAAATCAGCTTGTCCTTGGTGGCGACTACCAGTTTGTTCGCAGTAAATGCTTCTACACTCAGTGACGCGAATGCCATCCAAAATAAAACCAATTCGGCTTCAGTCGCCAGCCAACAGAACATCAATCACAGTTCTCAATCAGCGTTGCTGATGCAAGCTGATATCGATCAGTTAAAAGAAGAAGTGAAAAATCTCACTATTTATCGTAATCACTTGGCATCGCTGGTGGAAAACCAGAATCAGGAAGCGCAAAGTCTATCGTCACAAATTGATGAGATAAAACTGACTCGCCAAGGCATCGTTCCTTTGATGTATCAGATGATCGACGGGCTACGTACCCTAATCGAAAACGACAAACCATTAAAGCGCGAAACGCGTTTAGAGCGTTTAGAAAAGCTGGAATCGATGATGGTGCGATCGGATGTCAGCGATGCTGAAAAATACCGCCGTATTCTTGAAGCGTACCAAATCGAAATTGATTACGGGACTAAACTGGGTGTTTATCAAGGCGCAGTGGTGCTCAATGAAAACAAAACCATTGAAGCTGACATTTTATACGTTGGCCGTTTATCGCTGGTGGCTCGTAGCTTAAATGGCAAACAGTATTGGAGCTGGAGCCAAAACTCGCACCAGTGGACCGATGTCGATAGTGGGTTATATGCCGATTTAGATACCGCTTTCAAAATGGCCAACAATTTAATTACACCAAACTTAATGACGATACCTGTTTCACTTGAGTTAGTAGAGGAGCAAAGCAAATGAAGATGGTTTTCTCTCTCTCATCACTCTGTTTAACACTATTGGCTTTCAACAGCTTTGCTTCTACGGAATTAGTCAGCAACGCCAAAGTGGAAAACAAACAGCAGCAGCAGCACAATATCGAACGCGAAGCGGGTTTTAAACAAACCGAACAGCAGCTACGCCGCGCCAAAGCAGAGCTAGAAGCTCAGCGCCAAGATTTACAAGCGCAAGCGGATAAGCTAAGCACGCAATTCAGTAATAATGAAAACCGACTAGCACGTTTAGAAGAGCAGCTTCGCTTAGAAACAGGAAGCCTTGGAGAGCTGTTTGGTGTGGTACGCCAAAATGCCAAAGCATTAAGCAGTGAATTGGAATCTTCCATCACTGCGGTTGATCGCCATCAGTATACATCGCGGGTACAAGAAATTGTCGCCGCAAAATCTTTACCCTCGATGCCGCAGCTGACAGGGTTATGGCACAGCTATGTTGAACAGATCATCGCCAGTGGTGAGCTAAGCCGCGTTCAGATCGCATTTATCAATGGTGACGGTGTCACGCAAAATGTGGCCGCCTATCGTATTGGAACCTTTGGTTTGGTGACAGAGCAAGGTTATGTCAAATGGAACGGGGATAAACAAGCCGCCACCGCTTATTTGAAACAACCGGACAATGGACCGATTTTCTCTGGCCTAAATACGGGGGAAATCGAAAGCTTAGTGGTCGATCCTTCGCGTGGCATCATGCTTGAACAGCTAGCCCTTACGCCAACATTAGCCGAACGGCTACAAATGGGTGGTGCGGTTGGTAACATCATTTTGGTACTGCTTGGTATTGGTTTAATCATCGCTTTCTATCGCGGCTTCGCATTGGTGATGACTCACCACAAGATCAAAGCGCAGCTTAAAGATGTACAGAAAATTGGTAATAACCCATTGGGGCGTGTACTCAGCGTCTATAACAAAGAGCAAAATCGCAGCGTAGAAGCGTTGGAGCTGCGCTTGCTGGAAGCGGTGGTCGATGAACAAGCGCATTTGGAAAAAGGTTTATCGATGCTGAAGTTATTAGCCGCGATTGCGCCGATGCTTGGGCTATTGGGTACGGTGACCGGCATGATTGAAACCTTCCAAGTGATCACACAATTTGGTAACGGTGATCCAAAAGTAATGGCGGGTGGTATTTCAATGGCCTTGGTGACTACCGTGCTGGGTTTAGTCTCTGCGATCCCACTATTATTAGCTCATAATATCTTAAGCTCTCAAGCGGAAAATATTCGCTCTATTTTAGAAAAGCAGGGGATTGGCCTCGTTGCTGCGCAAGCAGAGCAAGAATGTCAAGCTTCAATGAGGAATGCGGCGTAATGAACAGCGTATTGCCAAGCGCACTGCTCAGCAATGACTGGCTAGCAACCTTGCAGCAGTTTATGCAGCAAGGGGGTATCGTCTTATGGTGGCTAGCTGGGGTGGTGGCGCTTTATTGGTTGTTGATCATCGAACGCGTACTGTTTGTGGTATTGAGCTTTCCTAAATATCGAAAAGGGTGGTTAGAGCAATGGCATCAACGCGTGGAACACCATTCATGGTATGCCCATGCGATTCGCGAGGGTTGGCTTGGTGAAGCACAACAGATGCTGCGCCACAACCTTAACATGATCAAACTGCTCGTCACACTTTGCCCAATGTTAGGGCTGCTCGGCACCGTCACCGGAATGATCTCTGTGTTTGATGTGATGGCAAATCAAGGCAGCAGCGATCCTAAATTGATGGCATCTGGCATTTCATTGGCCACATTACCGACAATGGCCGGAATGGTCGCGGCCCTTGCGGGCATGTTTGTGCATGCCCGTCTTGCAAAAAAGTGTCATCTACTTGAATTAAAATTAGAAAAATCGTTAAGGAGTTTGCGATGAGATTAGGCAGACGCCAGCCAAGAAATGATGAAGCGCAGATAGACTTAACATCGATGCTCGACATCGTCTTTATCATGCTGATTTTTTTCATTGTTACCAGCTCATTTGTTCGTGAATCAGGTGTTGAGGTTAACCGCCCTCAAGCTTCTCACGCGGTGAGTCAGAAAGATGCGGGTATTTTTGTCGCTATCAATGCATCCAATGATATTTACATCGATAAACGCTTGATTGATGTTGAACGTGTAGAGGCCACCCTAGAACATCTGCTACTCGAACAACCAGATGCGGCGTTAGTGATTCAAGCGGATGAACATGCTTATAACGGTACGGTTGTTAAAGTGATGGATGCGGCCAAAGGGGCCGGAGTGAAAAATATCGCATTGGCGGCGGAGAAGCGTTAATGGGACGTTTACTGCTTGCTTTGCCAATTGCAGGAGCGATTTCGCTGGCGCTGTTCAGTTTTATGGCGTGGATGGTGGATAACGGTAACCAACACGCTGTAAAACCAACTCAAGCACTGCGATTTAACATGGTGATGATGGAACAAGAACACGATTTAGAGCGTCGCCAACGTAGCGTTCCGGAACCTTTAAAGTTGCCTGAGCCGCCACCGCAAGCACAAGTGACACAGTCACAAACTACCGCTACGGCCGCTACATCACTCACTAGTTTACCAGCTTTGGGTTTGGATACAGCGCTTAATGGGGTGGCGATTAGCGCACCAACCTTTGGTGATTTTGGCTCAAACCAGCAAGCAATGCCGTTATATCGTGTCGAGCCGCTTTATCCAAGCCGAGCTCTAAAGCGAGGCGTAGAAGGTTTCGTTACATTAAGCTTTACCATTGATACAACAGGAAAAGCCGTCGACATCAATGTCGTCGATGCCAATCCTAAACGTATGTTTGAGCGTGAAGCGATGCAAGCGCTGAAAAAATGGAAGTATCAACCTCAGATTGTTGACGGCAAAGCTATTGAGCAGCCGGGACAAACCGTGACTGTGGAGTTTAAAATCGCCAAATGATGAAACGTATGTTGATTGGCTTATCACTTGTTATCGGCTCGCTCTCTTTAAATGCGAGCGAATTAAGTGCGACAACAGTCCTGAAAGTGCAAAAAGCACAGCAATTTGCATTAGAAGAGAACCTCACTCAAGCCATTGAGGTACTGAGCAGTGTTGAAACGTCACGTCTTTACGATAAAGCATTTGTTGCCCGGATGCTTGGTGTGTTTTATTGGCAAAGTGGTCAGCCCAAAGCGGCAGTCAAACAGATCAAGTACGCTGTAGAGAGTGGAGAGCTGCAAGATGAGCAGGCATGGACCACCGAACGTATGTTGGCTGATCTGTATGTCAATGAACAACAATTTGAAAAGGCGTTACCGCACTACTACCAATTATTGAAATCCGTTCCTCCTTCACAGAAAGTAGACGATCTGTGGTTGCGTATCGCACAAACCCACTACCAAATTGCACAATGGAAAAAAGTGCTGCATGCGTTGGATAAATACCAAACCGTGACACCACTCAATACTAAAAACCCACTGTCACTTAAATTAGGTGCGCAGCTTCAGCTAGAACAATGGAAGGCGGCCATTCCAACTTTAGAAAAACTGATCATGCTGGAGCCTGACCAAGCCAGTTGGTGGCGACAGTTGGTCGGTTTACATCTGCGTTTAGATCAGCGTCGTCAAGCATTAAACAGTCTAGCGTTAGCCAAATTACAAGGTATGGAATTAACCGATAAGGATAAACACTTGCTCGCGCAGTTGTATGCGCAAAATGGCATTCCAGAACGTGCGGCGCAAGTTCTGCAAACATTATCTGATGCTGATCAAGACTTAACTTTACTGAAAGAGCAAGCCACTTACTGGCAGCAAGCCAAAGAATGGCAATCCGCGATCAGAACATGGACAAAAGCAGCTGAACAGGATGAGCAATACTATTGGCAAGTGGCGCTGCTGTACAACCAGCAAGGGCAATTTAAAGAAGCGTTACAGGCGTTGGATAAAGTCACCACGCGCGAGAAAAAAGCCGATGTCGCGTTAGCGCGAGTTCATGCGCTGTACAAACTCAATCAACTCGATAATGCTCTATACCAAGCCAAGCAAGCTGAAAACCTAAACCCATCAAGCCATGCCAAAGGATGGATCAAATTCCTTTCTCGTTTACAAAAAGTTCAGCAAGCGCAAACTGCTAATATCTGATCATAGCGCCTCATCTGCCCGATGATGAGGCGTCTGACCTTTTACGATTTTTGAATCGTCATTATCAAGACTGACATTGGTTCGGTTTTGCCTATCTTAGTGATAAAGAGAACCTATTATTGTCTTTCTGATTTTTTCCGTACCATAACGTTTAACGATGAAGTACAGAGAGAGAATCATGATGAAAGCGTTAGTGGTTGAAGGTGGTGCGATGCGCGGCATTTTTGCCAGTGGAGTCTTGGATAGTTTTTTACAACATCAGCACAACCCATTTGATTTTGTATTAGGTGTTTCAGCTGGAGCTTCAAACTTAATCGGCTACCTTGCGAAGCAACCGAGACGCAGTTATCACGTTGTAACTCAGCTTGCCACCGACCGTCTTTTTTTTAACCCAATTCGCTTTATTAAGGGGGGAAATCTCGTCGATGTGCGTTGGCTAATCGATGAGTCCAACCGACGTTATCCGATTGATGAAGACAAACTGTTTAACTCAGTCCCTTTCTTTGCCGTTGCAACCAATATCGAAACGGGTAAAGCCGATTATTATCGAGTGACTCAAGAAAACTTGAGCACGGCCATTGAAGCCACATCCGCTCTACCGATAGTTTATAAGCACACGCCTTGTTTCCATGGTGGTTGCTACACTGATGGAGGGGTTGCTGACTCGATCCCTGTTAAAGAAGCGTATCGCCGTGGAGCACGAGATATTACGGTTGTTTTATCACATCCACTTAGCTATATCATGTCGCCCCCTAAAAGTAAGTGGATGATGAAAAAACTCTTTTCACGCCATCCAAATATGGCTAAATCAATGCTATTTCGTGCGAAACATTACAACCAATCACTTGAATTTATTCGCAATCCACCTTCTGATGCCATCATTCGAGTAATCGCGCCACCTGAAGGGTTTCCCGTTAAGAGACTGACGATGAAGTTACCTTTGCTCAATATAGGCTATGACATGGGCTTAAAAGCAGGGCAAAATCATTTGGAGTGGCTTGAATACACACGTGCAGCCTAAAAACGCTTAGGTTTTAAAGGCTGATAAAACACTATCTACATGTCGTAACTGTCTATGTAATAAGCTGTTTTTTAGAGATGATTGAGTATGAATTTCATCGCAATTTATCTTGTTTATGGTTTTCATATGAGTGGTACGTGCTAAGTATGTACCACATTTTGATTGATCGAGCCTGACGGCATGCAACTGAAACTATCGCTACTCTCCATCGCTTTATTGAACACAATTCCTGTTATTGCAACGGAAAACTTTCAGATGTTTATTCCGGTCACAGCAGCCAATAGTTACCAACATGGCATTGATGTTGCTGAGTACTGGAAAAGTGAAAAACTGGATGGAATTCGCGCCGTCTGGAATGGACAATATCTTCATACGCGTAATGGTAATAAGATCAATGCGCCTGCTTGGTTTACTGCACCATTACCTAATAAAGCATTAGAAGGAGAGCTTTGGGCTGGACGAGGTCAGTTTCATCACGTTCAACAAACGGTATTGGATACCATACCAACCGATGAAGCGTGGCAAAGCATCCGCTTTATGCTGTTTGATATGCCCGAAGCGATCGGTGACTACCAAAAGCGATACCGCCATCTCATCCACTTATCCTCACTCATGAATGCTCCGCATATTACCTATATTGAACATTCACCAATTCACTCAGAAAAAGAGCTGCTTGGGTATTTAGACAACGTAAGTGATGGGCAGGGTGAAGGGGTGATGCTGCGAAAAATTAATGCCGATTACCAAGCTGGCCGCAGTAACGATTTACTTAAGCTTAAAAAACACCAAGATGCTGAAGCTACGGTCATTGGTTATAAACTGGGGTCTGGCAAGTACCAAGGTATGATGGGATCAGTGCTAGTGCGCTTAGAAAACGGTGTTGAGTTCTATATCGGCAGCGGTTTTTCTGATGAGATCAGAAATAATCCGCCAAAGATCGGATCCATTATTACTTTTCGTTTTAATGATCTCACTGCAGAAGGAAAACCAAGATTTGCACGTTTTATGAGAGAAAGGCCAGCAATATAAATAAGGCCAGACAATGTCTGACCTTATTATTTCATCGCAACGCCTTTTCGCCACGTTGAAATTCAGAGAATCAAGCCGTTATTTCGATGCAAAATCGAGTTGCACGCTATCGGCTTGTTGATGCATCCAGTGTAAGCGGATACCCAGCATTAAAGCAGCAGAGGATAAGCCAACGATAAATCCTATCCAGAACCCACTGGCACCCATAGGTTCGACAATGAAATCTGTCATTGCTAATACATAGCCGGTTGGCAAGCCAATCATCCAATAAGCGATAAAGGTACGATTAAAAATAGCCGTCATGTCTTTATAACCACGTAGCGCTCCTGCTGCAACGACTTGAATCGCATCCATACATTGATAAATAGCCGCAAAAATAAGCAACTGCATCGCCATGGCTACAACGGCTTGGTTTTCCGTATAAAGCAAAGCCACATATTCACGAAATAGGACCGTTAACGTCGCTGTGATAATTGCAGTAGATAAACCGACTAACAAGCCAACCTGCGAAGCGATGGTTGCCCCTTCAATATTTTTTTCGCCCAGCTTATGGCCAACACGGATGCTCACTGCCGCGCCGATACTCATCGGTAACATAAAAATTAATGATGAGAAATTCAAAGCGACTTGGTGAGCCGCCACCACCAATGAACCGAGTGGAGCGACCAGCAATGCGACCACAGCAAATAGAGTAACTTCAAAAAATATCGCTGCCGCCACAGGAAAACCAAGCTTAAATAAGCGAATTTGCGCCTTCAATTGTGGTTTATGGAATTCACCAAAGATATTAATGTGCGCCATGCGTTTAGAAGTGACGACATAAAACAGCAGCATAAAAAACATCAACCAATAGACAATTGCCGTCGCCACACCACAACCCACACCGCCTAGCTCTGGTGCGCCAAATTTTCCGTATACGAAAATCCAGTTAAGTGGAATGTTAACTAATAAGCCCGCGAAACCAATCACCATGGCGGGTTTCGTCAGTGAGATACCATCCGTGAAACTGCGCAATGCTTGAAATAGTAAATAAGAAGGTACGGCAAACATCACGGCGTACATGTACCCGTTAGTTTTTTCAGCCATCAACGGCTCAATATCCATCCACCCCAAAATCCATTGAGTTTGAAAAAGAACACCAATAATGGGAATAGAGACAAACAACGCTAGCGCTGCGCCTTGCTGTATTTCAAAAGGAATTTTCTTTTGCCGCCCTGATCCGTTGAGTTGCGCTACCACAGGAACCAACGCCATTAACAACCCAACACCAAACAGAATCGAAGGTAGCCAAATACTCGCTGCGATCGATACCGCAGCCATATCAATCGCACTCACACCACCTGCCATGACGGTATCTACAAAGCCCATTCCAGTTTGAGCAATAGAGGCAATCAACACAGGTGTTGCCAATTTGATTAAATTTGAAGCTTCTTGTTTATAACGATGCACAAATATCTCCAGAGGAAGGACAAGCAAAAATCGCGACCAATAATCAACTTATCGCGTAGGCATGGATGATAAAGAAATGTCACACTAAGCTCCATGAAAAACTGATGAAATTACCTAATGTTTATTTGGAAGGTTGCTCGTCGCGCTATATGCGGTGAAATCTATTTCAGACAAAGCTTGATTAGGCTAGATAGGGGGGCTTGGCGTGTTGCACGTAACCATTAAGAAGAGCGCTTGCCAAGCGCTCACTTTTTAAAAGATTTGTTCATCATCGGCATCAACAAACAACTCTATTTTGTCTAAACGTTCATCGACCATCATATTGAGATGAATCGCATGGCAACAGGCGGGGCAATCGTCATAAAACTCTTGGCTACCATTTGATGCATCTAGGGTGATCCTAATGGAATGACCGCAGTGAGGGCAGTTGACCATTCTTTCCGTATAATTTTTCATATCTCTTTCCTTACATCCTTGGAGATACCTTAATACTAAGTCGCTAAGTTCCTTTAAGTGGCAAATTAAGTTCAAACTTTGAATTGGCCCATAAAACAACAAAAGAGCCATTTATTAAGGCTCATTTGTTGTCTATACAGCTCGGTTATTTACACCGTTAAAAGGAGAGGATTTTCTTGATCAAACTTTCCGCTTCGACCAGATAGTGGCCACCAAATTGATTGTAGTGATTGAGGACATGATAGAGGTTATAAATATTTTTACGTTCCACATAGTCCAAACTCAAAGGTAAGATACTCTCATAGCCTTGGTAAAACTCAGGTTGAAAACCTTCAAATAACTCTGTCATTGCGATATCGCATTCACGATCACCCCAATAACAGGCGGGATCGTAGCAAATTGGACCAAATACAGAGTTTGCCACATTCCCATGCCACAAATCTCCATGCAGCAGAGATGGGCGAGGGCTATGGTTAGCTAAGCGAGATTGGACAACGTCGACCAACTCGCTGATATTGAACAACTCAATTCCTTTTTCACGCAACAATTGCAATTGCCAGCCGATTCGTTGTTCCGCAAAAAAACGACCCCATTTTTTGTCCCACGGATTTGGCTGCAAAGTGGAACCAATATAATTGTCTGCATCAAACCCATACTCTTTTTGTTCTCCCCATTGATGCAGTTTGGCCAGTTGTACACCGAACTCATAGCTGTTCGTCGCGTTATCTAGGGGTTTGGTTGGTAGATAGTTTAGAACAATGAAAGCATGATTTTTACTGGTTCCAATCATCACTAGCTCGGGAACCTGTACTGTTGACGTTTCACGAAGCGAACGTAGGTTTTCACCCTCAATCTCAAACTTAGCTAAGAAGTCTCGTGTGTTCACTTTAACAAAATAGCGTTGCTCACCATCGCTGATCATGTAGCAATCACTAATGTCACCACCGCTGACTTTTTCTTTTTCAACAGGGTTAAATTCAAACATGAGCGTATCGGATAACTGCTGAATGAGAGTTTGCCACATAACGACCTCTGCCTTGATTTACTTAATAATTCGTAGTTTAGGTCATGGTTACGAATATTTCAGAAGTGCGTGACACATAATTTAGCCACTTTCCTTTTGAGGGAGCACCAATGCTCATAAATGTGATTAAGTGCAAGAATTTGCAGATTCGAATACAGAAATAGTATTAAAAATAACGCTATATTTTCCATAAGTTGATCTTGCTTAGGTGCTAGTAACCCAATTTATAGGATGGCGTATCCTACTTTGGGGAAAATAAATGCTCGTGAAATAGATGCTTATCAAGAAATCGCGGGAAATTTGAACGTCTAAACTATCAAATCTGTGAAAATGGGCTGACATGGCTTAGTATTATTGAAGGTACAGTGATTACTAGCAATTTAGCGGTAAAGCGGAGAATTAAAGTGGTTGTAGAAACCGATGGTTATTTGGCTCTGATAGAGCATCTCTCTTTTAATATGGATGTGTTCACATCAGGCGGAGATATTGGCGCTGAAAGTGTAGAAGATGTTGTGACCGACATGGTTTCAAGCAACATCATGGCTATTTTTGAACAAAACCCTGAGCTACATTCCAGTGTTCGATTCCAGTTGCTCAAAGAAGCCGATTCTGTAGTGGAAGATCTTGGTGAAGTATTGGCGGGTGTTTGGAGTAAACCTGCGACCAATGAACAGATCCTTTTTCTTGATGAATACATCGCCTTAGTGAAGAATCTGTTCGATACTGCCGTTGCGAAGTACGACTAATTGAAGTATGACTAATCAGAGTTAGGCGGGCTTATAATCCGCCTAAATTGCCAGAATTTAGAAGCCCAATAGGGGTTATCGATTCTTGAGATCATCACACCTTTAGACGTAGAGGCGTGCATGAATTTTTTGTCTCCTAGATAGACTCCAACATGATTGCTCGTCCTTGATGTTCTAAAAAAGACCAAATCCCCGCGCTGCGCATTTTGATAATTTACCTCAAAACCCGTTTGACTCTGTGAGCGTGTGGTTCGTGGTAGAGGGATCTGCCATACATCTTTAAACGCTATTTGCACAAATGCTGAGCAGTCGACTCCGTTCAATGTTTCACCACCTAATCGGTACGGCACTCCTTGCCAGCGCTGAAAAACCGTGCCTAATCCATCGTCTTTATCTTGGACAATTGACAGAATCTCTTCTTGAGTAACATAAGCAGGGCCAGAATTGGACGAAATAGGAGATCCTACGCAACCCGTTAGTACACTAGTTATTGATAATGCGAAGAGTATTGGACTTTTAATCATTTATCATCCCAATGAAATGTAACTGAAACATTTTTGAAATATTGCATTCCTACTATGGTTGAGCATTAACACATTCTCTAATCACTTAGTTGCATTTATCATGAATTCCTCAATAAATAACCGACATTCACTGTCGTTGATTCAAACCATCAGTGCCATTTTCATCACGATGACGTTACTGGTGATCCTTTTATCCATCACCAGTTTAAAAAGCATCGATAAGGTAGGGCTACAGTTTTCTGGATTGTCTGAACAAACACTACCTTTGGCATTAAATAATGCAAGGTTGACGCAAAATATATTAGAACAAGTACAATCTCTCGGAGATGGCATTCGCACAACGGAATCGGCAGAATTAGAAGCGGTAAACCAGCAATTAAGCCAGTTAAACCAGCAGACGGACCAACTTACTGACCAGCTTTTCTCCATCGCTACTCGTATCGGTAACGCGATTACTCAAGAGCATCAAGTGTCGTTACGCAGCAAAAGTGCGGCATTTCAGCAGCTCACCTATTCTATTTTATCAACGCAGGCCTCTTTGCTTGAACAGCAGAATGCTATCGATAACGCCGCCACCGCGTTTCGTTACGGATTAAGCTCCATTGGACCGGAGATGAACCGGATCAGTTCATTTCTCGCATTAGATAACCCTGAATCGATGGATGCGGCTAACCGCTTTATTGCCAGTGCAAGTTCGATGGAAAGTACCTTCTTACTGTTAATGATGCAAAACGATCCTGAACAGGCCAAAGTGCAATTTAAAGAAATCCGTAATCGCATGGCGGGAATTGAGCTAGCCTTTGATGATTTGAAAGAGTGGCATCCTGATGTTATGGAGTTTGCAAGCCTGACGGCACCTTATGAAATGGTTAAAGCGGGTTTTGTTGAGCATGGCATTTTAGCACTGATCTTAAATAAAATTGAGCAAGCACAGCAGCAGCGACAAGAAATGGCACAAGCTGCGCAGCTAGCCAAAGACACGGTAGCACTGCTAAATACGATTTCTGCCACCGCAAGTGAGTTGATCAAACATAGTGAGAACGTGGTTCATGACGCAATGCTAATGGTTAAGCAAGTACAATATACTGGCGGCATTATTCTGGTCGCTTTGGTTTTACTTGCATGGCTAGGGTTACGCCACTGGCTAAAGCTGGGGCTGAATAACTTATTGACCAAGCTTGCATTATTAACTCAACACGATTTTTCTCAACCCGCTCGCTTGATTGGCCCGAGTGAATTTAAAGAAGTTGCTCTACAACTAAACCAAGTTATTGAATCAACAAAATATTCAATTTCTACCGTAACGCGCAATTGTGAAGTGCTCTACCAAAATGCCGAAACCAGTCACGATGCAGCCGATAAATCCAACCGCAGTTTAGCCGCACAAAATGATTCGTTGGTTAACATGGTTTCCACAGTGAGTGAGTTGGAATCGGCGATTCGGAATATCGCGCTTGTGACCAGTGAATCTTATGAAGAATCAGTGGCTGCCAGCCAGTTTTCTACGCAAGGGGTGAAAGTTGTGGAACAAAACCGTGTTCGCTTGGAATCTCTTGAAAATACACTGCATTTAAACGATGAAGCAATGCACGAGCTTGACCAGCGCGTGAAGAAAATTCGCGAGATGGTGGATATGATCAGCGGTATTGCTGACAGCACCAACTTACTGGCGTTGAACGCCGCGATTGAAGCAGCAAGAGCTGGCGAACAAGGGCGTGGTTTTGCGGTTGTAGCCGATGAAGTACGCAAATTGGCCAGCGATACATCACAGCAAACCACCAATATCCGAGACATGATGAATGAACTCACAAATGCAACGCAGCGCTCTCGTCAAGCGGTATCGGATTCGCGGCAAGAGATGAGTAATGCGCTGCAATCGAGTCAAGAAGTCAAAACAACATTTGAGCAGATAGAAAAAGCAGTGGAACAGATTCGTGCTCGAGTTGAGCAGATAAGCGTTGCAACAGAAGAACAAGAACGAGCGACGGCCGATGTAAGTCAATCTATCAGCCAAGTTTCATCGCAAGGTGAGCAAACTAAATTACAGCTTGAAGCCATGGTCGAAAGTTCAGAGCAGGTGGCTGAAGTTGCGGGTGAACAGCAGGCTATGTTGCATAAATATACGCTCAACTAGCTTATCCAGTGCGAATTTCTGTATTTTCATGACGTTGTCACTTTTTTCTAAATGGTTGGGTAAGCATTTTATCCAACCACTGCTCACGCTTCTCTCGAAAGAGTGGTAGGCCGATAATGACCTGCTTATGGCCCAATTCTGGCTGCGCACGATAAGTACGAAATAGCCGATCCCAACATGACAAGAAAAAACCAAAATTGGAGTGAGTTTCTCGCACAATGACTGAATGATGCACCCGATGCATGTCAGGTGTCACCACCAACCAACGAAGCCAACGGTCCATTTTCAACGGTAATTTTGCGTTACTGTGGTTAAACATCGCGCTCGCATTGAGCACTACCTCAAATATCAATACCGCGAATGGGCTGACACCCAAAATGATCACGCAAGTGATTTTGATCCACAAAGAGAGAATCATTTCGAATGGGTGAAACCGTGAGCCAGTGGTCACATCAATATCTTGATCAGCGTGGTGCATGCGATGTAAACGCCATAACCAAGGAGAGAAGTGAAAAAGCACATGCTGGGCGTAAATCACGCCATCAAGAATAATAACTGACAGCGCAATTTCAGCCACTTGTGGTAAATCCACCCAATTAAAAAGGCCAATAGAGTCTTGCTGCGCCCAATAAGCCGCTTCAATGGCTAACACTGGCATCAATAGCGATAAGCACACGCTATTTAAACCAACCAAACCTAAATTATTCAGCCAGCGAGTGGCTTTACTTTGGGTGAGTGTTTTACGTGGGCAAGACCATTCCCACAGCGCACAAAGCATAAATACAGCGAAAAATACGCTCAAACGGATCAATTCAGGGTTCAGGTTCATGCTTAATGGCTCATCTTCAATGGTCTTGTGCTAGGAATCTGCTTGTACTGTAAGTACAATCGGCAGCACTTTCCAGCTTGCCGCCCTGATTTATGAGAATCCACGCATTTAACCATTTGTTCCAACATCGCTTAGCGTTATCGACCAAACCTTTTCAAGCTCGTGGTGCGAAAGTTGAACGTTGCGCCTATTGTCAGGTCGCCACGCAATACTGCTTATGCGGCCATCAACCGGATATGGATACGGATATCGCAGTATTACTGCTGGTTTCTGAAAATGAAGTATTTAAACCCAGTAATACTGGTCGACTAATTGCCGATGTGATTAAAGAAACTTACGTTTATCAGTGGAATCGCACCGAACCTCACGCGGAAATGCTAGCACTGTTGAATAACCCCGCCTATCAACCAGTCGTCATTTTTCCCGAAGAGTATGTGGATGAAAAGCCTCGAGTAATGCAAAGCCCTCCCAGCGCGCACGATAAACGCAAACCACTGTTGATATTGCTTGATGGAAGCTGGCGCGAGGCTAGACGAATGTTTCGCAAATCACCTTATTTGGATGCGCTTCCGGTGATGTCTATCGCACCTAAAAGCGTATCGCAATATATGATGCGTAAATCTGATAATGAGCAGCATTTATCAACGGCTGAAGTGGCGTCTTTGGTATTGGCTGAAGTGGGTGAGCATCAAGCCTCTCTGCTATTAAGCCAATGGTTTGAAGTGTTTCGAGAAAGTTACTTGCTGAGCAAAACCCGCCTAAAGCATGATTTGAGCAGGCCAGTCTTGAAACGTTTCATCGACCAGCAGCAAAGCGAGACGTGACTCTAAAGTTGATCGATTCGGTGATGAGTAATTGTTCAATCGAACCTATAGACCAGATAAATTGGTACTCGGTCACGGATTGTAGGCTGAGCTCTGTGGATAATGCCCAAAGTTTTATTTTTAGCTCATTGATGAGCAAATTTTAGGAGAGATTGCATGTACTACGGCTTTGATGTCGGTGGCACTAAAATTGAGTTTGGTGCGTTTAATGAGAAGTTAGAACGCGTAGCAACGGAGCGCGTTCCTACCCCAACAAACGACTACAATCTGCTAGTTGAAACCATTGCGCAGTTGGTGAGTAAATATGACGCGCAACTGGGTGTGGAAGGTAAAATAGGCCTTGGCCTACCAGGTATGGAAGACGCTGATGATGCTACGGTATTAACCGTCAACGTTCCTGCTGCAAAAGGCAAGCCGTTACGCGCTGATTTAGAAGCAAAAATTGGCCGCAGCGTGAAGATTGAAAACGATGCAAACTGCTTTGCGCTTTCTGAAGCATGGGACGATGAGCTGAAAAATGAGCCTTCGGTTATGGGCCTAATTCTCGGCACAGGTTTTGGTGGCGGCCTTATCTATGAAGGGAAAGTGTTCTCTGGTCGTAACCACGTCGCGGGGGAGTTTGGTCATATGCGTCTGCCTCTTGATGCATGGTTACATCTTGGTGATAACGCGCCGATGCTCGGCTGTGGTTGTGGCAAACAAGGATGCTTAGACAGTTATCTCTCTGGCCGCGGTTTTGAGCTATTGTACGAGCACTATTATGGCGAGCACAAAAAAGCGATTGATATCATTCACGCCAATGAAGCAGGTGAAGCGAAAGCCGTTGAGCATGTTGAGCGCTTTATGGAACTACTTGCCATCTGTTTTGCCAACATTTTCACAGCCAATGACCCACACGTTGTTGCACTCGGTGGCGGTTTATCAAACTTTGAATTGATCTACCAAGAGATGCCTAAACGCGTACCGAAATACCTGCTTTCTGTCGCGAAATGTCCGAAGATCATCAAAGCAAAACATGGTGATTCAGGCGGCGTACGTGGTGCGGCTTTCCTTAATATCAAATCATAAAATCAAACAAAAAGGGCCTATAATCAAACGGGCCCTTTTTTATATCAGTCAAAAGTTAACTCTTTAACCTAAATTCTGTTTATTTGGTGTTAGCGCCTTTTTTACCCACACCTACGTTTTCTTTTTGTTGCAGTGTTAACTTGCTAAAGCCTAACTTTTTAAAGTGGTTATCGCGGTAATTGCGTACCGCTTTTGCGTCAGAAATCATTTCCAGCTGCTGTTCCATTTTTAAAAAATCAGTAATATCAATACCTTCCGCTTCGGCTACTGCTTCTTGAATGTTGTGATGTTTTTCGTAAGAAAAAGTCAGCGTTTTATCTTCATTTTTGTAAGTGTACAAAATGGTGCGAGCCATGATCATCTCTCTAAAATCGTCATTCCCAATTTCGGGAAAATAAACAAAGGTTGATCGCTTACTATCAACCAATTGAAAATGGGGGCGTTGGCAGCGCTGAAACATGACTAACCAACATGTAATGAGCTAGATTTTGCCTTTAAGTGGGATAATTGTCACGCTTTCACCACCGAAATAGCGCAGGATATTTCATTTACAACGCTGTACATATTCAATCACAAACGCCGCGATTGCATCGAGATTATTGATGTCCATTTGTGGTAAAGCACTTTTCACAACTTCATCCGCGGCGATAGCGATGATATTTTCATCATTTGGATATAGCCAAGGTTTACCCACTTCAGCACGGTGCAATTCAATTTTTGGAAAGGCGAGGTTTTTACACCCTTCAACTAAAATTACGTCGAGTTTATCGCAATCAAAGCGAGACAAAAGATATTCGAAATCGGGTTCGGCTTCTGGCGTCTCAGTCATCATGGCATGACGATAGCGCGATGCAACTAACATCTGGCTTGCCCCCGCTTTACGCAGCCGATGGCTATCTTTACCTGGTTTATCAATATCAAAATCGTGGTGCGCGTGCTTAAGTACGCCTAATGTTAGGCCTGCTGCCCTTAACTTGGGCAATAAGGCTTCAAGCAGGGTCGTTTTTCCTGTGCCAGAGTAGGCCGCAAAACCAAGTAAAGGGCATGAAGGCGCTTGATATTTCATGATGTCAAAGTTCCAAATTGTGCCAGATCTTGAGGCGTGTTGAGGTTCAAAAAGCAGTTTGGCGAGTCGCTAAAGTCAACGTAATCTGTGTGGCATTCTTGATAAAAACGGGTGATTTTTCTCTCGCCACGTTCTAAAAATGCAGTCAGTGTTGGCTGCACACGTTGGTGAATAAGGGTGAATACGGGTTGAGCGAAGTGACCATCATGGGCGACTAAAATATCATGCGAGTCTTGAACAGCATGGCAAAAACGCGCAACAAGATCGTCATTGATCAACGGGCAATCGCAAGGGACAAATCCAACCCAATCGGTTTGTGCATGGGTTAACCCTGCCTGAATTCCAGCGAGTGGCCCGGGATAATCAGCCATGGTATCGGAAATGACAGGCGCAAACTGACGATACTGTGCATGGTTACGATTAGCGTTAATCGTCAGGTTAGTAGATTGCGGCTTAAGCTTATTCATGACATGTTGAATCAAAGGTTGGCCATTGAGTTCAATCAGCCCTTTGTCTTGTCCACCCATACGGCTGGCTTGCCCACCCGCTAAAATAACCCAACTTGTTTGTGTGGGAAGTAACATGAAATGTCTCTTAATTGTGCGATGAGAAGAGCGCCGTACAGACAAGTTAAACTCATTGATTGAGCATCACTCGCCCATTTTTAGTGGCGACAAACCAAGGTAAGGATGATAACCCAACTCATGCCTTGGTGCTAACGGGCTGATGATTATAACCAATCTCACTTGCGCGGGTGGATCTTTTTCATTGCTCTCGTTAAGTTGTTCATTGCTCTCACTAAGGCACAAACGCCTCCATTAGTTTGGAGGCGTTTGGTCAAGTTAGGCAGTATTATGCATCTTCAGGTAGTAGGAATAACCCCACGGGGTTGATCGTCAGGTAAGGGTGATCAGCGTAACTGGGGTCAAATTGTGACGAGTTGAGTTGCAGTAACAGCTCTTTGTTGTGCCATTTAACCAACACTTCATACATCGACCCCATGTAAGCAATACTGGTAATTTGACACTGTTGGCAGGCATCACCGTCCGCGCAGAGCAAAATAGCTTCTGGTCGAACACCAATTTGATAATTTCCCGCAGGCAAAGCCGTGACACTGTCATCATTAGCGGGGATCTTATAGCCATTGATGATCAAATGTTCACCATCATATTGACCCTCAAAAATATTGGCTTCGCCCATGAAGTTGGCCATGAACATCGAGGTTGGGTGCTTATACAGTTGAGTTGGTGACCCCTGCTGCATGATGTCGCCATCTTTCATCACAATCACAGTATCAGAAACGGCAAAGGCCTCAGCCTGATCGTGCGTCACATACAAAGAGGTGATATTAAAACGCTGTTGCAACTCTCGAATAGTTTCACGCATGCTGCGTCTTAAATTGGCGTCCAAGTTACTGAGCGGCTCATCGAATAGCAATACCTTAGGCTTAAGCACCAACGCGCGAGCGAGCGCTACTCGCTGTTGCTGACCTCCTGAAATTTGGTCAACGTAACGTTCCCCAAAGCCTTCTAAATCAACCAATTTCAAGGCTTCATCCACTCGCTGTTTCACTTCATCTTTACTCAAGCCAATCATTCTTAGGCCATAACCTACGTTGTCATGTAAGGAAAGGTGAGGAAACAGAGCGTAAGATTGAAACACCATGCAGATGTCACGTTGCTGGATGGAGGTACTCGTGACATCTTCACCATCAATAAAAATTTGGCCGCTGGTTGGTTTTTCGAGCCCTGCGACCAAACGCAGCACGGTCGTTTTTCCACATCCTGAAGGGCCGAGCAGTGTTACAAGGCTGCCTTTTTTGATTTCTAAATCCAAATTACCAATGACGGTTTTATCGCCAAAACGCTTGCAGACATTCTTTAAAACAACAAAGTTTTCATTTTCCATGGTGATATCTCCAATGGTTATTCTTGGTTATTGGCTTTAGAACGAGAAACACGTGCCTCGCCAACGATAAAATCAAAAATTAAAATAATAGCCAACATCACAACAATCAAAATCGAGCCATATGCGATCGCAACGCCATACTCACCATCTTCTACACGATTCAGGATGTAAGACGTTGCCACCCGTGTTTCTGGTGTCACCAAGAAAATAATGGCGCTGACGGTCGTCATTGCTCGAACAAAGCTGTAAATCAGTGTTGAGAGAATTGCTGGTCGTAATAACGGCAACAGAATATGAGTAATGGTTTTAAAGGAGTTAGCCCGCAAACTGAGTGACGCTTCATCGAGCGATTTATCAAGCTGGCCTAGCCCTGCAATACCTGCGCGAATGCCTACTGGCACGTTACGCATCACCATGGAAATCACAACAATGGCCGCGGTACCGGTGAGGTAAATAGGCGCATCATTAAATGCAAGAATGTAAGATACCCCCGCAACCGTGCCCGGAACGGCGAAGCAAAGCATGGTTGCAAACTCAATCACTTTCTTACCGTAAAATTGCTGACGGACAACGATATACGCAATCAACAGACCAAAGAAGGCAGTTAATGGCGCTGCAACGCCGGCATAAATCATCGTCGTGATAAGTGATGGCCAAGCACCTTCACTCATTCCCATGCCAAACAGATGAATATAGTTTTTAAGCGTTAAACTGTAATCTACACCCCAGTTCACGGTGAAGCTGCCGAAGATGATGCTGCCATAAAGCAAGATGTTAAATGCCATCCAAAAATAGAGCAGTGCCGAAACCGTATGTTTAAGTAAGGTAGGCAGCGCTTGCACATCGCCACGATATGATTTGCCGGAAATGGTGACGTATGAACGCTTTCCTATCCACAGATATTGGACAACAAAGATCGCCAACGAAAATAGCAACAAGACGGCTCCAAGTGTGCTGGCGGAAGCGTAATCTAATTGAGCTCCTGCGATGTAGAAGTAAATCTGAGTGGCTAACACATCGAAACTGCCCCCAAGTACAAGCGGGTTACTGAAGTCGGCCAGTGATTGGACAAAGATGATTAAGAAACTGTTGGCCAAAGCAGGCTTGAGCAATGGCATGACAATTTTAAAAAAAGTTTGATAACGATTAGCACGCAGCGTGTAGGACGCCTCTTCCAATGATGGATGTAGGGATTTCATCGCGCCATCTAAAATCATGAATGACATAGGAGCAAAGGCGAGCACTTGTGCCATCCAAATGCCTGTAAAACCATACAGCCAGTTTGTCTGTTGTAACCCAAACCAATCCACCATGAGTTCGGTGATATAACCGGAGCGCCCAAGCATTAAAGTCACCCCAAGCCCAACGACAAAAGGGGGAGTCACAATGGGAAGAATAGAAAAAATTCGCGCAATGAAAGCGGAGCGAGTGGCAATGCGTGTGGTATAGATAGCAAAGATCAAACCAAAGAAAGTGGCACCTATACCCACAGATACGCCAAGCAGTACGGAGTTCCAAACAATTTGTATGATCTGCGCTCGGCTCAAAATTTCAATGAATTGCCACGCAACAAAGTTCCCCATTTCATCTTGGAACATCGGTACAAAGATGGCGATACTCGGAAAGATAATAAAAATCGTGATCAAGAGAACAATCGAGATCAGAGCACCAATCACGAAGCTGTCACCGCCCAAAAACTCAAGACGAGCCAATGCCAATGTCATGACAGCACTTAAGGCAATAAATAGTGCAATGGTTGAATAACCTAAACCTTGCTGGGTATACCAAGAGCTGACCAACACGAAAAACATGCATGCCGCTGAATAACCGATATCAAAATAGTGACGGTGTTTGGCGTACTTATTACCTGCATAGCAAGGGCGAATGAGAAGTACACCCGGAAGCGCAAACCATAACCAAGAAATATTGGCACGGCTCCAACCCATAGCGGCATAAAACTCTTGCGATGTTGAATCAAACACTCCGTAATCAAGTGCAAAAGAGGGCAACAGCACAAACGCACACAATAACGTCAGGATCCAATAAAAAATCGGGTCCCTATGCGAGGTTTTTAGCGGCCGATGTGGTGCAGTGCCTGCTGTAAATTCATTCATTTTTCTGTACCAAAGTTGTTTGTAGCCACACGGTGATAAGCCTGGTATTGGCTTTATAAAAAGGGCAGTAGACACTGCCCATCGAGGCTAAGAAAAGGGAATGCGTTGGCTATTCGCCCATTTTTACAACATTAACCCACTTATTAATCAATCGCTTACGTTCATCAGAGGATCCATAGGTATCCATGTCATAATCGATCAAGGTTAACTTTTTAGGGTCGAGGGCGTTGGGGGATTGTTCCGCTTGAGTGTTAGTTAAAATTTGGAAAGATTGACCTTCTTTCCATGCCAGCTCTTGTCCTTCTTTTGACATGACCCAGTCAACAAACCGTTTCGCGTTATCAAGGTTACGCGACCCTTTGATAATGCTCACACCACCAATTTCATAACCTGTACCTTCACAAGGCGAAATCAGCTCCAGCGGTGCTCCTTTCGATTGTTCGAGTGAGTAGTCATGCAAAAAACCAATACCAATCGCAATTTCACCACGCGCTGAGTTACGTGAAGGGGTAACACCTGATTTGGTGTATTGAGAGACGTTTTTGTCGAGTGCTTTGAAATAATCAAAGGCTTTATCTTCATCCCAAAGTTGAATGAAGGTGGCTAATGCGGTGTAGGCAGTCCCCGAACTTTGTGGGTCAGAGATTTGAATCTCTCCTTTGTATTCAGGTTTGGTTAAATCATTCCAGCAGCGCGGGATCGGTAATCCTTTTTCAGCCAAACGTTGAGTGTTCACCCCAAAACCTAAAATACCCATATAAACGGCCGAAGAGTAGTTCCCTTTGCGTTTCGCTGGATCTTTAAATCCATCCATAATGAATTCAAGCTGCGGGGATTGGTAAGCGTGTAAGAGATCCATTTCACCCGCCTGTGATTGAGGATCCAACGTGCCGCCATACCAAACATCCGCGCGTGGGTTCTTCTTCTCTGCTTCGATTTTGGCCAGCGTGCTGCCAGAGCCATTGCGAACAAAAGAAGTTTTTACGTCATATTTATCAGAAAAGGCTTTAGTCGCTGTCTCGCACATGGCGTTAGTGGCACTGCAATAAACCACGAGTCGGCCTTCAGCAAATGCTTGAGGCGCGGCAAGCGAAGCACCGAGAATGCAGGTAGCAAGTACACTGCGAGGTAATCTATCTTTCATGTCTGTTTCCTCTTGTTATTTTCATTACTTAACGTAGACGTAGGGCAGCGTTAAGTTTCATCACATTCCTGTGATTTCGTTTTTGCTGCATGACACAGCGAAATCAGAAAACAACGTGAGGAAAGGTTATGACATAGTGACGGCATTCCCTGCACGCTGCTGCGCTTTTAAAAAGGGCAAAATCAGTAATCCAATCAGTGCGGCTGAGAGGGTAATGACACTGAAAAATCCTTCCCAACTAAATTGTTCAATAATGACAGCCAATGGGTAACTGGCTAACGCTGCACCAAGATAGCCAAATAAGCCGACAAAACCGGTCGCGGTTCCAGCCGCATCCTTGTGCGAACATTCAGCGGCGGCCATTCCTATCATCATTTGCGGACCAAAAATAAAAAATCCGATGGAAAAGAAGCAGCCCGACAACACCACAAAGTTGTCAATCGGTGTTAGCCATAACGCGGCCACTGAAATGAAAATGCCTAGCGCAAAAATCAAGTTCATCGGCGCTCGATTGCCTTTAAAAAATTTGTCCGAGCCCCAACCACCAAATAGCGATCCTAAAAATCCTCCGACTTCAAACATTGATACGGCAGCGTTGGCCGAAAAAAGCTCATAACCATGCCGTTCAGTGAGGTATAAATTACCCCAATCATTTAGCGCGATACGCACCACATACACCAGTAGATAGGAGCTACATAACAGCCAAATGTACTTATTCCCTAGCACGTAACGACTTAAAATTTGGCGAAATGGCAGCCCTTTACCTTCAGACTCATGGCGCTTTTCTAATTCATCGTTACGCCACTCACCCACTGGGGGTAACCCTAACGTTGTGGGCTTATCTTGCATGCGAAAGCAGAGCACTAAACCAACGATGATCGCCAAGCAACCCGGTGCAATAAATCCGTACCGCCAACCAAAAGTCACAGCGATAAAACCAATGCTGATCGGAATGAGTGCGCCACTTAAATTGTGGCAAGTGTTCCAGATAGACCACCAAAACCCACGTTCAGATCGGGAATACCAAGTGGTGAGCAATTTAGCGCACGGCGGCCATCCCCAACCTTGGAAAAAAGCGTTCAATGTCCAAAGCACGGTAAATGCGGCTAGGGAAGAGCTCAAACCAAACAGCACATTGATCACGCCCGTTGCAACCAGCCCCAAACCCATGAAGTAACTCGGTTTTGATTGGTCGCTGACCATGCCAGAAACAAACTTTGACAAACCGTAGGTCATGTAAAAGAGCGTACCAAGCAGACCAACATCGGAATGTTCAAGCCCGAGATCAGTGAGCATCGCAGGCATGGCAAAATTGAGACTTTTGCGTGTGAAATAAAACACCCCATAGCCGACGTACATCGATAACATTAAATGCAAGCGCCAGTAACGATAGGTTGCATCAATGTCCTGTGGTTCTATAGGTGCTGATGTCGGTTTTGAAATCAGAAAACCCAGCATGCTTTGTTTCTCCCTAGTGCTAAGAGATGGTATCGGAGTGATTCACCAAATGAATGAGACAAAGTTATAAGTGACTAGGAAATTTTCCTAGTTTGTTGATATTGTGAGCGGTTTTGTGGGCAAGTTAACAGTTATGCGCGTCCCAAGCGGTATTTGGCTACGCTGCGATTCAATTAAAAATGTGCCACCCAGTGCGCTGACGCGTTCTTCGATGCCGAGTAAGCCTTGGCCTTTGCTGCGCCAATCGGAAGCTAAACCAATGCCATTATCACGCAGATCGACACTGAACATGTCACCGGGAACAAGGCTTAATTGCACGGCTGATGCTTGTGCATGTTTGCACACGTTATTAAGCAGCTCTTGAATAATTCGATACAGTGTAACGGCCGTAATGTCATCTAAACGCTCTGCAAAAATTCCGAAATTCAGACGAAAATCGACGTGTCGTTCCGCAAATTTCATTTCACTTGCAAGCTGCCGAATTGCACTCTCAAGCCCCAATTCATCAAGCGCATGAGGGCGAAGCTCGGTTAATAATTGACGTGTCGATGAGTGAATTCGTAGCGCGAGCGTGTTGATCGTCTCAGCGATGTTGGTTTGTTTTTCATTTTGTGCCAAGCGACTAGCGAGCATGGATTGGATCTGTATCGCGGTAATATTTTGGCCAATTTCATCATGCAGTTCGCGTGCAACTGATTTTCGGATTTGCTCTTCAACCTTGACTAATTGCCGAGCCAGTTGCTGTTTGTTCGCGAGTTCGATTGCCAGCTTTTGGTTAATTTTAGCTAAGCGTTGCGCCAAGAAATATTGACGGCTAATCGCGATACCAAGCCCTAAACCAACAAAAGCCTGCGTCGCTATAAAACTTTGTAGTTCAATATCGGATTCAAATGAACCTGTCATTTGCCGTGCTGTAGCAAGCAAAATACTGTTCATTAGACTAGCCAATACGCCGCCTTGCCAACCGTATTTATAAGCCATAAAAATATTGGGAAGCAGGAAAATGAGCAGGGCGATCGGTTTGAGCTGCTCTAGCAAGGTTAACTCCGCGATCAATCCGCCACTAAAAAAAAGCAAACACCACAGCAACGCAGAGGGGCGAAGTGTTACGTCCTGATGAATAAGATCGGGTGACAGTGGTCTCCAGATCTGCTGATGTAGATAATCGTACAGGAGAAATAAGAACGGAGTGAGCAGTATACCGCCGGTCAGAGCTGAAACGGTCGCTTGTGCCACGTAATGCAGTTCGAGGTTGAGCGGTTTGACCAACAGCAAAACCGAGCTTCCACATAAGATGCCGTAAACGACCGTCAACCCGGTAAGCGCCAACAGTTTTTTCCAATAAACGTGCAGTGATGTCCAGAGAGATTGAAAGGCAATCGCCAGCCAATAAGCGATCAATGCAAACAGTAGTAATAGATATTCATGAGCAGCGATAGCCAACACATGCCCGAGCAACGCCACTATAGCCATTTCGCATAAAGTGATCCCAAGCCAAAAACGACGTGGTGCAAGAGCGAGTGTGGCCAGCTTTAAGCCTGTGGGCAAAAACAGACCAGCCAGCAATAAATCAGGAGTTAAGTAGCGGCTGATGTTCCATAAACAAAACCAACCAATTGAATACAAAACGCATGCAAATGCATAGCTAAAGCCAGAGGAAAGAGACAACCGAGGTAAAGCTTCAGAAAATCGATGATGAAAATGCATAGTCGCTTCTATAACGTCTCGTTAACCAACAGTTGGTGAGTAATAGCAAAGCGGATGAGATCCACATTGTTGGTAAGCCCCAGTTTGCTTAAAATATTTGCCCGATGCACGTGAATCGTTTTGTGGCTAATTGATAAATCGTAACCAATCTCTTTGACGTCTTTGCCTAAAATCAGGTGATCAAACACCTCTCTTTCGCGTTTAGTTAACCCTTCAAGGACAGATGGCGTACCTGAAGCATTGCTTAGGTTAATTAAGGCATCGGCACACAAATAGCGATCACCATTAGCCACGGTACGAATGGCGCTCACTAACTCTCCAGGCCCACAACGTTTTGATAAATAACCACAAGCGCCAGCTTCTAACGCTTTACTGACAAAGGACGCTGAATCATAAATAGAGAGAATGATGGCTTTAAAGTCCGGCTGAGCGCGGCGCAGTTTCTCTAACAACACAAGCCCACTTTCGTCGGGCATTGAAATGTCGATAACTGCCACATCGATAGAAGCGTTCACCAGCGCACGAAATGCTTCGCGCGCGCTACCATACTCACTGTGGACATGAATGTCTGGTTCAACCGATAACAGTTGTGCAAAACCAGAGCGAACCATGAGGTGGTCATCCACCAAAGCAACTGAAATCATACGGGTATCCTATAGGTTTGCAGTGATAGTCGCAGATGTATCAATAAGTATCAAAAACCAGCGCAGGGGATGTGATTGCTCTCTCGAAACTTATGATCAGTGGCAGGTAGGCATTAAATGAGCGAGTTACTCGCACTACGAGGGCAGTGAAACAAAAACATCGCTTGCAGTTCGAGCCTTGAACAAGTAACGTTGCGCAGTTTTTTATACAATTCACATTTATTAAGGTACTGGTTTTGATCTCCACCGCGAATATCACTCAACAATTTGGCGCAAAGCCTCTGTTTGAAAACATTTCCGTTAAGTTTGGCGAAGGTAATCGCTATGGCCTGATTGGCGCTAACGGTTGTGGTAAGTCAACATTTATGAAGATTCTAAGCGGAGAGCTTGAACCTTCGAGTGGTAACGTTAGCTATGATCCTAACGAACGTGTGGCGAAACTGAATCAGGATCAATTCGCTTACGAAGAGTTCACGGTTATCGACACGGTAATCATGGGCCACAAAGAGTTGTGGAAAGTTAAACAAGAACGTGACCGTATCTATTCTCTGCCTGAAATGACCGAAGAAGATGGCATGAAGGTTGCGGATCTCGAAACTGAATTCGCGGAAATGGACGGCTACATGGCCGAGTCTAAAGCCGGTGAATTGTTGCTTGCGGTAGGCATTCCTCTTGAACAGCACTTTGGTTTGATGAGCGAAGTGGCACCAGGTTGGAAACTGCGTGTGCTATTGGCGCAAGTTTTGTTTGCTGAACCACACATCATGCTGCTTGACGAACCAACCAACAACTTGGATATGGATACCATTCGCTGGCTAGAAGATACGCTAAACCAACGTAACTGCACCATGATCATCATCTCGCACGACCGTCACTTCTTAAACAGCGTATGTACACATATGGCTGACTTGGATTACGGTGAACTGCGTCTGTACGCGGGTAACTATGACGAGTACATGACGGCAGCATCGCAAGCGCGTGCTCGTCTGCTCTCTGATAATGCCAAGAAGAAAGCACAGATTGCTGAACTGCAAACTTTCGTTGCACGCTTTTCTGCGAACGCATCTAAAGCGAAGCAAGCGACGTCACGAGCTAAGCAGATTGACAAGATCCAATTGGACGAAGTTAAAGCGTCTAGCCGCCAAAACCCTTTCATTCGTTTTGAACAATCGAAAGAGTTGTTCCGCAACGCGTTAGAAGTTGAAAACCTTAGCCAAGGTTTTGAAAACGATCTATTCAGTAACTTCAACGCCATTTTTGAAGTAGGCGAACGCGTAGCGATCATTGGTGAAAACGGCGTCGGTAAAACAACACTGCTTAACACCTTAGCGGGTGTACTTGAGCCTCGTAGCGGCAGCTACAAATGGTCTGAAAACGCGAACATTGGTTACTACGCTCAAGATCACGCGCACGATTTTGCCGAAGATATGAACCTGTTTGACTGGATGAGCCAATGGCGTCAAGAAGGGGATGACGAGCAAGTGATCCGCAGCTTCTTAGGGCGCATGTTGTTTGGCCAAGATGACATCAAGAAATCTGTTAAGGTCATCTCTGGTGGTGAACAAGGCCGTATGTTGCTTGGTAAGCTAATGATGCATAAGCCAAACATGCTGTTGATGGATGAGCCAACCAACCACATGGACATGGAATCGATCGAATCGCTCAACACGGCGTTGGAGAACTACAAAGGGACTCTGTTCTTCGTATCTCACGACCGCGTATTTGTGGATTCACTGGCAACGCGCATCATTGAAATCCGTGATAACAAACTGACCGATTTCAAAGGCACTTATGCTGAATTCTTGAAATCTCGTGGCGTAAACTAATCCACGGTTTACTCTTAAGAAAAGGCTTCCTGCGGGAGGCCTTTTTAATGCCTGCAATCTGCGAGCCAAAAAATAGAGTGCATTAAAATGGAGCGTACGTTCCAATTTGGTGCGCTTTTTATGAATGCGTTTATTCTTCCATCATGCAACAACTCCCTTGATATTTATATAATTCACTCTATTTCAATAAGTTATTTGATATTGAAAAGTTATTGATTCATTTGTTTATTTTGGAATGTATTTTGCTTTAAGGCTGTTTAATAACAATAACTCACTATATTGGTGAGAAAATAATCAAGTAGCACAGGATTGGTGCGCAACATTTCAATGGAGAATCACTAAGATGACTCAAACCGTAAGTCAGGTTCAAGGTGCCGTACAAGCCCTGACTCAAAGTTCTGATACGCTATTTTTGCTGCTCGGAGCAATCATGGTGTTTTTAATGCACGCCGGATTTGCCTTTCTTGAGGTGGGGACTGTGCGTAAAAAGAACCAAGTGAACGCGCTGGTAAAAATTCTCGCCGATTTCGGTATTTCTACAATCGCCTATTTTTTTATCGGTTACTGGATAGCCTACGGCGCTCATTTCTTTGCTGATGCACAAACCCTTGCCCAAGGGAACGGCTATCATCTAGTTAAGTTCTTTTTTCTATTGACGTTTGCCGCCGCTATTCCTGCTATCGTTTCTGGAGGCATTGCCGAGCGCGCTCGGTTTTACCCGATTCTCATTGCTACTTTTTTCACCGTCGGGTTTGTTTATCCGCTGTTTGAGGGAATGATTTGGAATGGCAATTATGGCGTGCAAAGCTGGTTTGAAGCTCAATTCGGTGCTGCTTTTCACGATTTCGCTGGCTCTGTGGTCGTGCATGCAGTCGGCGGATGGATTGCACTCATCGCTGTCATGTTTCTAGGAATGCGTAAGGGAAGAGTACGTGCAGGAAAGCACACCAACTTTGCTCCATCCAACATTCCGTTCCTAGCACTGGGCGCGTGGATCCTTTGTGTGGGCTGGTTTGGTTTTAACGTCATGTCAGCGCAAACATTAAATGGAATTAGTGGATTAGTCGCGATGAACTCTTTAATGGCCATGACTGGTGGTATTTTAGCAGCGTTAATTGTCGGAAAAAATGACCCTGGCTTTATCCACAATGGTCCTCTAGCGGGATTAGTCGCGGTGTGTGCAGGATCGGACTTGATGCACCCACTGGGTGCCTTAGTGACGGGAGTGGTAGCGGGTGCTTTATTTGTTTGGTTGTTCACTCAACTACAAAACCGAACGAGAATAGACGATGTATTAGGTGTATGGCCATTACATGGTGTTTGTGGTGCATGGGGTGGGATTGCCGCTGGTATTTTTGGCCAATCATCACTCGGCGGCCTAGGTGGTCTCAGCCTCGCCGTTCAACTACTAGGAACCTTATTGGGTATTTCAGTGGCAGTATTGGGTGCCGCAATCGTTTATGGCTCTCTCAATGTATTGACTGGATTGCGTTTATCTGAAGAAGACGAATTTAACGGCGCGGATTTGGCTATTCATAAAATCTCCGCCATTAACGAAGATTGATTACATATAGACCGAAGTCGCGGGGTACTTCGGTCTATTTCATAGCTCGGTTTATGTCACAGAAAATAAGCAATCAATGGCCATTTTATACTATGGTCTAACCCTCAAAACTACTGTTGTTATTGCATCGGTGCTAAGCTAGCAAAAAAGCGTGCAATAAGGACATAGTATGAATTTCCCTTACAAGAATATCGTGATCCTCACGGGGGCAGGCATTTCAGCGGAATCAGGCATCAAAACATTTCGTGCTCAAGATGGGTTATGGGAAAACCATAAAATAGAGGATGTCGCGACCCCTGAAGGTTTCGCACGTGATCCCGATCTCGTACAGGATTTCTATAATCAGCGTCGTCGAAAACTCCAATCTGAATCAATACAACCTAATGCCGCCCACATCGCGCTTGGTAAATTAGAGCAAGAGCTAGAGGGAAACGTAACGATTATTACGCAGAATATTGATAACCTTCATGAGCGGGGTGGTAGCAAACAGGTGATTCATATGCACGGTGAGCTGCTTAAAGCACGCTGCAGCGTTTCTAACCAAGTAATAGAGCATAAAGACGACATTCTGAGCGGAGAGCTTTGTCATTGCTGTCAAATTCCAGCTCAAATGCGACCTCATATTGTTTGGTTTGGCGAAATGCCACTGCGCATGGGCGATATTTATTCAGCACTCGAGACGGCTGATCTTTTTATCTCTATCGGTACATCGGGTGTTGTTTATCCTGCTGCAGGCTTTGTTCATGATGCCAGAATGCATGGCGCGCACACCATTGAGATCAACTTAGAACCGAGTGCCGTTGAAAGTGAGTTTGAGGAAAAACGCTACGGTAAAGCCAGTATTGAAGTTCCGCGGTTAGTGGAAGAGATATTAGGGTTAGAAATGCCAAAAAAGAAACACGCCTAGAGTAGGCGTGTTATCTAAACATTGAATATGATCAATTATTTACTTTGAGCTTCTGGAAGTATTCGTCGTACAACACATTCGCTTCTCCCACCTCATCTTGCCAAAACCCGCTGTCCATCACAGATTGTGGAGGGAAGATATTAGGATCATTGGCGAAAGATTTGGGTAACAGTGAATAGGCTGTTTTAACGGGAGTTGGGTAACCAATTTCTAATGCGATTTTTGCTGCATTCTCAGGGCGCAATAAGAAATCAATCATCTTATGAGCCGCATCAACGTTTTTGGCCCCGGCCGGAATGGATATGCTATCCATCCAGAAAATCGCGCCTTTTTCTGGCCAAATAATGTCAATTGAAGCGCCTTCTTGGCGGGCCATATACGCCGAGCCATTCCATAACATACCTAAAGAAACTTCACCCGCTAAAAAAGGGTTTGCCGGAAAGTCGGAGTTGAACACTAACACGTTTGGAATCAGTTTTTTAAGCTCTTCATAGGCCGCTTTAATTTCGTCAGGATCCGTCGTATTAGGTGAGTAACCAAGCTTACTCAGTGCAATATGGAACACCTCACGAGCATCGTCCATCATCATCAACTGACCTTCCCACTTGGCATCCCATAAGTCGCCCCAGTTTTTGATCAGTGATTTATCAAGCATGTCGGTATTAATACCAATCCCCGTTGCGCCCCAGATATAAGGGATAGAAAATTTGTTGTTTGGGTCGAACGATTTATTGAGATAGTTAGAATCAAGATCAGCAAAATGAGAAAGCTTAGCGTGGTCAATCTCCTGCAACATGCCTTCTTTACGCATTTTAGAAACAAAGTAGGTGGATGGCACGACAAGATCGTAGCCGGAACCTTGAGTCTTTAACTTGGCATACATGCTTTCATTAGACTCATAGGTTGAGTAAATGACTTTAATTCCTGTCTCTTTGGTGAAATCTTCGAGAACGTCGTGGGGGATATATTCAGACCAGTTGTAAAAATAAAGCTCTTGATCTGCAGCCATTGCAGGCGTAGTGAATAGAGTTGCTGCGCAAATAGCGCCAGCATACAGTGTGCTTTTCATTACGTTTCCATTTTAGTCGGTGCCAAAGCTTAACTAGGCAAGGGTGCGTGATACGAAAGTGCAAAGTATACCAGTTTTAACGAAAATAGGCAGCTAGTGCTGCCTATTTCATACTTTTTGCGGAATTATTGACCCGCTTTTAACTTCATAAAGTAATCTTCATACTGCACAGTTTTTTCACCAACGGCAGATTGCCATTCAACACGATCTAAATCATCTTGAGATGGGAAAAGAGCAGGGCTGTCTTTAAATTTCTCATTAGACGCTTTCACGCCAGTTAAATAACCCGTGTCGCGAGAAATTTGTTCTGCAATTTCTGGACGTAGCAAGAAGTCGATCATCATATGTGCGGCTTCTACGTTTTTGGCACCAGAACTGATAGCAAAGTTGTCAACCCAACCGATACCGCCTTCTTTAGGGAAAACAAGCTTAATTGGCAAGCCTTCTTTTTGCGCCGCTGCTGCAGAGCCATTCCACAGCATACCTAAGCCAACTTCACCAGAGAGGTAAGGAGCGGCAGGGTTATCTGAGTTAAATACCAATACATTGGGCATTAGTTTTTGCAGCTCAGCGTAGGCCTCATCAATTTGCTTTTCATCCGTAGTGTTACCTGAGTAACCTAACTTACGAAGGGCAATGTGGAATACCTCACGAGTATCATCCATCAACATTAGCTGGCCTTTCAACTCTGGGTTCCATAGGTCACCCCAGCTTTGGAAATCATTGGGATCATACATATCGGTATTAACCGCAAGCCCAGTGATAGCAACCACGTGTGGAATTGAATAATCATTATTTGGATCGTAAGGTTTATTCAAATAGTTGTTATCAAGGTTTTTAAAGTTGCTTAATTTAGACTTATCAATCTTTTGTAACATACCTTCATCGCGCATTTTAGAAACGAAGTAGGTGGATGGAACAACAAGATCATAACCTTGGTTGTGAGTTTTTAGCTTTGCATACAGGGTTTCATTCGATTCATAAGTTGAATAAATGACCTTGATGCCGGTCTCTTTCGTAAACTGCTCTAGAAGACCACTGTTAATGTACGGCCCCCAGTTCATGAATACTAGTTCCTTGTTTTCATCCGCTGTTACTGCTCCAGAGAACAAAGAAAGCGCACATGCACTACCAGCTAATAGAGTAGCCCATTTTTTCATTGACGTTAGCTCCAAACCAAACGTTGCCTATTTTTAGGCGTTAGATAGAAAAACAGAATGACGATTTGTCATTCTGTTTCGCGTAATGTATTACAAGATGTCGATTCTACTTCACTTTTTCCCTTGCTAACAACTGTGATGTGATTACTAGAGCCAATGAGACAACTAACATCACGGTCGCCAGAGCGTTAACTTCTGGGGAAATGCCAACTTTAACCATAGAATAAATCTTCAATGGTAAAATTTCGTAAGTAGGGCCGGTTACAAACGAGCTAATGATCACATCATCCAATGACAGTGTGAAACTCAGCAACCAACCAGCTGCAACCGCCGGTTTCGCTAATGGCAAAATGATTTTGGTCAAAATCACCCATTCGCCAGCACCGAGATCTTTGGCAGCTTCAAGCATCTTTACATCAAATCCGTTGAGGCGACTGTAAACAGTCACAACAACGAAAGGTAAGCAGAATGTAATGTGTGCAATCAACAAAGTAAGAAAACCTAGCTGAGCACCTAACACTAAGAATAGCGCAAGTAGCGAAATTGCCATGACAATATCTGGGGACATCATCACAACAAACAACATACCATTAACTGCACGTTTACCTTTAAATTGATAACGAAAAAGGGCTACAGCAGTTAAACTGCCAATCAGCGTCGCTGCTGTGGCTGAAAAAACCGCGACATTCAGCGAGTGCCATGCGGCCTGAACTAAGCTGTCGTTTGCAACTAAAGCGTGGTACCACTTGGTAGTGAAACCGCCCCATTTAATACCAAATTTGTTGTCATTAAATGAGTTTACAATCAGCACTATGATCGGTAGGTATAGAAATACATACACTAAACTCATAAAGCTAAATCTAACTGTTTTGCCCATTAGTCTAGCTCCACTTTCTTATTCAATAACTTACCAGCACGATAGTATGCATAAAGCATTACAGCCATCGCCAGAGTCAAGGCAATGCTGGTCGCGGCGCCGAATGGCCAATCACGAGCATTCAATACTTGGCTCTTAATCACGTTACCAATCAGCAGGTTTTTCGCGCCACCGAGTAAGTCAGCAATGTAGAACATACCTAATGCTGGCAGTAACACCAATAAGCAGCCCCCGATGATACCCGGCATGGTCAATGGCAATACTACCTTGAGCAAAGTTTGAAGCTTATTTGCCCCTAGATCTCGCGCGGCTTCAATGTAGGTATCGTCCAATTTTTCAATAGCAGAATAGAGCGGAAGAATCATAAAAGGCAGCAAGATGTAAACCAAGCCAATCATTACCGCTGTCTCGGTGTACATAATACGCAGTGGTTTGTCTATGATGTCTAAAGCCATTAAAGCTTGGTTTAAGATGCCTTGCGTGCCCAGCACTATTTTTAATCCGTAGGTACGGATAAGAGAGTTCGTCCAAAAAGGAACAATCACCAAAAACAGCATAATTGGACGCCATTTTTGTGGCATTTTTGCGACAATGTAGGCAAATGGATAACCAATAACCAAGCAGAGAAGGGTAGCCACAATTGCCATATAGAAAGAGTGCATGAGCACTTTGGCGTAAAGTGGATCCAATAAGCGTGTATAGTTATCAAGCGTGAAGGTCATTTCAATTAAGTTGGCTTCATCGCGAGTCAAAAAGCTAGTACCAATGATCATAACGTTAGGGATTAGCACAAACAGCACTAACCACCCAACAATCAATGTGATAATAGCATTTTGAAGATTAAGCTTCTTGCTCATCATCGAGTACTACCTCCCAGCTTTCAACCCAAGTGATAGCGACTTTTTGGCCGAGAGAATGGTCCACATCAGGATCATCTTCGTTAAAGAATTCGCTAACCGTCACGCGCATGCCTGATTCTTCCAGTTCGACTACAGATTCTAGAGTCATGCCTTTGTAGGTACGTTCTGTCACGTGTCCAACAATGCCTTTTTCTTCTGACTCTTTAATCTCTTCGATGCGAAGATCTTCAGGACGCAGCAAAACTTGTAGTTTGTGTCTGGGTTGTACATTTTGATCGTGGTAAACCACCGCTTCAACACCTTCGATATGTGCACGAATACGCTTATCGTCAATTCGTTCAATCGTTTCAGCATTAAATACGTTGATCTCACCGATGAAGCGAGCAACAAATAGGTTTTTAGGGTCTTCGTAAATTTCACGTGGAGAGCCATCTTGCTCAATTTTCCCTTCACGCATAACAATAATGCGATCCGACATTGATAAGGCTTCTTCTTGATCGTGCGTAACGAAGATAAAGGTGATCCCAAGCTGACGTTGAAGCTGCTTAAGCTCCATTTGCATCTGCTTACGAAGTTTATAGTCAAGCGCGGATAAAGATTCGTCTAGTAACAGAACCTTAGGTTTATTAACAACGGCACGCGCGATCGCGATACGTTGTTGTTGACCACCAGAAAGTTGACTTGGTTTACGCTGGGCCATCGCGTCGAGACGTACCATCCGCAGTGCTTCCATCACACGGGGTTCAATGTCCGCCGTTGGCACTTTTTGCATACGCAAACCAAACGCGACATTTTCAAATACTGTCATGTGTGGGAAAAGTGCATAGCTTTGAAAGACGGTGTTAACGTGTCTCTGTTCAGCAGGAACTTTTGTAACATCTTGATTATCAAGAGTAATTGAACCTTGATCTGCGGTTTCAAAACCTGCAATCATTCTTAGTACTGTTGTTTTACCACAGCCAGAAGGACCAAGTATCGTTAAGAATTCGCCATGATTAACATCAAGGTTTAGGTTGCCAATGATTTCCTTACCATCGAAACTTTTACTGATACCAGAAAGACGAACTACTGGTTTTCCTACTGATTTTTTTACGTTCAACGTCTGTTTTTCTCCCACCTTGGTCTATAGGGATGCCTATCTTACGACCTGTCGCTATACACAATTGAGGCGCGCATCATAATCACCAAAAGAGTGAATTCAAAGCGTTTTCTTATATTGATACAGAAAAAGTTTTGTAGGTAGCAGTAAAGATTGATTACCATACAGAACTAACTAACTGTTCAATGCTTTCAAGTGGTTAATTATCAACCAAACACATAATAATGCAAGATCAGATTAGGCTTCTGATTTTGGACTAGAGTGTATTGCAGTATAATGACAATAACTTTGTGACCCAAATACAGGCAACTTGCTTTTCCGTTGCCTAGGACATTTTATGAATAATGATATTGAAAAAGATTTCAATTTAGGCGGTAATGTAGAGCATGCGCTCAAGGGAGATTACGAGCTAAAAGTCAACTCCGTGCTCAAAGAGGCATGGGATTGTACGATCAAGCAATTTATCTCCTTTTCTCCTTCCATCGTGATTCTTTTATTTGTGCAGCTTGCGATCTTCTATATTGCTTTAAAATTGCAACTGGGTGATCCATCACTAATCTTGGATGCGTTAGAAACACCAGAAGCTTTCACAGGCAATATTGTACAAGCTATTTTTGTGGCTAATTTTAGCTATGAGGTCGTTAGTGCACCTATTTATGCTGGCGTGAGCTTAATGGCGATGAGTCATGTCGCTGGGTTAAGAACACAGCCAAGACATATAGGTAAGGGATTACAGTTCACCATCCCAGTGATTTTAGCAACGCTATTCAGCTTATTACTGCAAGGTGTAGCAGGAATGATTTTCCCATTGCTATCAATGTATTTGAGTATTGCGTTTAGCCAATCCATCTTATTGATCTGCGAAAAACGGGTTCCACCTATGCAATCACTGCTATTATCCTTACGCGCAGTCAATAAAAAAATCGTTCCTATTGCCGTGATTTATTCCGTGATCATGCTGATGTTCGTTGCCGCCGCGCTCTTTTATGGGATAGGTTTCATTTTTGTATTACCTTTCTTCTTCCATGCTAAAGGGATTATTTATCGTAATATGTTCGGCATCAAACTAAAGATCATAGCGACTAATCAATCCGACAATAATCCAAATTCTCAGGTGTTCAATGCGTAAAATAATCTTACTTACCGCCATCTCGCTCGTGGTTGTGAGTTGCAGCGTTTATTACGTCAAGCAAACCTCAACTGAGACGACTTACAAAAGCGACATTCCATCTTTGCAAGGTGCTAGAGCTGTTGGAAAAGCGCCTGACTTCTCAGCCATCGATGATGTGAATGAGAAAAAGCATGCTTTTTTTTCTTTCTTAAAACCAGGAATAGCTTGGGAAAATTTACGTGTTTTGCGAGAGCGTGAAATATTAGAGAGGATTGCACAACATCATCTAAGCAATCAGATAGCCAAAAGTGACTATAGTGAGGCGCAAAAACTCTCTAAGCGATATGAAGTACCGATTCCTGCAGAAGGCATCACTAGCGCATGGCTAGAAAACATGCTTCATCGAGTTGACGTTTTACCCGAAGCGTTAGTCTTGACCCAGGCAGCGAATGAATCGGCTTGGGGAACCTCTCGCTTTGCAACTGAAGGAAACAACTATTTCGGTCAATGGTGTTACAGTGTAGGGTGTGGGTTGGTACCTTTGCAACGAGTGGAAGGTATGACTCACGAAGTGGCGAGTTTTGGTTCTGTTCAAGAGTCAATCCACGGTTACTTCATGAATGTTAACCGCAATTCCGCTTATCATGATTTACGAGAGATTCGTTTTCGATTAAGAAAAAATAATGCCGATTTATTGAGTGCTGACAGTGCCATGGAGATGACCAATGGCTTATTGAAATACTCAGAGCGCGGAGAAGCTTATGTGCAAGATCTTCAATCTATGATGCGTCACAATCAGCCTTTCTGGACAGAATAATAATGAAAAAAAGAACGCTTACCTTATTACTGACAACGTTATGCTTTGCTAACGCATTTCCCGTTAACGCTCAAGAGTATATGTTTACATACTCCAAGTTGTTTTCAGCAATGAAAAATAACGTGAAAGAAGAGTACCCCAATGTCAAAGTCGCTTATTATTTCCTTAATGCAAATACCAAGCAGCTCTGCCCAATAGAGAAGGCTTGGATGGAAAAAGAAAAGCACTATGAAGCGTTGAAAGTCAGTAGCAACCACGAACTACTACTTCCTTTAGACGATCATTTACGGCAAGCGAATCCGTTAGTGTTTGTCGATACTCCTCAAGATATGCGTTGTGACTTTTCGACTGTTGTTATGGCAAAAGAGCAGTTCAAAGAAGAAATATCTTACCAGCAGGTCGCCATCTTATTACCTCAGATGCAAAAATTACTGGAAGAGCTCGGCGGGATGTTTGCGAGTTGGTTCACACCCGATGTTTCTGGTGTCACACTCGAATTTGCCAATAATTTGAATTCGGTCATTCAGTTGAGTAACGGCGAAACCATTAACATAGAAAATGGCAAAGCCCAAGTGGATCTCAGTCAACTGGGTGAAGGTGGATCGATGCAGTTACCACAAGAAACGGTTCGCGTGTTACCTTATCTTCCCAAAGCGAAACATTAGACATGTTGGGCTAATATCAATAGGGCTGCATTCGCAGCCCTTATTCTTTTTATCTTTGTAGGAACATCAAAGATTGGTGACATCCAACTTCAAACTAGGATCAAACTCCATCACGCTATCCTCATCTTCGAGCGCTAGGATTGGCATCTCTTCTTTATCAAAACCAATGTCGCCGCCATTAATAACGCCTGAATCACGGTTAATCGACTTAAAGTCAAACAACTTGAAATCAGCCAAATGGCTAGGCACTACATTTTGCATTGCACTAAACATGGTCTCGATGCGCCCAGGGAACTGTTTATCCCAGCCATTTAGCATTTGCTTAATGTTTTGACGTTGCATGTTTGGCTGAGAGCCACATAGATTACATGGAATAATCGGATACTCTCGCATGTTCGCATATTTGATAATGTCTTTTTCACGACAGTAGGCTAGAGGGCGAATTACCACATGTTCACCGTTATCAGACACAAGTTTAGGTGGCATTCCTTTGATCTTTCCACCATAAAACATGTTCAAAAATAGCGTTTCTAGAATGTCGTCACGGTGATGGCCTAACGCAATTTTCGTCGCACCGAGTTCTTTGGCTGTACGGTACAAAATGCCGCGGCGTAAGCGTGAACAAAGTGAGCAGGTGGTTTTCCCTTCAGGGATCTTATCTTGAACAATAGAATACGTGTCTTCTTCAATAATTTTATATTCAACGCCTAGCTGCTCTAAGTACTGCGGCAGAATGTGTTCAGGAAATCCGGGCTGTTTTTGATCAAGATTCACGGCAATAAGCTCAAAGCTAACAGGGGCACTTTTCTGAAGGCTCATTAGAATATCCAGCATAGTAAAGCTATCTTTACCGCCAGAAAGACATACCATAATACGGTCGCCATCTTCAATCATATTAAAGTCAGCAATGGCTTGACCCGTATTGCGACGGATACGCTTCTGAAGTTTATTGAAATTATATTGTTGAGCTTTGGTGCGCTCTTGAATTTGCTCAGTCATCAGTGTCTGGTCTTTAATCTTTAAAACAAAATAGAGTGCGTATGATACGGATAAATAACGCAGATGCCAGATCTAACAAGTAAGGAAGATAAAAAATCCCCCTCGTCTATGACAAGGGGGATCGATGATAGATCGGGCCATTTTAAATAGAGGTTTTAGGATCTAAAGGGCTCACGTAGCCATGCGGCTTTAATGCTAAAACATCACAGTTAATTTTATCAATGACTTGTTCTGCCGTGTTGCCAATAAATACTGCCGATAACCCTGTACGCCCCGTCGTACCAAGAATAACCATCGCCGCATTGAGCTTTTCAGCAGCTTGAGGAATGACGTCTTCAGGCAAGCCTTGCTCTACAAGTGTTTGCGATTCATCTATACCATGCTTTTGTCGCAATGCTTTCATTGCCATCAAGTGGTGACCACGAACAGCATCAGTGTAGGTCATTGGATCAAACTCGGGCAACTCAATGGTAATATTCGCAGGCGTAATAGGGTATGAATTCACCAGATAAGGCGTCGCACCTAAACGAGTGGTGAGGCTTTTTAGTTGTTCAACCATGCAATCATTTAAATCAATATGAGCCGGATTTTCTGACCCCACATGTACCGAAGCGATTATATTCGCATTCTGTGGCCAATCTGAATTTTTAACCAATAGCACTGGAGTTGGGCATTTACGCAATAAGTGCCAATCTGTCGGTGTAAAAATAACGGATTCCAGGACATCATGCTTACGCGTCCCTTTGATCAGAATGTCATGTTCTCCGTAAAATATCTCAGCAATAATCGCTTCATAAGGGCGGTTATGCCACACCACTTTCACTTCAAATTGGATCGAACTATCAATATACGGTTCAGCTACTTTCCTCATCCATTGCTCGCGCTGATGGATAACACCACGTCGCATAGCATCACGTTCATCAACAGAGAGCATCGACGTCATGTCATAAGAGAAATCATAAATAGATAGAAAAAATGTAATGTGGCTAGAAGACGTGCTTTGCTGCGCTAACTGTATGGCTCTGGCAAGGGCGGGTTGTTCATCGTGGTTGATGTCAGCAACCACCAGAATCTTGCTATAAATACTCATATCGACTCCTTAATTATGGAGGAGGGCGTTAGAGTTACTTTAGCTCATAACCAGCGAGAATTTTAGAAAAAAAGAGAGTTTTTAACAGAAGTATGACGTAGCTCATTTAAGAGCTACCTCATTGAAGTTACTTAGTTTCTTTAGATACGCCTGCCAGTTCCATCAGTTGGTCATGGTCAAGGATTGTGATGTATTTGCCTTTAACGCTAAGGATTTCAGACTTCTGAAAACGGCCGAGTAGACGACTGATCGTTTCAACAGTGAGACCAAGGTAGTTACCGATATCACCACGAGTCATTGTCAGACGAAACTCTCTAGGGCTAAAGCCGCGCTGAGAGAAACGAGTCGACAAGTTATAAAGAAAAGCCGCTAATCTTTCCTCCGCATTCTTTTTAGATAGCAGAAGAATCATCTCTTGGTCGCCCTTAATTTCATTACTCATCAAACGCATAATTTGCTGACGTAACTTAGGCATTTTACCCGAAAGATCATCAAGAATTTCGTAGGGTATTTCGCATACCATTGATGTTTCTAGAGCCTGAGCAAAGCTAGGATGAGAATCATCAGTGATCGCGTCAAAACCAACTAAATCACCCGCTAAATGAAACGCAGTGATTTGTTCATCACCTTGCTCAGTAATGGTATAACTTTTAATTGTACCTGAGCGAATAGCGTAGAGAGACTTAAGGTCGTCACCAGCTTTAAATAGCTCTTGGCCCTTTTGGATAGGTTTTTTGCGCTCAATAATTTGATCAAGTTGATCAAGTTCAGATTCATTGAGCGTAAAAGGAATACAAAGCTGGCTAATGCTGCAATCTTGACAGTGAATTGCACAACCACCAGATTGAATGCGCTTTGCCGCTGGCTTATCAGAAATCATAACAACCTTTCACTTTTTGATGTACATCAATATTTTAGCACCCATTACCCCTAAAGGATAGCGAAAAAAGATGCCATAAATCAGACAGCTACCACGTAGATGATAAAATACTCACTGCTCCATAACCCGTGTATAGACCATAGAGTATGATAAAAATCGCAGCAAAATGACGAAATATGAATGATTGTTGAATGTTCTTCAAACGGGTCGCGCCATAACCAACAAGAAGCATCGCAGGTAAGGTTCCCAGACCAAAAGAGGCCATAACCAGTGCCCCTGACAGTGCACTACCGGACACAACAGACCAAGTCAGTACCGAGTAAACTAGCCCACAAGGTAACCACCCCCAGATAAACCCAAAAGGGAGAGCGAACCACGTTTTCCTAAGCGGGAGCAATGATTGCCCAAAAGGCGAAATAAAACTCCAGATTTTTTGCCCAACCTTCTCCAGCTTTAACAGACCAAACCACCAACGGCCAACATACAATCCAAGTACAATCATTAGGACTGCCGCAATGAGCCGCAACCAAATCAACGCATGATTAAGTGTAGAAAATTCGGATAGCGAGGCGGCGAGGCCTCCTAATAAACCGCCAAACAGCATATAGCTGGCAATACGCCCAAGGTTGTAAAAAACAAGCAGTATTGGGAGTCGATCACTGCGTTTTTCACCTAAGGTCAAAAGAGAAGCAATTCCGCCACACATTCCCATACAGTGGCCAGCTCCAAGTAAACCGATAAAGAAAGCACCAATCCAATCTGCGGTCATTTTTTCTCTTCTTTTGATGAGGTAAGTTCATCTTCATCAAACAAAATATTGTGTCCTTGGCGTTCTAAATCTTCAAACTGTTCGCTCTTTACTGCCCATAAAAAGATGATGACGGCGATCGTAACCAAAACGATCGCTATGGGGATCAATATATAAAGACTTTCCATCTACTTATCCCTCTTTTTGAGTAGTCGAAGAGAATTAGATACCACAATAATCGAACTCGCCGACATGCCCACAACGGCAATGTAAGGAGCAACCAGCCCAGCAACGGCGAGTGGCAAAACAATAATATTGTATCCAAGTGACCACGCTAAATTTTCCCGAATGATTTTGCGAGCTTTTAACGCTAAGCTTCTGGCTTCCAATAATCTGTCGAGTTTATCACCAAGTAAAACCATATCAGCGGATGCTTTTGCGACATCGGTTCCACCACCCATAGCGACTGATAAGTGCGCACCAGCAAGCGTTGGCGCATCATTAATGCCATCGCCAATCATCATGGTGATATCATCATCTGGTAACGACTTTAAGTAACTCAGTTTATCTTCTGGTTTGGCATTCGATACGACAATATCGATGTCCATTTCGGCGGCCACACTTTGTGCATTAAGTTGAGAGTCACCCGTTAATAGCGTGATCTTAATTCCTTCATGATGGAAACGATCGATAAATTGTTTCGCTTCACTACGGATAGGATCGCGGTACGTGAAGGTCGCAATGTGTTGCCCGTTGAGCGACAGATAAATACGATTTGCCCGATCGTCACTGATGTCGTTCAAAACAAATTCGGCGCTGCCGATACGAACATCGCCACCTAAATATTTACCTTGAATACCAGACCCAATCATATTCTGCACATGCTCAACACGAAACTCGTCATTACGATATTGCGCAAACGCTCTGGCAATGGGGTGATTGGCATGATGCTCCAAAGCAGCGGCTAGCGCCAAACAATGGTTTTCGTCTATATCACCATGCAACTCAACGTCACTAATTTCGATATCACCACGGGTCAACGTTCCCGTTTTATCAATAATCAAATGGTTAACTTTGCAAAGTGTTTCAAAGACATGGTTTTTTCTCAATAAAATACCAAAGTCACCCATTCGTGATGTAGCGCAAGTGATGGCTGTGGGGGTCGCAAGAGAAAGCGCGCACGGGCAGGTTGCCACCAAGACCGCTAACATGATCCAAAATGCATCTTCAGGTTTTGTCTGGTGCCAATAAAACCAAGTGGCTGCTGCAATAATCAAAATTACAGCCACAAAATATCTCGCGACAATATCAGCAATTTCTGCAATCTTAGGCTTAGACATTTGAGCTTCATCTTGCAGTCTAACAATATTGGAAATAACGGAATCCGCTTTAGATGCAGTGACTTCCAACTCGAAAGACTCATCGCCATTTAATGTACCAGCAAAAACAGCATCACCGACTGTTTTGACAACGGGTACTGATTCACCGGTCAACATTGATTCATTAATATGAATACGCCCATTCAACACTCGACCATCAGCAGGGACGTGTTCTCCAGGCAACACGCGAATTCGATCACCAAGAGCTAGAGTTTTTACAGGCACTTGACGGCCATCCAACGTAGTTGCAACCGCAGGGATCAATTTCAGTAAATTGCCGCTAGCCGCCGCGGCTTTTCTACGCGCCCGCATCTCTAAAAATCGTCCAACCAGTAAGAAAAAGGTAAACATTGAAATGGATTCAAAAAAGACTTCGCCTTGTTCAGTCACTGTCGCTATCAGACTAGCAACATACGCAAAAATAAGAGCGATAGAAACAGGAACATCCATACCTAATGTTCTGCCTCTAATGCTTCGCCAAGCATTGAGGTAAAAGGGAAGGGCAGAGTATAAAAGTACGGGGGTTGCAAAGATCAAACTAACCCAACGAAAATAATTGCGAAACTCAGAATCAAGATCACCGAAGACCTCAAGATAGAGCGCCACAGCAAGCATCATCACTTGCATGGTGGCTAGGCCTGCAATACCCAAGCGATAAAGATATTGCTTCATTGATTGATGGTAGGCTGCCTCATGTGCGTCTGCTTCAAAAGGGGCAGCCTTATAACCTAATTTATGAATAGTGGAGAGTAATTCACTGAGTCGTGTTTGTGTCTTATCCCAACTGAGTAAAGCACGGTTGGTAGTGGTATTGACCCTTATCGAAATTACCCCATTTTTATGAGAGAGTTGTTTTTCAATTAACCAAGCACAAGCCGCACAGGAAACACCTTCTAACGATAACGTCACTTCGGACGTTTCGTTGTCGTTACGAACGAACTCTGCTTGTACATCATCATTATCATAATGAATGAGTGCTTTGAGCTGCTCTGGCACAAGCTCCACTTTATCTGCAGTGGTCGTTCGGTATTGGTAATAAGATACTAGGCCACTCTCTACAATGGTTTTAGCCACGGTTTCACAACCGGGACAACACATATCTCTGCTTTTACCTAGAATATCAACTTTATAATCCGTGTTGGCTGGTACATCTTCACCACAGTGGTAACACGCTTTGCACATAGTTTAATTCATTAATTGAGTAGAAGTTGGCATTGGAAACGTTACTCGACCTTGGATTAACCACTCCTCATTGTGAGGAGTGAGTTCGATGAACCAAGGGCCTTGTAACGGGGCAGGCAGGGTAATGCGATATATACCTTGTGCATCCGATGCGACAAGTTGTGTGAAATCACGGTCTGGCAGTGTCCGATGAGCAAACATCATTTTAATCGCGGGGTAGTGTTCAAGCTCACCTTTATTAAATTTGAAGATAATATCATTACCCTCAGAGTAGACTTCCGAGCTGAGCTTTAATGCTTTTGCTTCGTTAATTTTTGATAGGTCAATATTAATGCCTTTGCCTTTTTTGTAGTAATCCTCTGTCACCAATGACACTGAATTCTGAGAAAAGACGATAACCGTTGCAATCGTCCATATCACCACAGTTAACGGTAAGATGATCAGAAACCACGGCCAGAATTGTTTATACCAAGGAGTTACCATAAAAAAGTTCTCAACAACAAAATAAAGAAGGCTTATTAAAAAGAGAAGAAAGACAGCCCTAATAAAGAGCTGCCTTTGTTGTGCAACTAGTTCTCTGTATTGCTTAAACTCCACACGTAAGCAGCAACCAGTTGAACTTTATCTTCACCGAGAATGTCATTCCAAGCAGGCATAACACCTGATCGGCCATGCATGACCGTTTGAGTAACATCGGCTCTTGAGTCACCAAATAACCAATCGTTATCAGTAAGATCAGGTGCTCCAAACGCAGGGTTACCTTTACCATCCGTACCATGACAAGCGGCGCAAACGACGAAGCGAGCTTTACCTGCTTCCGCTTCTCGAACGTTCACAGAACGCCCAGAAAGGCTTAGGGTATAACTCACCACTTCCTTCACACCTTGCTCACCGAGGACATCTTTCCAAGCTGGCATTTGTCCAATACGACCATGTCGGATAGTGGTCACAATCGCTTCTGGTTCACCACCATATAACCAAGCATTATCGGTTAGATTCGGAAAGCCTTTTTGACCACGAGCGTCAGAACCATGACACTGAGAGCAGTTTTGTAAGAATAAACGCTGACCAACCTTCAATGCATCAGAATCTGCTGCAATTTCAGGAATAGGGCGTAAATCCGAACCGCCGCCAGTATAAGCTAAGCGTTTAAATGCTTCACCAAAGTAGGTGTTTGCGTCATCTAACTCTTTTGCATACTGTACTAACACTTTATTGTTTTGCGCATTTGCAATCGAGGCTTTGGACTCATCAAGAGAGCGAATGGTTTGATCTGAACTTTGCCAACCAAGTACACCTTTAAAACTACCTAACCCAGGATAGAGGGTCAGATAGATAGCGGCAAAAATAAACGTACTAATAAAAAGATAGGTCCACCATTTAGGCAGAGGGTTGTTGAGCTCACGAATACCATCGTATTCATGGCCCATATCCGAGCCTTCTTCCACTCCCATTTTGTCTTTTAAACACCAAACGAGCAGAATCGCACAGCCCAGCAAAGTTCCCACCGTAATGATGATGACCCATAGACTCCAAAATGTCGTCATTGTTTAGTCACTCCTTGTTCCTTAGAGGATTTGGGCTGTTCATCGGCAAAAATGAGGTTAGCCGCTTCATCGAAACGAGCTTTACGGTTTTTGCCATAGGCCCACCACACTACGCCTATAAAACAGACGAACAGCACTATGGTCCAAATACTGTGAATAGTACCGATATCCATAACTACCCCTTACTTCATTGCGTGACCAAGAGATTGAAGATAAGAAATGATTGCATCCATTTCTGATTTCCCTTCGACATCTTTTGCTGCATTCGCGATTTGTTCATCGGTATACGGCACACCAAACTGATTACGGAATAATTCAAGTTTGCTTTGCGTAAGCTTGCCGTCCAACACATTTTTTGCTAGCCAAGGAAAACCGGGCATGTTTGATTCAGGAACCAGTTCGCGAGGATTAGTCAAGTGAACTCGATGCCATTCATCAGAATAACGACCACCAACACGAGCCAAATCAGGCCCAGTCCGCTTCGAACCCCACACAAATGGATGCTCCCAAACACTTTCACCAGCCACCGAATAATGACCATAACGCTCCGTTTCGGAACGGAATGGGCGAATCATTTGGCTATGGCAAACGTTACAACCTTCGCGAATATAGATATCACGGCCTTCAAGTTGCAGCGCAGTGTAGGGCTTAAGATTTTCAACAGGCTCAGTAGTTTGCTTTTGGAAAATCAATGGCGTGATTTCAACCAAGGCTCCCCAACTGATGGCAAAAATAATGAAAATAGCCAGTAAACCGACATTACGTTCGATGATTTCATGGCGATTATTAGAACTCATTCTTTCATCTCCTTATGCCGGTTGAGGAATAGCTTTTAAGCTATTATCTGGTGCAAAAACCGTTTTATACGTGTTGTAAGCCATCAGGAACATACCTGCTAAGAAGATAAATCCACCAATGAATCGAACGGTATAGAATGGGTAAGAGGCTTGGACAGACTCAACAAAACTGTACGTTAACGTACCGTCAGAGTTAACAGCACGCCACATCAAGCCCTGCATAACACCTGAAATCCACATCGCAACGATGTAGAGCACCGTACCAATAGTCGCTAACCAGAAGTGAGCATTGATCAAACTAACAGAGTACATACGCTCTTGGTTAAATAGGCGAGGGATTAAATGGTATACCGAACCAATCGACACCATCGCCACCCAACCTAGAGCTCCAGAATGCACGTGACCAATAGTCCAGTCGGTGTAGTGTGACAGTGCATTAACTGTCTTAATCGACATCATTGGTCCTTCAAACGTAGACATTCCGTAGAATGACAATGAAACGATGAGGAATCGTAAGATTGGGTCATAGCGCAGTTTATGCCAAGCACCAGATAACGTCATGATCCCGTTGATCATCCCGCCCCATGAAGGAGCAAACAACACCAACGACATCACCATGCCAAGTGACTGAGTCCAGTCAGGCAGAGCAGTGTAGTGTAAATGGTGCGGACCAGCCCAAATGTAAAGAGAGATCAAAGCCCAAAAGTGAACAATCGATAAACGGTATGAATAAACAGGGCGTTCAGCTTGTTTTGGTACAAAGTAATACATCATACCAAGGAAGCCGGCAGTAAGCAGGAAACCCACCGCATTATGACCGTACCACCACTGAACCATAGCATCCACCGCCCCAGCGTAAACTGAATACGATTTACCCATAGAAACAGGGATTGCCATGCTATTTACAATATGTAATACAGCAACAGTAAGGATAAAAGCTCCGAAGAACCAGTTTGCCACATAGATATGTGCCGTCTTACGCTTGACGAGTGTTCCAAAAAACACTATCGCATAAGATACCCATACAAGAGCAATGGCGATATCAATTGGCCATTCTAATTCCGCGTATTCTTTACCGGAGGTATAACCCAAAGGTAAAGTTATTGCTGCAGATAAAATAATGGCTTGCCATCCCCAAAAGGTGAAGGGCACAAGAGGACCACCAAATAGACGAGTTTGACAAGTACGCTGAACAACATAATAAGATGTTGCAAAGAGGGCACTTGTACCAAACGCAAAAATAACCGCATTAGTATGCAGAGGACGTAAGCGACTGTACGTCAACCACGGCGTATCAAAGTTTAGCTGTGGCCAAACTAATTGAGCGGCAATCAAAACACCTACAGCCATACCAACAATACCCCAGAGAATAGTCACTAAGGTAAATTGCCGAACAACTGTATAGTTGTAGTTTTGTTCAAGCTGCTTTTCTTGGCTCATTTGCATGCTTCCAATTTCTAATTAACTACACTTTACTTCCAACACGACACATGTCGTAATGCCCCCCAAATCCACAATAGAAATACTGCTTTATCAGAACGTTACTATCTATTGCTGACTTTAAAAAAAAGTGGCATTTTCAACCGTCAACTATACTGCAATTAACAATTCAATGACAGAGTAGTAACCTTACAGTTGTTCAGGATTTGGCCTTTTATTTCAAAACTTTGAAGTTTGTTACACGAGGAAGGAAGCATCATGGCTTCAGAAAAGCTTACAAAACACAGGTTTGCTCAAATACTAATCACATCACTCATTCTTTTGGTCGCTTTTTTCTGGAGGACTTTTTCTTATCAAAACGTCGACATGACAAGCTGCACTCCAACGCCAAATTGTTCTGTATTTGTAAATGAACAGGAAATTATAGTGATTAAAGATGATAAAAACCCAAATCAATACATAATTGGGCCACGAATTCCTGAACTAGAAATACATACAAATGGAACACTTATTCAACATTCCGACCACTGGATAATCCAACCAAATTCACCCAATAAACCTATAACTTTCAAGATAATTGGAAAAAGATCCTCGATATAAACTCTTACAAAAATAAAACATGAACCCAATCTGGTTCTTGGATTGATCAGCATACCTAATAACTAGAATGAAATCTTCGATTATCAGACTAGTTATTAGGTATTTTATGGTAAATACTGATTATGTTTAATATCATGAGGATAGATAGAAAAGAGGAAAGAAATATTCGTACACTAAAATATGATCATTTTCAACTTAACATAATATACATAATACGCACTTTAGGCATGATCATTTTTGGGATTGGATGAATCGATTTGGGGTTTTGATGCTTGACGTTCTTGGGCTTTAAGCTCTGGATAAAGCCGGATGAAACTCAACATACCTTGAAGGTTTTCTATTTCATCGTGCATATGATCTCGTAAGTTAAAGGCAATCTCATCAGGACAATCGCCTGTACCTAAGAAAATTGAGATGTTGGAAATTGCATTTAGCTTAGATTCTACGTCTGATAGCGTGTATTCTTTCATGGTCATAATCAACTGTCCTTTAGTTGGTTGTGGTAAAAAGCCCGTAGCTGTTCAAGGAGTTACGGGCTTTGTCATTAGTGTTTGATGGAATCGGCTCTAAATGGATTTGAAGACGGTAAAGACATGCGTTCTTTGAAGTCATTCGGGGCTAACACGATAACCTGACGACCTAAGTCAAAAGCAGCGACAATGATTGCTTGATTTTCCAAGCCTAGGCGCTCGATAACTTTTAATGCTCTAGTAAATCGATTAAAACGCATTGCTTGGTCTGGGAGACCGCACCAAATCTTGTTAACTACAGAGTCACTCTCTTTGTATTTAAGAAGAAAATCATCTTGCTCAGGGCTGTGAATAAGCCAACCATGGAAATTAGCATCATCAGGTAAGCCTGCTGCTTTCTTTAGCTGCTCGGGTTTTATGATACTCATAGCTCAACCTCCAAAGGCTCGATAATCTGGCCAAACCGTTTTAATTCAAGGGAGCCGAAATTATTAATCGCATAGCTTGAGCTGTGTGGTGTATAGAGTCCGGCCGCGTAAGGTTGTTGTCCTTTTTCTAACTGCAATTTCATTTGAACGGGAAACTTGCCACCAATGTAGGCATAAGCATCTTGCTCATAAATATCACGACCTGGCTTATCATCTTTGGGTTTGGTGGTTCGAGTCGCAACTTTTACATCTTCGGGGAATATTTCAATTTTCAACATGTGGTATCTCTCGATGCAATAGCTCTAAATGGCATAACGTTAGATTTGGCAACAACGGGCAGTTGATACCAACTAGGAATGGATAACGGCTTAACTTCGATAACTTCAGAACGCCTTAAGGTCGGACACATACGAGTTACATCAAACGGTTGTCCAATGTCGATACCAACTTTTTTAAGTCGTGTTTTATGTTCATAAAATTGGCTTCGATTCAATACTTGGCGTAAGTCGGTACCATTTTGCCAAAGACTGAAATAGTTCATTGTTGTATTAGCCTTTCGAAGTGTATCGACAGCGCCCACATCAAGAAGTTGGTGGGCAATTGATACGTGTTCATCATGGGTAATCTGTATCGTCTTCATAGCGTTCTCAATATCATTCAGATGCGGGTAAAAGTCTTCTTCGGTCACTAATCCGTAAAACTGTAGTCTGTGTTTTTTCAAAAATAATTGCTTCAGGCTGTTTTCGTCTCGTACGACACCATTTTGTTCGCAACAACTGATTAATTTCTCTACATATTCAAGTTGATTTTCAGTAATACCGTCTTTTTTACGCTTGTCTTTTTTCAAATGTTCTTTTAATTCAAATGCCTTACAGTAAAGTTTATTCAATAACCAAGATGAGCCATAACCCCAGCCGCATGTCATGCCGTTGGGAAACAAATTAGGCTTACGACCTCGACCGATTTGCATAGAGGACATGCCGCGAATGAATGAGGCTTCCTTACCCTGCCCCACAGCCAAATTACGAGTCCAATCAATAGAAGTAATTTCCGCGCCATTGCCGACTAGCGATGTTGATTTACCATTAGGCGATTGCCTTGGGTACAAACGAGTATTTTTAGTCAGTGGTGGTAAGCCATAACGTGAAAGAAGATGGTTATAAATCTCGACACAATCATCTTTACCAAACTGGAACGGACTTACGTTACTGGGTGTTGATGGGGTTTTATGGCGAACAGAAGACTCAAAAGATAACGCTGAAGCGTTTGCTAAGCCCACTAATCGGGATGGTAAAGAAACACAGTATCCACAGGTGCTCATGGTCTGTCAGATGGAGCTGAGCAGTCATTTAATCACAGGCAGTGCTTTTGACTGTTATACCGTCAATGAAATGAAGCTGGCAGAGCAGCTTATCGAAACGACCCCCGATAACAGCTTAACGCTCTTCGACAAAGGCTTTTACTCCCTAGGTTTACTTCAAGCATGGAGCTCGCAAGGCATCAATCGCCATTGGCTTATCCCGATGAAAAAAGGGCTGATTTATGAAGTCGTTCAGTCTTTTGGCCGACAAGATAAACTGATAAAACTGAAGAGTAATCCGCAAGCGCGTAAGAAATGGCCAGAGCTAGAAAAAGAGGTTGTGGTACGTTTAATCACGAGAGTCAAAGAGGGTAAGCAATACGATGTTCTCACCTCAATGGTTGACCCTATGCTTTATCCCAAATCAGATATAGTCGGTTTATATGAATACCGTTGGGAAATTGAACTGGGGTACCGAGAGCAAAAACAATACATGCTTGGTAACCGCCTTACACTGCGAAGCCGACTCCCAGAGCTCGTGAGACAAGAGCTCTGGGGAATACTACTGACATACAACTTAGTCAGATATCAAATGGTGCAGATGTGTAATACGTTGAATGGAGACTACTTGCCATACCAACTTAGCTTCAATGGAGCCTTAGCCCACATCATGCGCCTAATAGTGGGGCTTCCCTACTCGTCACCGGGAGCCATACCGAGGCAACTCCAAAACTTCTATGCAATGAGTGGGAGTTTAATACTTGAGCCAAGACGAGAAAGAGCCTTCCCTAGAGTCGTGAAGAAAAAGCCAAGCCGATACTCTAGAAAATACAATGCCGCTCACCTTAAGTGAACGGCATTAGTGTACTTGCCCTGCTTTCTCCTTCCTCCTCCTCCTCAGTCTTCGTCGTCGTGCGTCCGTCGTCATTGGGCAATATACGGTGACCGTAGAAGTGATTTAGGGCGGTGAAATTCCTCTTCCTCGCGCTCGACTAATCAGAGATTAGCTCGCACTGTGGCGAGCGGCAGAAATCAGGCATGTCATTTTTGACGTACTGAACCGGTAGGTATGTCATTTGGTGGGATGAGTGCGAATTATATTACGGGCTTCGATGGTAAAGCGATTCTCTATCCTAGTCATCACGGCCAGCGTTGCACTGACCGGATATTGCCAAGTCTTTCGCCCACCCTTGACTGCTCTCAGTCCTGCGGCAAACCCTCAACATAACTCATAACCATAATGCGCACTCTAATTTGTTAACCATAATAGCAATTGAAACCATACATCCAAATTTTCATTTCACAGTGAAATCACACCTTACTCATAACTCTGCTGCATTGATTTGTATCCGTATGTATTTCTCTGGAACTTTATATTTAAATTTTTTGCCTATCTTAATTTTAGATTTTGCTTTCGCGCAGATTTGGTAATCACCGTTTGTCCCAACGCCTACAATTTCTGCATAACTTTGAACATGCTTCATTTCGATCATCACGTCACAATATCCATCAAGCTTAGATCTATATTTTTTAAGAGCTTTAAGCGTTTGCTGTTTTATTGATTTCGCGACAGGATTACTTTCTGAATCGTCGGCATAACCCTTTGAACAGAAAACTACTATCACTAACGAAATGATAACTACACAGATTTTTTTCATCGACGAGAACCTTTACAGAGATTTCCATCATGATATCAGCGAGTTATAAATGGACGATGTGTAAAGTTAATCGTTTCGACGATGTTCGTTTTTTAATGAAAACAATCTGTAACTTAAGAATGGCAGACTCAATGTAACTTCTTGGTTCGTTGCTCTTTTGTATGAAATCCCTGATGAGGAAAAACATTGCGAATACGCTGTTGAATTTTTTTAGGTACGTCTTTAGAAAAAACCAACTTAACACCCGTTCTCTGCTGGTAAACTTTTAGTTCGCCGCTCAAGTCTGTCTTTTCAGCAATCTCAGTCACATTATGTTTAAAACTTGGAGGGAAATGACCTTTAACTTGTGCTACGACACCATCTTTGAATTTAACTCTCAATATAGGCCGATCAACAGCGACTAACCAAAAGATAACTGCAGCAGCAGCCAGAATGACATACAACATTTTTATCTCCTTTCTTATTCAGACAGTAATTTACTTAAATCTTCTTTTAAACTTGAGACGGTTCTACTCGCTTTTTCGCTACGAGATGCTTCACTTAACAGGTATTCAATCGCGTCAGACAAAGTGCAACCAAGCTCATTGGCTCGATATGATAGTTTTTCCCACACTCGATAATCGAGATCGATAGATTTCTTTCTGGTGTGTAGTTGCTCGGCATTAAAGTGGCGTTTGCGTTTGGCTCTAATTGCTTGCTTGAGTTTATTACTCAGTTCAAGTGACATGTGCTGATCAATCCACCCAAGAACCAGATTGGGTTCATGCTCTATTTTTTTTAACTGTTCAATTGCAGCTAGAGCTTCACTTTTGTCTACATAACGAGTGATTGTTTCGCCATCCTTCCACTTATTAATTAAGTATTGCCACTTCCAACCCGATTCCAAATTTTCAAGCTGTTGATATTTCATAACGTAAAATCCATGCCAAGTTAGGGTGACAGCGTAACCCACCATCGTTCAGAGTTCAATTTTTGGATTCAAAAAAGCGAACAAGATCAAGCATAATAATGGAGCTGTTAGACATTGCTATTTTTCTATATAATCTGGCTTCTTTTAATAAACACTAGATTTCAATGACTCAAAATATTTGGCGTTCAGTCACACCTCAGTATGATCAATTCCACTCGCAACTAGCTCAGTACCCTAGTCTATCTCCGGTAACATTACTCGACACACAGCCCAGACTAGCAACCGCTATTCAGCAGTTTGTTCAATTGAAAGGTTTTACACGAGTGATGTTGATCAACGCGCCAGATAACTCAATCTATCGTCAATTAGTCAGTCAAAAACTTCAAGTAATAAAGCCAAACTCGCACGTTATTTGTACGGAGTCCCTCGATATGGGGACTATCTTTGGCCAATACCGCGCTGAAAATGGGCTTATCACCAGCGAAATTCCTGGCTTACTGGATAAAGCCAATGGTGGTTACCTTCTGATCTCCGCTAATATGCTGTTGGCTAATCCTAAAATGTGGCCATTATTAAAAGCGGCAGTATTAGGCGAAGATGTAAGCCCCATTAATTGTAATGCTAAATCACCACACCCCTCACCAATCTCTAAAAGATATGAGGTCAAACTGATCATTTTAGGTGATAGGAACCAGTTAGCCGATGTCGACTATTTGGATGCAGACGTCCGCTCAAGCTTTTGTTTCTACACCGAATTAGAGTTGGACCTGAAAATTGATGAACAATCGATATTGACCTACCTCGCTTATTTGCGTTGGATATCTGAAGAATACCAACTCCCTACACTGACTGAAGATGCCATTCCTGCTCTTATGACCGCAGGTGCCCGTTTCACGGAAGATCAACATTACACACCGTTATGTGTAATATGGCACAGAACACTCATAGAAGAAGCGGCCTTAGAGTCAAATCAGTATCCGATTACTAAATCTCATATCGAAAGCGCCTTAGACAAACGCTATTATCGAGAGTCTTATCTGCAGCAACGAGCACTCGACGATATACTTGATGGACAGGTAATTATCGAAACTCAAGGCGAACAAGTCGGCCAAGTCAATGGATTAACAGTGATCGATGTTGCTGGCCATCCTCTTTCCTATGGTGAACCAGCTCGTATCTCATGCGTTGTGCACTTTGGTGACGGTGATATTACCGATGTCGAACGCAAAGCCGAGCTCGGTGGTAATTTGCATGCAAAAGGCATGATGATAATGCAAGCCTTTGTAAGCAGTTCAATGAACCTTGACGCACCGCTTCCCTATTCTGCTTCGGTTGTCTTCGAACAATCATACAGCGAAGTGGATGGCGACAGTGCATCACTAGCCGAGTTATGTTCTTTAGTAAGCGCTTTATCTGAACATCCCATTAACCAACAAATCGCTGTGACAGGTGCGGTTGATCAATTCGGGCGAGTTCAAGCTGTTGGCGGGCTAAACGAAAAAATTGAAGGCTTCTACCATGTGTGTAAGCATCAGGGATTCACGGGTGGACAAGGCGTCATTCTACCAAAAACAAATCTAAAACATCTTGCGCTTCATAAAGATGTAGTCAATAGCATTAAAAATGATGAATTTCATATTTGGCCAGTCGCTACAGTTGATGAAGCCGTACCGATCCTCATGGGTGCGTCATTCAGAGGCGATGACGAAGAAAGCATCATTAATAAAATTGCTCAACGTATTGAAAACTTTGAAAGGCATGACCAATCACACAGTATTGCAGAGCGCATTAAAAACTGGTTTGTGTAGCACTGATCGGAGTTGTTTAGCGTACACGTGTTCCCTAATATGCACCCTATCAAAAATTGGAGTAACTGATAATGCAGAATAAACGAGATTCATATAATCGTGAAGACTTACTAGCCTCTAGCCAAGGTGAGCTTTTTGGGCCTGGCTACCCTCAATTGCCAGCGCCAAATATGTTGATGATGGACCGCATCACCAAAATGTCAGAAACCGAGGGCGAGTATGGTAAAGGCCTTATTCTTGCTGAGTTAGATATTACTCCTGATCTATGGTTCTTCGATTGCCATTTCCCTGGCGATCCTGTAATGCCTGGCTGTTTAGGTTTAGATGCGATGTGGCAATTGGTTGGTTTCTTCCTTGGCTGGGTTGGTGGCAAAGGAAAAGGCCGGGCATTAGGTGTTGGTGAAGTTAAGTTCACAGGTCAGATCCTACCAACAGCAAAAAAAGTAACTTACGAAATCACGATGAAACGGGTTGTTAACCGTAAACTTGTAATGGGCCTAGCTGATGGTCGCGTTCTTGTCGATGGCAAAGAGATTTACGTTGCAAAGGATTTAAAAGTAGGTCTTTTCCAAGATACTTCTGCTTTTTAATGACGTTAAACTATTCATAAGCGACTCATAGAGTCGCTTTTTTCTCATCAAAACACTTAGTTATAGTGCCTTAGAGTGGCTTGAATACTAAAAAGCCCCTTCCGGGGCTTAAATCCTTTTGCATGTATGTGGGAGTTTATTTGTAGAGACCAGCTTGTTTGTCATCTCTGGCATCGCGCCAACCACCTAGCCAATATGAACGAGCGTCCGTTTGTTGATAAGGGCAAGCCTCTACGGAACGTCCGTTTAAGCCAGCTTTATACCCATGAGACTGTGCTCTTTCAAGGCGATCACGCTTTTGTCTCTTCATCATAGTGTAGTCCTCATACAGTAACTTGTGTCTTACATACAACTATTAAATCTACATGGCATATCTGTTACGCCACAATTAAGAATTGCTCAAAAATTCGGCTTTCTCAAGTTACAAAAAAGGCGCAGATTCTAAATTGTGAACTTGCGCCATTCTTTACACTATTTAATTATTTTCTGCGGAACCCAAAGAGAGCAAGTAGTGTCAGAGCAATCCACCCCATACTACCGCCTTTACGTTCAACGGGTGGAAGTGCCGTGCTACGGATTTCAATATCGCTAGCCGCCGCGCCAGCAATCGGGATCAGTTTAATCGCGACAACGCTTTCACTTCCAGAAGTACAGTATGAGTTATGGGAGAAATCGTCATAGCCACCAGTACATTTAAATGCACTTGCTGCAATCACACCATCATCATTGATATCTGAGGCTTCAAAAATACGGAACTGGTTATTATGTTGTGAGTAAGCCCCACCATTGGTTAGATCATCTAACCACCAACCTTGGTTCTGGAACAACGCCATTCTTGCTGCGTTACTCCCTGTACCGTTGAAAGGATAGATAAAGCCACGATGACGACGTTGTTTGCCTCCATCCTCACGACCTTTTTCTGCATCGATTTGACCGACAATTTCATTGAAATTGTTGATCGCTTTCGCTTCACCGCCAGCACCGGTAAAGAAAATTCCACCTGATAGATAGTTAGCTACAGGCGTTCCACTATTAGCATCCGACACAAAAATACGGTTTGCTGCTGCGCCGCTTTCAGGTTTGTCGCCTTTGCGTTTTGTTTCACCGATCACGATTAAATGGTTATTAATATCTGTCGCTAATGAGTTGGAGTAAATCACATCTCCGTCCACTTTCAGTTCTGTGCCAGTAATAACCTTACTACTCCACATATCATGCTTAGGAGTTGTTACGTCGTAACTTGCATTAGGATAGAATACTGTTGCTTGCATTCTAAACACATTATCATCGCGATAGGTATTAAAACCAGCCATAACTGGCTTGTTAGCGTAACTGCCAGATGTAGGAACAGCAGCGCCTCTTACACTTGCTTGTGCAGAGTATCCGCTACGGTTTGCTTCAACATCACCGACCCACCCTGTTACACGGTAACCCGTCGAGATAGATGCTGTATCCCACATATAAGCTTGCGTTGCAAATGCAAAATTTTGACACTGACGAGTTAACTGTGGATCGAGACCATCACTCACACAAGTGTTAACATCGCCATTGTAGTCTTTGTTATCATCATCACCATTACCCGTTAAATAAGGGCTAACTGATGCACTACCAACCACGAAATTATGGGTACCATCATTGAATACATCATAAGCGAACGTCCGACCCATTTTTTCAACAATTTTATTATTTGTGTCTTTGACAATTGTGGTGTCTGTTGGTGGATTTAAAATATTGCCATTATAAAAACCACGTTGACGGTAGCCTAGAGCGTAATTACTCCCAGACTGTGTGTAACCGCTGCTCGTAATACCAAAAGCATAAGTACCGTCTAACCCAGTTAAAACGGTATTCTGAGTATTTGCAATAGAGCCAAAAGTCAAAACAACTTGCGATGAATTAACAAAGGCCGCTGCATTTTGTAGATAACTACCATTATCCCAAGCATCACGCTCACGCTTCAAACCGCCAGTTTCAACATTGTTGTACTCAAAACCGTGCCACTGCTTATCAGCCCATGCGTCACAAGTAGAATAACCGAGTTCGTTAGAGCAATAGTTTTTGAGATCATCAATATCCTGATAAACAAAACGATTATCCATTTTGAATGGCACTTCATCATGATAGGAAATGCCATCAGAACCATTGAGCGTATCGCCACCAAACGCAAAAGTATTACAGCTATTTCCGGCCGTAAAACATCCAAGAGGATTTGCTGAAAGGTTATCTTTTTGTATTGCCCTTCCATAATATTCATTAGCGACTAAGTTACCGGGTGTCACTTCGACAATTTGGTAAAGTGCAGCATGAGCTTGAGTGGCAGCCAAAATACTGGCTGCTATTACGGTGATTTTAAATGTTTTACTACTCATTAATAATCTCTAACTTTCCTGTTGCATTACTTCGAGCTCTTCCCAGCGCTCGAAAGCAATTTCAAGCTCCTGCTCTTTCGCAGTTAACTTATCTAAAACGGGCTGTGTTTTGTCTGCTGATTGCATGAAAAACTCAGGATCGTTCACTTGCTGTTGAAGCATTTCAATATCATTCTCAAGTTGCTCTAACATTGCGGGCAACTCATCCATTTCTCGCTGCAGTTTATAAGATAACTTTTTAGGTTTTGTCTTAATTGGCGCTGTTTTGAGAGTTTCCTCAACCACTTTTTCTTTATTGCTGACATTTTCAGCAACTCGTGACTGCAAAACCTGAGCTCTTTGTTGCTGAGCATCGTGATAGCCTCCAACAAATTCTTCAATTTTGCCATCGCCTTCAAAAATCCAACTCGTTGTTACAGTATTATCAACAAATTGACGATCGTGGCTGACAAGCAGCAATGTGCCTTGGTAGTTGGCAAGCAAATCTTCTAAAAGTTCCAAAGTTTCGATATCTAAATCGTTGGTTGGTTCATCTAAAATCAATAAATTATTCGGTTTGAGGAAAATACGAGCGAGCAACAGTCTGTTTTTCTCACCACCAGATAGCGCTTTTACTGGCGTTCTCGCACGTTTAGGGGCAAACAAGAAATCTTGTAAGTAACTTAATGCGTGCCGTGGGCGCCCAGCCACCATCACTTCTTGTTTTCCGTCAGCTAAGTTGTCAATTACCGACTTCTCAGGATCGAGGATCTCACGGTACTGATCAAAATAAGCAACTTCAAGTTTGGTACCGCAATGTAATTTGCCACTCTGAGGTTGTAAATCACCCAACAGCAGTTTCAGCAGCGTACTTTTACCGCATCCGTTAGGGCCAATAAGTGCAATGCGATCACCACGCATGATATTGAAACTGAAGTTCGAGACAATGTTTTTGCCATCAATGCTATAGCTAATATCCTTCGCTTCGAAGACAATTTTTCCTGAACGCGCAGCGTCATCGATTTGCAAGTTTGCTTTGCCCTGTACCTCACGGCGATCATTACGCTCTTCTCTTAGCTTCTTGAGTGCTCTTACGCGCCCTTCGTTACGAGTACGACGCGCTTTGATGCCTTGGCGAATCCAAACTTCTTCTTGGGCCAATTTCTTATCAAACTCGGCATTTTGCATCTCTTCTACGCGCAAGGCTTCTTCCTTGGCGACAAGGTACTGATCATAATCACCAGGAAACGAGCTGAGTTTACCGCGGTCAAGATCAACAATGCGTGTCGCCATTGAGTGGATGAACGTCCGGTCATGCGATACAAAGATGATCGAGCCTCTAAAATCTTTCAAAAAGCCTTCGAGCCATTCGATGGTGGTTACATCAAGGTGGTTAGTCGGTTCATCAAGCAGAAGGACATCAGGATCACACACTAGTGCTCTTGCAAGAGCCGCTTTACGCTGCCATCCACCGGATAAATCCGTTAGTTTGGTGTGGCCATCCAGTTTCAACGCCGCCAGAACATTTTGGATACGTTCTTCAAAACGCCATGCCCCTGTATGCTCTAGCTGCTCTTGAATACGAGATAACTTATTGATATTACTTTCACTTGGATCGATAACGATGAGATCTAAAAGATCTTGATAGATCTTTAGATACTCACCAACTTCCGCTAATCCACCAGCAACATAATCAAAAACGGTGCCAGCTTCATCTCTAGGCGGATCTTGTTCTAATCGAGAAACAACAACATCTTGTTCTATCTGCATTTTTCCGTCGTCCATGATGATTTCTCTCGCAAGAACTTTCATCATAGTCGACTTGCCTGCACCGTTTCGGCCGACGAGACAAACTCGTTCATTTTCTTGTAATGCGAAATCTGCATGATCGAGTAATGGGTGGTCACCAAATGCTAATTGACCGTTATGGATGGTAATTAATGCCATTATTTTCTAACCAATGAAGTAATGTTTGTTGGTCAAAGGGCCAGCTCAGTTCGGATTCTTGGTATTTAAGAACCGGAATGGTGACCCCGTAACGAGAGAAGAGCACATCATCAAATGCAATATCAACAAGTTGTACTTGTTCAGCAATGTTTGCCTGCTGAACAAGCTGAAATGCCATCTCACAGAGATGGCATCCTTCAGTACTGTAAAGCGTGAACAACTTCATTCCCTATTCACTGCGTGCATGGGAAATGGTCCAGCAGTTGTGGATCTGCTTATTGCGTTCAAAATCCAGTGGCAATGTTTGCGCTGAAATATTTTGAGCAACTAAACCAAGCTCAGCTAACGCTTCTAAATCCATTTTAAAATGTCGTTTATTGTTTGAAAACACAATCGTACCTTCTGGACGTAGGATACGTTTTAAATTTTCCATCAACTTAATATGATCGCGTTGTACATCAAATGTGTGTTCCATACGTTTGGAATTTGAGAATGTCGGCGGATCGATAAATATCAAATCAAATTGTTCTTTTGCAGTCTCTAGCCATTGCACACAGTCAGCTTGTTCAAAGCGATGCTGGTGTCCAACTTGATCGTTGAGCTTTAAGTTGTCTTTAGCCCATTCTAAATAGGTTTTAGACATATCAACCGTCATGGTTGATTTTGCTCCACCGCAAGCGGCATGAACGGTTGCAGAGCCAGTGTAAGCAAATAGATTGAGGAAGTCTTTACCCTTTGCCATTTGCCCTAAGCGACGACGCGTCAATTTATGATCAAGGAATAAACCCGTATCGAGATAATCATGTAAATTGACAATCAGTTTAACGCCATACTCGTTCACTTCCATTGTCTCAGAAATTTGCCCTAATTTTTGATATTGAGAGCGCCCTTTCTGTTTTTCACGAACTTTGAGTACCACTTTATTTGCTTCTGTTCCGGTGACTTGAATCGCGGCACGAATGATATCTGTTAAACGGCGTTTCGCCTTTTCTTCTGGAATATCCTTAGGTGCGGCGTATTCTTGGATCACTAGGTGGTCGAGATAAACATCGATCGCAACATTGTATTCAGGCAAATCAGCGTCATAAATACGATAGCAATCGAGTGATTCACGTTTCGCCCACTTACCAATTTTCGCAATATTTTTCTTTAAACGATTCGAAAAATCAGGAGCAATCACCGATTCTTGAGAAATAGACGCTCCCGGCTCTACCGTGCGCAATGAAATTGAGTAGTTCTTTTGGTGACAAGGTAACGCACCGTTATTTAACTTAAACTGCTTTTCAGCGCGCATACGCAAACAACTGAGTAATTCGTCAGAGCTTGAGAAAATCGACGCTTGGCAACCGCCAAATTCAGCCTTTAATTGCCCACCAAATGCCGTGTATAAAGCAATCAAACCAGGATGTGTACCTAAACGTTCACCATAGGGTGGATTACAGATAACTACACCATCCTCAAACCCTTCAGGACGTTTGATCAGTGCCGCATCACCTAGCTGGAAGGTAATCAGTTCTTCAACCCCTGCGCGGCGAGCGTTATCTTTCGCGGTTTGCAGCACTCGTGCATCGTTATCAAAACCAAAGAACTTACAGTCAACTTTCTTGACACCACGTCTTGCTTGAACATTGGCCTCTGATTTTATTTGCGCCCACAGTTCTGCATCAAAATCCTCTAAAGCTTCGAAACTCCACTTTGGACGCTTGAGACTGGGGGCCATACCAGCAGCTATCATGGCCGCCTCAATGAGCAAAGTACCAGAACCACACATTGGGTCGAGCAGTGGCTTCGCTTCACTCCATCCACTACGCAAAATAATAGCCGCTGCTAATGTTTCACGAAGTGGTGCTCGCCCCGCTTCGGTACGGTAACCGCGCTGATGTAAACCACCGCCCACCATATCAATCCCTAAAATGGCTTTATCTTTATGCAAGCGTACATGGACACGAAGATCTGCATGATCTTTATCGATCGAAGGGCGCGGTAAGTTCTTTTTGGTGAAACAGTCGACAACCGCATCCTTTACTTTCATCGCGCCGTACTGACTGTTGCGGATTTCGTTATTTGTGCCGTTGAAGTCGACAACAAACTTTTTCGAACTATGAAAATGATTAACCCAGTTCACTGAACTTGCTGACAAGTAAAGATCCATATCATTTTGGCAGGTAAATTCAGAGAGGACGCGAACAAATCTTGATGCTAGACGGCTCCACAAACAACAGCGATAAATCTGCTCTTTCGACGCTTTAAATTTTACCCCGGCCTGCACGGGTTTTGCGTCCGTAATCCCTAATTTGGTTAGTTCTTCAACTAATAGGTTCTCAAGACCGTTTGAGGTAACCGCTAGATATTGATTCATACTGCTCTTTTACTGATAAAAATGACCACGCATTATACCTGACAATCCCACGCTTGAGTAAAACAAAGTGTCTCTTTCACCTTCTCAACCATTCAATTGCTTAACTACTCGCCAATTTTACAAATAGACAAGCTTCGAGCATTGCAAAAACATCTCACTAGATATAGCAAGACCTACGGGATAAGTGAGTATTTATTCACTGCATAATTGGACTATACCAGATTGATTTTTGTAGTGTAAATTAATTACAAATGAGCTAAAAATGGGAATATGTCGGCCATTTCTAGCAATGTAGACACTGTTTATAACGTCACTTTTGAAGAAAAAAACATCAGAATCCTGAACAAATCTCACATTTAAGATCGAATTCAGACGGATAGGATTGAGTTGGGGAAAAGCTCTAGGCAAAAAAAATCGGCTATTAAGCCGATGGGAAATGAAACAAAGGAACGAAACGTTGTGCTATTAGGGAAAAGTTAACTCACAAGAGCAACGTGCTCTTCGAGCAAAATATGATTGGCGCAAGCCATACGGTCATGCATAACCTTAATGACCTGTCCGAATTCCAGCTGTTTGGAACCATTCAGTATGAACGCATCCAAATCGACTAAGGCGCAAAGACTAGCGCAGTCCCCTACCTCAAGTACGATGAAATAACCTTGGCTGTAGCCGTTGACCAACCGAACAATGTCACCTTCACTCGGTTCAAAACCGTAGCCTTGATGATCAAAAAACCAACTTTTAGGCTGGACAGGTTTATGAAAACGCTTAGCGGCAACACAATAGAGTGCTAATTCGGCTTGTCTTGGCTCACTTAAACCTAAATAGGCAATTTGCTCTTTGTAGGTTTGGAAAGCACTCGCATCATCGACTGAAAAATGATTCTCAGCAAAAGCACAATCGACGAGCAGATTACGGTAAAGATTGGTCTTAAAAACCATCTCATCACCAAGGTACAACATCAGGCAGCTTTCGCTATCTGAATAATACCAACTCCATTTGTCACTTGGTTTAAGCATCGTTCCACTCTCTAATTTTAATGAATTATCAAACTATTAGGTAAAACGCTTAATTACCTTTGCCAGCTAGTGAATGTAATTTTAAGAACAGAAATATAAAAAAAAAGAGGAAATGAATAACTCATTCCCTCTTACTTTGACCCAGTCACTTTTTATTTTTCTGAGTAAATACCTTTAAATCGCACTTATTTACAGGTTCTTGACAATATCTCTCACTAAACCTGGGCCGTGGTAAATGAATCCTGAATAGACTTGTACTAGTTTCGCGCCCGCCAACATTTTTTCTTTTGCAGCGATACAAGAATCAATACCACCCACTCCAATAATGGGCAGCTTATCACCCAACTCTTGGTACAAGCACTTAATCACTTCAGTACTTCTTGATTGAACAGGACGGCCACTTAACCCACCCGCTTCATTCGCGAATTTCATACCTTCCACCAGCGACCGATCCAATGTGGTATTAGTCGCGATAACGCCATCAATATTATGCTTGAGTAACGATTGGCAAATTTGTTTAAGTTCGTCATCAGAAAGATCGGGAGCGATCTTTAATGTTAACGGAACGTATTTATTATGCAGCTTAGCCAATTCAGATTGCTTCGCTTTCAGTACGGCAAGCAAATCATCCAATGCCTCACCATATTGTAACGTTCGTAACCCAGGAGTGTTGGGGGATGAAATGTTCACTGCTATGTAACCAGCATATGGGTAGACTTTCTCCATACAAATAAGATAGTCATCTGCCCCATTTTCAATCGGTGTATCTTTATTCTTTCCAATGTTGATACCGATAATGCCGTCATATTTAGCTTTCTTAACGTTCTCAACTAGGTTGTCGACACCTAAGTTGTTAAAGCCCATTCGATTGATAATACCTTCCGCTTGGATCAAACGGAATAAACGCGGTTTATCGTTACCAGATTGAGGACGTGGAGTCACGGTACCAACTTCGACAAAACCAAACCCCATTGCACCAAAAGCTTCTATGCATTCCCCATTTTTATCTAGGCCAGCGGCCAAACCTACAGGGTTTTTAAAAGTTAAACCCATGCATTCGACTGGGCGATTGGGTAAGTGTTGACGATAGAAGAGATCAAGAGGAGTGCCTGTGAAACGTTTAAAGTTTTCAATGGCGAGATCATGTGCCTTTTCGGCATCAAGTTGAAAAAAGCCAGTCCTGGCTAAGCGGTAGAGCATTGTGCCTCCGAAATAAAAAGCCCCGTATAAACGGGGCGTTATTATTTACTCATTTGCCGCACAATTCAAATTTAAAAGTACTAATTCTCTTAATGCTACTGAGAATTTTGCAAATTCATGTACTGCACCAACTTTAAATTCGTTGAGGATACTCTCCCAGCGCATTAAGGATACTTCATTACTAGCAATCCATTCATCCAGTGCTTTTATTACATCGAGTTCTTCTGGCGCACAAGTACAATTCAATACTTGCGCAGTAAGTTGACGCTGCTGCCAGTCTAAATCTTCACGGAATGCAGCGCGAGCTAGTGCTTGCCAGTTGTTATCCACCGCTTGACCGTTAATCTGTTTCAAGAACCAGTGCAGTGATAAACGATCACCCAAGTTAAAGTAAAGCTTAGCTGTCTGAGCAACGGTCTTACCTTTATCACGAGCCACTGTGGATATATCCAGTGCTGAGTACAGGCTTGATAAACGAGCAACGTAATTCGCCAGTTCGGAGTTAATGCCTTTATCAATCCAGACTTGAGCCATGGCATTATGCTCTGCAACCTCTTCAGCAACGAGCATATTGTCTAGTTCAGCGGAAACGGCATTGACGTCAGTTTGATAAAGCGCAATCAAATCTTTGACCGATTGTTTGCCTGAACGATTACGCAGCAACCAACGAGATAAGCGGCGTAAGGTTCGGCGTACTAAGAAAATCACATCGTACTGTGCATCGGCTTCTGCTTTATTGTCGAGTAAACGAACCTGCTCAAGAACACGGCCTAAACCATAGATTTCTCTTGCCGCAGTGTAAGCATTGGCAATATCGACAACATTCGCACCAGTCTCTTCTTGCAGACGGGTCACGAAATTACATCCCATTTCGTTCACCATCTGATTGGCCAGAGCCGTAGCAATGATCTCTGCACGAAGTGGATGCTGTTGCATGTGCTGAGAATAGTTACGACGTAACTCAGTAGGGAAATAGTTGATCAACTGCTGTGAATGGAATTCATCGTGTGAAATCTCTTCACAAGCCAATTCCTCTTTCAACACCATTTTGCCGTATGCCACTAATACCGATAGCTCCGGACGGGTTAATGCAAATCCCTGCTTCTCACGCTCAAGCAAAGTTTCATCATCTGGAATATATTCCAATGCTCGGTCAAGGTGCCCTGCTTTTTCCATGGCATGGATGAAACGAATTTGCTCTTTAACTAACGATACACCCTGTTGCTCAGTGACAGAAATAGCTTCAGATTGAGCGTAAGCATCTTCAATAACGATGCCTCCTACTTCGTCTTCCATCGACTCTAAGATCTGATTACGTTGTTTGACGGTAAGATCACCATTCGCCACCAAGCCATTCAAGAAGATCTTAATATTAACTTCATTATCCGAGCAATCGACGCCGCCAACGTTATCAACAAAGTCGGTATTAACACGACCACCAGTTAATGCATACTCAACACGTCCAAGTTGAGTCATACCTAAGTTACCGCCTTCACCGATCACTTTTGTACGAAGATCGCGTCCATCAATTCTTAGAGCATCGTTAGCACGGTCACCTACATCAGAATGGCTCTCTTTCGATGATTTAACATAGGTGCCGATGCCGCCGTTCCACAAAAGATCCACTTCCATTTTCAAGATCATTTTAATCAGCTCATTAGGCGCAACAGAAGCCTTCTTAGTGCCGATCATTTTTTGAATTTCAGGCGTTAAGGTGATCGATTTCGCTTTGCGAGAGAAGATACCACCACCTTTTGAGATCAACTTTGCGTTGTAATCTTCCCAGCTAGATCGTGGCGTGTTGAATAAGCGATTGCGCTCTTCCCAACTTTTTGCTGAATTTGGTGTTGGATCGATGAAAATATGCAAATGGTTAAACGCTGCTTGCAAACAGATGTGTTTAGACAGCAGCATACCATTACCGAACACATCTCCAGCCATATCGCCGATGCCAATCGCTGTAAAATCTGTGGTTTGGCAGTTAATGCCCATCTCACGGAAGTGGCGCTTGACTGACTCCCATCCCCCTTTTGCTGTAATCCCCATGGCTTTATGGTCGTAACCATTTGAACCACCAGAAGCAAAAGCGTCACCTAGCCAGAAATTGTATTCTGCTGACACTGAGTTAGCCAAATCGGAAAATGTTGCTGTCCCTTTATCCGCGGCTACAACTAAGTAAGGGTCATCTTCATCATGACGAACGACATTCTTAGGTGGAACGACTTCACCTTCAATAATATTGTCGGAAACATCGAGTAATGCACGAATAAAACGTTTATAGCAGCGTTGTCCCTCGGCAAAGATCTCATCACGCGTGGTAAACATGTGCTGTTTCTTACACACAAAACCACCTTTTGCTCCCACAGGAACAATAACGGTATTTTTTACCTGTTGCGCTTTCACTAACCCTAGAATCTCGGTACGGAAATCTTCTTGGCGATCAGACCAGCGTAATCCGCCACGTGCTACTTTACCACCACGTAAATGAACACCTTCAATATCAGGCGCATAAACGAAGATTTCGAAAGCCGGCACAGGAGCTGGAATTTCAGAAATCTCTTTCGGTTTCATTTTTAAAGAAAGCCAGGGTTTGATCTGATTGTTTTCATCCAGCTGGAAGTAGTTAGTACGGATCGTTGCACTGATCATCTCCATATAACGACGAATAATACGATCATCATCCAAGCTATCAACACGATCTAACTCTTCAGTAATAGCGTTAATAAGATCCGTTTGCCCTTTTTGAGCCCCTTTGTGTTTAGGATCAAACCGCTTTAAGAATAGTTCCACCAGCCCTTTTGCTACATCTGGATAATGGCTGAGTGTATCTTCAATATATTGTTGACTGAATGGGAAACCCACTTGGCGCATGTAACGCGCATAAGCACGAAGAATCGAGACTTCGCGCCCAGTTAATGAAGCACCGAGTACTAGTCGGTTGAAGCCATCACTCTCTAATTCACCAGCCCAAATAGCCGCAAATGCTTGTTGAAAACGATCTCTCGCTTCTCGAAGATCGACACTCTTATCGCTCTTATGCAGCATTGAGAAATCTAAGATCCAATACGTTTGTCCATTTAACTTGCGTACTTCATAAGGTGACTCTCCGATCACCCTCAGCCCTAAGTTTTCCAACATCGGCATCACATCAGAAAGATGGATTGGCTCGTCACGGTGATAGAGTTTTAAGCGCACCGCTTTTGAATCGGCCGCTTCTTCTTGTGGGCGATAGAACAACATGCCGAGTTTGTGCTCTTCATCTAAGGCTTCCAATCGCTGGATATCATCCACCGCTGAACCCGGCATCATGTCTTCTTTGTAAGAACGAGGGAATGCGCGCATGTATTCTTTCGATAATGGCAGTCCTTTACTCTCTCCAAAGTTTGCTACGATCGCATCTGATAAACGATCATCCCAAGTTGATGATGCTTCCATTAAATTCTGCTCTACCGTTTTTACATCGACATCCATATTGTTGTTATCAACACGTACGATGTAGTGTGTTCTTGCCAATGGGCTTTCTGAAAAATAAGTGGTGAACTCAACATCTTGCTCACAACCAAAGTACTGTTTGAAAATTCGTTGCGTTTGGCGGCGAAGCTCGGTGTTATAGCGCTCTTTGGTCACATAGACCATACAGCTGAAGAAACGACCAAACGGGTCTTTACGAACAAACAGACGCAGCAAATCCCTATCTTGCATTTGCACTACGCCCATCCCAACTTCTAACATCTCTTCTTCACGTGCTTGCAGTAACTCATCACGAGGATAGTTTTCTAGAATATTGTGCAGCGCTTTATAGGAATACGAGCCTGCACGATAACCGCTGGCTTTTAGGATACGTTCTACTTTTTCGCGGATCAGCGGAATAGTTTCGACACTTTGGTTATACACCGCCGAGGTATATAGACCAGTGAAACGATGTTCACCGATCACTTTACCTGCCTTGTCGAACTTTTTAACGCCGATATAATCGGTATAAGCTGGGCGGTGGATACGTGATTGGGTATTGCCTTTAGTGACAATCAATAAAAAAGGCTTTTTGGCTTCAAGGCGCGCAGAATCAGGAAAGTCAGATAATTTTACGCTGCGCACACGTTTTGAATCAGAAAATAAACCCAACCCTTTTTCTGCTGTTGGTCTCAGTTCAGTATCGCCTTCGACCGTCACGAGGTCGTATTCTTTGTATCCCATGAAAGTGAAATTATGATTTCCCATCCACTTTAAGAATTTGATGGTTTCTTCGTAACGATCACTTTCTACAGGAATGAATTCTTTTTGTGTCTCCAATTGCGCGATCACTTGCACCAGTTTTTCCGACATTGGTTGCCAGTCTTGCACCACTAAAGCTGTATCGCTCAGAATACTAAGCAACTCATTTTTCAACTGTGTCATCGCTTCTTTGCTACTAAGGCGGTCGACTTCAATATGAAAAAGAGATTGCAGAACACCCTCACCTTGGTTTACCGAAGTAATAACACCGTTATCGGTGCGCGAGATTTGCGTTGGACCATTGAGCATGAGGTGTGAAGATAAATCCAAACGGCTGAGCGCCATTTTAATGGAGTCCACAAGAAACGGACTATCAGGGATTACTATTTCAACAATCGTGTGCGTTGACTGCCAACCTTGGCGGCTTACTGTCGGGTTAAATACCCGCACTGAACGCTCCTCCGGGTTTTTCTCGTTAATATGGTGCCATAGGCTAACTATCGCACCATATAAGTCAGATTCATTACGTTCAGTCAGATCATCTTTCGAAATGTTACTAAATAGATGTTGAGCAAGTTGGGTCACGAGCGGTTGATGAGCAAGATCGAGTTTGTCTTGAATCAGTTTGTACACTTTTTCAAGCAGAACTGGCACTAAAGTTTCACGCGCAGTCATAGTAGACTCCAAGATTATTATTTTTGTAGGGTATGCGGTAAGCATAGCGCTTACCATTGGTAATGCTTGCTTTATTGTAAAAGCTTTATTGACAAATAGTTAACAGTTTTAGGGCAGGTCTGAGGTGAAATGTTTGAGAATGTGATTAAGATTCCTATTTAAATATCTAGAAAATCAGCGGCTCACAGAGTTTCTAACTTTACAAACTTGTTATTTTGGTCAGTTGTCAGCCGAAATCGACCTTTTACTCCAATTTGGCTAAGAAATGGACGAAATCGAGATGCGGGTAGCTGAAGGCGTAAACCTTGATCTGTGTAGACTTGTACAGAGCTTGCTACACCAGAATAGTGCGCTAAGTAAGTTTGATAAGAAATATTGAGAGTAAAATAGTATTGCTTCATAGCCGTTAACCAAAATAGAGCGAGGAGACGTATCTATCACCTCGCTCTTAGTAGAATTAAGATCCTTAAGATTCGAGCGCTTTTGTTACTTTTTCAAAGAGATCCCGAGCTAAATTATCCATTGACTTCAAAGTCTCCAACTCCGATTTCATCATTGCTTGACGAGTTTCATCGTAGAGCCTGAATTTAAGTAAAGGATCAATTAAACGCGACGCAACTTGGGGATTACTATCATTGAGTTCACGCAGTATCTGCCCTGCAAAACGGTATCCCTCACCCGATTTTGCATGGAAATTAACTGGGTTTGCACTGAGGAATGAACCAATTAAACTACGAGTACGATTTGGATTTTTTAAGCTAAATGCTTCATGTTTCATGGTTTGTTGAATGGTATCCAAAACACTTGGCGCGGGGTTAGTCCCTTGCAGTGCAAACCATTTATCCATCACCAATCCATCGTGTTTCCATTTATTGCTGTAATCATCCATCAGTGCTTGACGGCACATAAGCTGTGCACTATTCGCAGCGCTCATAGCGGCGATGGTGTCAGTCATGTTGTTGGCGCTGTGATACTGAGCCAGCACCAAATCATTGCCTTGGTCGGTATAAGCTAAATAAGCAAGGCAAGTATTGCGCAATGCTCGTTCACCAATTGCACTGTGTTTAATGCTGTATGCTGTCTGTTTTAAACTGTGGTAAACCGCATTGAGCTCATCTTGCAATGCGTTAGCAAGCTGTACTTTCATCGCTTTAAGTACGGTCGCTATGGCATCAACATCCACACGTTTATACCAACCTGAAACCTCATTATGGCTAGGCAATGAGAGCATTTCCGCAATAAAAGCAGGCTCTAGAGCCTCACTCAGTAACACACCACGGAATGCATCAACTACCGATTCAGGCAAATCCGCCGCCTTACCCGACTGCACTCCAAACACATTACTACGGATATATTTGGCTAACAACATTTGGCCTGCGTCCCAGCGAGCAAATTCGTTACAAGCATTGACCATCAAGAAGATCAGCTCATCATCACTGTAGTCATACTCCAGTTTCACTGGTGCTGAAAATTCGCGCAACAAGGAAGGGATCGGTTTCTCTGGCACATTTTCAAACACGAAGGTCTGCTTGGCCTGTGTTACGTTCAGTACATTAGAGATTGACTTTCCGTTACATTGTAACTTAATTACATCACCATGAGCGGTGTATAACTCAACATCAAAAGGAATATGCAGCGCTACTTTCTCCTTTTGCTCGTGCGTTGGTTCGGTTGTTTGCTCTACGGTTAAGGCATAGGTTTTCTGCTGTGCGTCATATTCAGTGCTCACTGAAACAATCGGTGTACCAGATTGGCTATACCATAAACGGAATTGGGTAAGATCGACGCCAGAAGCATCTTCCATCGCTGCCACAAAATCTTCGCAGGTAGCGGCAGTGCCATCATGACGCTCAAAATAGAGCTTCATCCCTTTTTGGAAATTCGTTTCACCCAATAACGTATGCATCATACGAATCACTTCACTGCCCTTTTCATAGACAGTTAATGTATAGAAGTTATTCATTTCTATCACTTTATCGGGACGAATTGGGTGTGACATTGGGCTGGCATCTTCCGCAAATTGTGGCCCGCGAATAATGCGCACATTATTAATGCGATTCACGGCTCTCGACCCTAAATCAGACGAAAATTCTTGGTCACGGAATACCGTTAGGCCTTCTTTTAAGCTTAATTGGAACCAATCACGACAAGTGACGCGGTTACCAGTCCAGTTATGGAAATATTCGTGGCCAATCACCGCTTCAATACCTAAATAATCAGTATCGGTAGCGGTTTTTTCATTGGCTAGCACAAACTTAGAGTTAAAAATGTTGAGCCCTTTATTCTCCATCGCACCCATGTTGAAAAAATCAACGGCAACGATCATGTAGATGTCGAGATCATACTCTAAGCCGAAGCGCTCTTCGTCCCACTTCATTGCGTTGATAAGTGATGTCATCGCATGAGAAGCGCGGTCGAGGTTACCTTTATCAACAAAAATCTCGAGGGCAACATCGCGACCGGACTTGGTTTTATATTGATCACGTAATACGTCAAAATCACCCGCAACGAGAGCAAATAAGTAAGCAGGTTTCGGATGTGGATCTTGCCACTTCACCCAATGACGCCCTTCTGTAAGATCGCCATGTTCGATACGGTTACCGTTACTTAATAAAAATGGGTAATCTTTTTTGTCAGCAATCACGGTCGTTGTGTATTTTGCAAGAACGTCTGGACGATCGAGGAAGTAAGTAATGCGACGGAAACCTTCCGCTTCACACTGCGTACAGAACGCACCACCCGATTTGTATAACCCTTCTAGTGCGGTATTCGCTTCAGGGTTAATCAGTGTCACGATCTCCAATTCAAACTCTTGAGGTAATGATGAGATCGAGAGCCCGGTTTCAAGCAGCTGAAAATCTTGCCATTCGGTGCCATTCACTTTGAGCGATTTCAGCTCAAGGTTTTCACCATCCAGCACCAATTGGTTACTCTCTTTTTGCTGCTTAACGTGAGAAACGGCAGTCACTGTGGTGTTGGTATCAAAGAGATCGAATGTTAATTCGAGATCCGTAATGGTATGTGATGGAGATTGATAATCTTTGCGATACTTGGCTTGGGGTGTATGAGCCATGTCGGAATCCTTGTTGACGGAGTGAAATGTGACGTTTTTGATAAACATTCAGTAAGATGGCTATAGATCTAAGGCTTGTTATCATTAATAACAACCCCTCAAACCGAAAAACGAGGCATTTTAGACAAATACCCCGTTATTTCGCTGACAATTTACCCATATATCAACAGATTTCACTCATTGCCTTTCTTATGATAGAAGATTGCAAGACTACGGATTTACTCGCGCTAAAACAGCCGACATGGAACCATTTTCCACCTCTAACGTTAACATATCGCTAACAAGCGTATAGCGGGTATCATGTTCTCCGTCTTCATAAAGGAGCACCAAATGATCACCTTCTGTGTAGTACACCCCTTTATGGATCGATTCGTTACCATTAGCACCACTTACTCTGAACATAAATACAAAATCCGGCTGTAAAACGAGATCAAGTTGGTTAATGTCGGTTGCTATCGCATCTTCACCAAATATTCGTTTGCTGGACCACACCCCTGCCAACGCATTTGGTAAAACTTTAGTGAACATAATGCCGTTTAAGTTGAGCATGTTGTGGTTCACTTGGTATTGATAAACTTGAGGTTGCGATGAATTAAGCCCCAAAATCAAGCTGTTATCGCTGGCGTCAAATTCACCTTCCCAGTGCTCTACATTATAATTTTTCTTTTGAATATCGATCTTGAAACGATAATTCGATTCCAAGGTCAGTTTAATAGAACGAAAATCATCGGAAGAAGTGTCAGGATTGGGGTTAAGTAGGTACCAATCACCAAGTAAAAAAGGGAGATCAAACTGAGTTAAGTCTTGATGAGTCTGCGTACCACTACTTTGACTTTGTGCCGCACTAGTGCTGATAAGAACAATGCAGGTAAAAATGATGCTTATCCATTTCATAACACGCTCCTCACTTTTTTCTTAAGCTTAGAACCGGTTGTACGATAAAGCGAAATGTTTGATCTGTATCACGTTATTTATTTGGTTTAAATAAGATCAAAAAAGCGAGCACTAAGGCTCGCTTTTCATTGATACTGGTTGCTAATTTAGCATATCAACAGTGATCGCCACTGCTTCTTCTAAATAAACATCTGGAGTTTCATAATCTTTAGGCACATCTTGCAAGGTTTTATAGGGCTTCAAACCATTGGCGGCTTGTCGCATGTTAATCCGCGCCAAACGCAATTCATCTGCCTTGTCACTTTCTTGCTTACGCACAGATTCATTGAGAGAAATTGTGTTGTCATCTTTCTCCGCTTTATACTTTGCAATATCCTCGTTAATGAAGCCGAACTCCATATCGTTGGCAATACGAGCTTGATGCTGTGCAGATAACTTAGCAATCAGTTTTTCATTAGCTTGTAACTTGTCGTATTTAGCTCGCTCAATTTGATCCCAAGGAAGTGCATTAGGTTCAACGCTCTCACCGGTATCTTTTGCTTCAATCGCAGTGGGTAACGCAATATCAGGCACAACACCTTTATTCTGCGTACTACCACCATCAATACGATAAAATTTCTGAATCGTATATTGAACGTAGCCTAATTCTTTATCAAACAAGTCGTAGATATGATTCAACGAGCGATGCTGTTGAACCGTTCCCTTACCGAATGAGTTTTCGCCAACAATGATCGCTCGTCCATAATCTTGCATTGCCGCTGCAAAAATTTCTGAGGCTGATGCGCTGTAGCGATTCACCAATACCGTCATAGGACCCTGATAACTGATTTTTCCATCCGTGTCACTATTAACGTTTACTCGTCCATAGCTATCGCGAACTTGCACAACCGGGCCGCTTTCAATAAATAAGCCGGATAATGCCGTCGCTTCCGTTAATGCACCCCCACCGTTATTACGCAAATCGACGATCACGCCATCCACTTTTTTCTGCTTCAGTTCAGTCAGCAATTTGTCCGTGTCTTGCGCTAAACCGACATAGAAGCTAGGGACTTCAAGCACGCCGATTTTCTTGCCATTTTTCTCGATGATTTTTGATTTAACCGCTCGATCTTCTAAACGAATTTTGTCTCGGACAATAGTGACAACGTGACTTTTAGCGTCTTTACCTTCCGGCAAAACTTGCAACTTCACCTTAGTGCCTTTCGGGCCTTTGATCAGTTGTACGACATCATCTAGACGCCAGCCGATAACATCAACCATCTCTTTGCCATCTTGGCCCACACCAATGATACGATCGCCTTCACCCAACTGCTTGCTATTTGAGGCAGGACCACCCGCAACTAACGAACGAATGATGGTGTAGTCGTCGGTCATTTGCAGTACAGCACCAATCCCTTCCAATGAAAGATTCATTTCTGATTGGAACTGCTCGGCATTACGTGGAGAGAGATAACTAGTATGCGGATCAACTTCACGCGCGAAAGCATTCATATAAAGCTGAAATACATCTTCGCTGTGGGTCTGAGACAGACGTTTGATCGCGTTATTATAACGCTTGCCTAGCGTTTCTTTAATTTCCGGCCACTCTTTACCCGTAAGCTTTAAGTTCAGTGCATCATATTTGACACGTTGCTGCCATAACTTATCGAGCTCGGTTTTATCTTTCGGCCAAGCTGCTTTTGAGCGATCAAGTTCCATCGATTCATCGGCTTCAAATGTAATTTCTTTGTCGAGCAGAGAAAGCGCATATTGAAAACGCTCAAAGCGCTTTTGCATTGATAAGTTATAAACATCAAATGCAATTTGGTTATTGCCAGCCTTGAGTTGATCATCAAGTTGTGTCGACCACGTATGAAAGGAATCAATATCGCTCTGAGTAAAGATATTGCGGTTGTAGTCGAGCAGTTCGAGATAACGATTGAAGATAGCTTGCGAGAAATCGTCATTCAAGTTGAAGTGTTTGTAATGAGAACGAGTAAAACGGGAAGTCACACGCTTACTCGCCGTTTCATGCTGCATTTCTGGGGCAAGAAGAGGTAAATCTTCTTTGCTAAGAGTGGCTTCTAAGGCCTGAACGGATGACGCTGCTAGCCATAGGCCAGCAGCGATCAACGTTAATTTTGAACGGCATTTCATGCGTAGGAATTTCTCCTTTATGCGCGCAAGTGCTCCGCTTTCACAACCATTTGTAGGCCGTTGACAAGTTGAACGCGCACATCTTCCTTATTAACTTCAACAATGGTCGCAGCCATGTTTCCTTTACCCATGTTTACGTTCACTTGTTTGCCAGTGATCATTTCATCAGCATTTAAAGCGCGCGTCTCGACAGGTTTTTCAGCTTTTGGCGCTTTCGCTTGAGGACGACGAGCTTGTGCTTGAGGCTTTTTCGCTTTTGGTTGCTTCGCTTTTGCCTCTTCGCGTGCTTTTTGTCCTTGCTCTTTACGACGAGCCTGTACTCGAGCTTTACTTTCTGCCAATGCGGCTTGTGCGTGCTCTACATGTTCTTCTTCTAACTCTCCACATGGGTTGCCATCAAGGTCAACACGAGTTGCACCTAGTTTAACACCATGTAGATAACGCCATGACGACGTGTATTGTCTTAACGCAGCACGCAGCTGTGTTTTACTTACTTTTGAGTCTTCGTTTAGGCGTTCAGCAAGATCTTGAAAAATACCAATTTTCAAAGGCTTTGCTTCACCTTCTAAAGTAAAGCACTTAGGGAAACATTCAGCAATGTACGCAATAACTTCTTTGCTGTTTTTTAACTTTTCAGTGTTTTCCATGAGGATTCCTGGTTTATGCGGTCTTTCCGCGAGGCATTAAGATAAATATGTTCGGTATTATAGTGACCTAAATGCGAAAAACCACAGGCAATGACCAATTTATGCCTTGTTAGCGTGTGAATTGAGCAGCTTTTCTATCTCAATCATTAATTCTGCCATCCCTTTCTCATCAATTTCAGAAAAACGGCCAATTGTTGGGCTATCAATATCCAATACTCCCACCACTTGGCCATTGATAGAAAATGGCACCACCAACTCAGAATTGCTCGCAGCATCGCAAGCAATGTGACCAGCAAACTCATGGACATCATAAACACGTTGTATACGGTTAGTCGCCGCCGCAGTACCACACACACCTTTTCCTAAGGGGATGCGTACACAAGCTGGTTTTCCTTGAAAGGGACCGAGAACCAGTTGCTCTTCTTTTATTAGGTAAAAACCCACCCAGTTAAGATCTTCAAGCTCCATGTTAAATAAGGCGCTCAAATTGGCAAGATTAGCGATTAAATCCGTTTCAGATTCAACCAGTGCCACCGCCTGCTTGGTAAGACGGCGGTATTCTTCTATGTTCATATAAACTCAACGACCTTTTGAAAACGGAAGACATCTATTTTTGAACAGCGTACAATTTCTCACACGATAAATAGGATGCATTCTCATCATAATGACTAATTCCAATGACACTATTAGCCGCTCTTGGGTAATAAAACAAGTAAAAAAACATCGACCTACACTTCTATTTGCCAATGTGATCGCGGTTATTGCAACGCTGGTTAGTGTCCCTATTCCACTATTAATGCCATTAATGGTCGACGAAGTTCTGCTGAATAAACCCGCTTCTGGTTTGGCGATGATGAATACTATTCTACCGACGTCGATGCAAAACCCAACAGGCTATATTGCGCTCACGTTATTACTAGTGGTCTTGATGCGTAGCGTCAGCCAAGCGCTCAACATACTTCAAAGCCGTCAATTTACTTTGGTGTCCAAAACCATCACTTACCAAATGCGCTGCAAAATGATTGATAAATTAGGACGGATCAGTATCAGGCAGTACGAAACCAAAGGCAGTGGTGGTATTAATGCTCACTTAATCACCGACATCGAAACCATTGATCAATTCATAGGTAGCACACTCAGTAAATTTATCATCAGCCTACTGACCGTGTTAGGCACAGCCGGTGTTCTACTCTGGCTTGAGTGGCGTTTAGGGCTGTTTATTTTATTGGTCAACCCGATTGTAATTTACTTTTCACGTAAACTCGGAAGCAAAGTCAAACATCTGAAAAAGCGAGAAAACCAAGCGTATGAACGCTTTCAAAATCGGCTAGTCGAAACATTAGATGGCATTTATCAATTGCGTGCCGCTAATAAAGAGCGAGAGTTTCTCAATGAACTCAAACAGCAAGCCAACCAAGTCCGAGAGAATGCAGACAAATATGCATGGCAATCAGAGGCTGTAGGGCGCGTCTCATTTCTCCTGTTTTTACTTGGTTTTGAGCTATTTAGAGCGGTCGCGATGCTGATGGTGGTCTTTAGCGACTTGACCATAGGGCAAATTTTCGCCGTTTTCGGTTATTTGTGGTTTATGTTAGGCCCAGTGCAAGAGCTGCTGAGTATTCAATTTTCTTGGTACAGTGCAAAGGCGGCCTTCCATCGCATTAATGATCTGCTTGCACTGGAGGAAGAGCCTCGCCCTATTTGCAAAATTAACCCATTCACGGATAACCGCCAGGTCGATGTTGAGGTTTCTCACGTTAATTTTGCCTACGATAGTGAAAAGAGTGTGCTCAACGATCTCTCGCTCACGATTCCGGCGGGTAAAAAAGTTGCGTTGGTTGGCGCAAGTGGTGGTGGGAAATCCACGTTGATCCAACTGTTAATTGGTGTGTATCAACCCAATTCCGGGCAGATCCGTTTTAATGGTGCGACCACTGAAGAGATAAGTTTTGATATTATTCGCGATAACATTGCCGTGGTATTACAACAACCTATACTATTCAACGACACCTTAAGGCATAATTTGACCCTCGGCGGTCAATATGCAGAAGAGGAATTATGGCAAGCGCTGCATATTGCACAACTGGATGATGTGACTGCGAATCTCAGTGACGGTTTAGAAACGCTAGTTGGCCGAAATGGTATTCGCTTGTCGGGCGGACAACGTCAACGTTTAGCCATCGCTCGGATGGTACTGAGCAATCCTAAATTTGTTATTTTGGATGAAGCAACATCCGCGTTAGATACGGTAACTGAAGCGGCATTGCACAATGCTCTGACTGGATTTTTGAAAGGTCGAACTACTTTAATTGTTGCGCACCGCCTTTCGGCAGTGAAACAAGCCGATATAATTTACGTGCTGGAAGATGGTCAAGTTAGCCAAATGGGTACGCATCGAGAATTAGTCGAGCAAGATGGGTTATATCAGACCCTTTATGGAAATCTCCAATCGTACGTTTAGTGATTGGGTAACAATAAATTAGGATGATTGTTTGTCTCAACATTCAGCGCTTATTCAACATCCACAATCACCTAACGGCGTGAGGTTGTGTCACGGCTGTGAATTGGCCGTTGATCTCGTCGAGGTTGAGCATGGAAAAAGTGCCTATTGTCCACGCTGCGGTACCCAACTGTACCGCGGTGGATCTCCCTCTTTATCTGGGGATTTAGCCGTCGCCATCACTTGCTTGTTACTGTTTATCCCCTCTCATTTTTTTGAATTCATCAGTATTCGCTTGGTTGGGGTGATGATCCCCGCCACCTTGCCATCCGGTGTCTTTGCGCTGGCTGAAGAGGGCTTTGGAGCGCTCGCTTTATTGGTGCTATTTTGCAGCTCTATTGCGCCACTTTTAGTGTGTGGTTCCGTAGTGACCGCTCATATCGCCTTGCGTTATCGATGGTTTCATCTACTGCGTGGCTCACTGATCATTATTCAGCGATTAAAAGCATGGGTAATGCTCGATGTTTTTTTAGTCAGCGTGGCGGTATCTTGTTTTAAACTTCAAGATTATTCCGACATTTTTATCGGTGTGGGGTTGTATGGTTTAGTTTTGCTGCAACTGGCAACCGTATTGCTAGCGACTCGAGTTAGCGTAAGGCGCTATTGGCAAGCGTGGCAGCCAGAGAATCAATATGCCTTCGAGCGTAAAGAGGTGCATTGCCACCATTGCCATCTTTCACAACCAGAAAATACGCACTGCGTGCGTTGCGCGCAAAAATTATATCACCGGAAACCCAACTCGATACAACGAACTTGGGCCTATTTAATTGCAGCAAGTGTCGCTATTTTCCCCGCGAACCTGATTCCAATATCGATTTTAATTACCAACGGACAGCGATTAGAAGACACCATTTTCTCTGGTGTTGCGTCACTGATTAATAGTGGTATGGTCGGAATTGCAATCATCATTTTTGTGGCCAGTATAATCGTGCCTATTGTAAAAATATTCGGCCTGACCTATCTATTACTGGCGATTAAATTTAAGCGAACGGTTTACCACCGTCAGAGAATGAACATTTATTTCGCGATTAAATGGATCGGCAAATGGTCGGTAATGGATCTGTTTGTCATCTCAATTATGTTGACACTGGTTGATCGCGGTCAAATTCTCGACTTCACTCCCGGTTATGGAGCCGTTGCCTTTGGCTTGGTGGTTGTACTCACCATGCTCGCCACGGAAAGTATGGACCCAAGACTCATCTGGGATAATTACCCAGAAATCGCAGACCAAAACGAGCCTTCACATGAGTAAACAAATTTCAAGCCAGCCCTCATACACTCCCGATGTTAAGCGAAACAGGGGCATCTCACCTTTGTGGATACTGCCCATACTCACCATGGCGCTCGCAGGTTGGTTAGTCGTTAAAGCCATTCACGATGCTGGCGAACGAATCCAGATCTATTTTTCGGACGCACAAGGCTTAGTCGCAGGGCGAACAACAATTCGCTACCAAGGGCTCGAAGTCGGCATGGTAAGAGATATTAAACTGTCCGAAGGATTAGAAAACATCTATGTGGAAGCCGATATTTATCCAGAAGCTACTCAGTTACTCAATGACAATACCCGATTTTGGTTAGTGAAGCCAACGGCCAGTTTATCTGGCGTTTCAGGTTTAGATGCATTGGTTTCAGGAAACTATATTGCGATTCAACCGGGTAACGAAAATAGTTCAGCTGAACACGATAAAGTGTTTAGTGCTTTAGATGGTGCACCTTCTGATCTACTGCCTAATCAAGGGCTTATCATTTCGCTAAAGGCTCGCGATCTCGGAGGTATTTCTGTTGGCTCACAAATCGTCTATAAAAAAATTCCGATTGGTGAAGTGTTTAACTACAAACTCGATGACGATGCAAAGTCGGTACTCATTCAAGCCTCGATAAAAGACGAGTATCGCCACATTATTACCAATGAAAGCCGTTTTTGGAATGTCAGCGGTGTTGGTGCAAGCATTGGCTTTGAAGGTGTTGACGTCCGCTTAGAAAGTTTAAGTGCATTAATCGGTGGTTCAATTGCCGTCGATTCACCGGACGGTGGGGAGCCTGTTGAACAAAATACCCAATTTAGTCTCTATCGCGATTTAAAAACCGCAGGGCGTGGTATCCCTGTGAAAATCACCCTACCCGATCAGCATAATATTAACCAAACCGGTGCCCCCATCATTTACCGAGGAATAGAAGTCGGTCAAATCACGGAATTGCAGCTCAGTAAAAGTCACCAACAGATCATCGCCTCTGCCGCTATCCAACCGGCTTTTAGCGATATGCTCAATTCGGGAAGCCGTTTTGTGTTGGAAGAGGCCAAAGTCTCACTCTCTGGAGTTGAGAACATCGGTAATTTGATCAAAGGGAATTACTTGACACTCATTCCTGGTAAGGGCGAAAAGGCCAGAAGTTTCACTGCAATTCGCCAATTTGAATTTAATCAGTCACAAGCAAAATCGATTGCTATCAAACTTACAGCTGAAAGCTCATATGGCTTAGATGTGGGCAGCCAGATTTTGTATCGAGGTATCGCGGTAGGTTCAGTAATTGACGTAAAGTTGCAGCAAGACAGTGTTGTGCTCAATACGCTGATTGATGAAGAGTACTCATCACTCATACGCTCACAGAATCGTTTTTACATTACAGGCTCGGCCACCGCGGAGCTCACCGAATCAGGCCTTAATGTTTCGATCCCTCCAGCCAAACAACTGCTCGCCGGCTCAATCAGTTTCATCAGCGAAGGCGCTGAAAATGCGAGTAATGAGTACCCGCTATATCAAAGTAAATCCTTAGCTGAGCTTGCAAAATATAATCAAAGCGGCTCACAGACACTGACTCTTTTTGCCGACGAGCTTCCTCCCATCAATCCGGGCAGCCCGCTCCTATACCGTAACCTTCAAGTAGGCAGTGTTTTTGGCTTTAAGCTCACTAAAGAAGGTGTGAAAATCGAGGTCAAAATAGAGAATCAATATCGCCATCTGATTACGAATCAAACTGTTTTTTGGAACCGTTCTGGCGTCGAAATTAATGCAACACTTGCAGGCGTAAAAGTCAAAGCCGCTCCTTTAAAAACTTTAATTCAAGGAGGCATTGCATTTGATTCGTTGCAAGGTATTGATAACAAAGATCAGAATTTGTGGAAGCTCTATGACAGCTACGATCAAGCACGTAAGGCGGGCCAAGAAATCATCTTAACGGCCGATTCATCCTTTGGCATTACGCTAGGAACATCCATCAAATATAACAATATCACTGTGGGAGAGGTTGTTTCTGTAACACCCGATTTCAAGACAAACCAAGTTACACTCCAAGCGAGAATTGAGCCTAGCTACGCATTAGGCATTGCCAGAAATGGCTCTCACTTTTGGGTAGCGAAAACTAAGATTAGCTTCAATGGTGTTGAAAATCTGCAAAACTTACTCAGTTCCAGCATTGAGGTCCAACCTGGGTTTGGCGATGTGCAGTATCAATTTGAACTAGAAAAACAGCCACAACAAGCACTCGGTATTGAATTCACCTTACAAAGTGAAACACGAGGATCAGTGGCTGAAGATAGCCCGGTTCTCTACCGTGAAATGGAAGTGGGCAAAGTAACCCATGTTGCTCTAGGAGACTTTGCAGACCGCGTCATGTTTACCATTGAAATCCAAAAAGAGTTCGCTTATCTGGTTCGCAGCAATAGCGTATTTTGGAACACTTCTGGCGTCGATGTATCCATCGGTTTATCTGGTGCAAATATAAAAGCAGGCACGTTAGATAGCATCATGAAAGGCGGAATTACATTTGCCACTCCAGAGCAAAAACAGCTACAGCCTATCGCTAAACAAGGCCAAGCATTTTACTTATATCCTGAAGCCAAACCAGAATGGCACCAATGGCGAACAGCCATACCAAAACCTTAAAGGGTTAACCTTGATTCTTATAAAATGCAGCTGATCGGCTGCATTTTTTATTATTTTGATCTCATCACGATTCTTATATAATCCGGCCTCAACTCCCAGACGAGATACTGCTTTGTACGCCAATATAACCCTACCTGAACCTTTTCTTGCGACAATTGAAGCGATACTGCCCACACATCTAACGATGAGTGATTTTATTGCAGCTTGCCAGCGTCCTTTGCGTAAAAGTATCCGAGTCAACACGCTAAAAATCTCTGTCGATAGTTTTTGTCAACGTGCCGTAGAAAAAGGATGGGCTTTATCACCAGTGCCTTGGTGTAATACGGGTTTTTGGATTGAAGCCGACGAGTCTGTCGTACCTTTAGGTAATACCGCCGAACATATGGCAGGTCTTTTTTACATTCAAGAAGCCAGTTCTATGATGCCAGTATCCGCTCTTTTCACTGGCGGTGAATCGTTCAATTCAGTACTCGACATGGCGGCGGCTCCGGGTTCAAAAACAACGCAAATTGCGGCGTGTATGGAAAATGAAGGCGTATTAGTCGCCAACGAATTTTCAGCCAGCCGTGTTAAAGTGCTGCATGCTAATATCGAACGCTGCGGTGTACGTAACAGTGCACTGAGCAATTTTGATGGTCGAGTCTTTGGCGGTTGGTTACCGGAACAATTTGATGCGGTGTTAATAGATGCGCCATGCTCAGGAGAAGGTACCATCCGTAAAGATCCTGATGCGATGAAAAACTGGAGCAAAGAATCTGTATTGTCGATTTCCACAACACAAAAAGATTTGATTGAAAGTGCGTTTCAAGCTTTAAAGCCCGGCGGTGTGATGGTCTACTCAACCTGTACATTGAGCACAGAAGAGAACCAACAAGTGTGCTTGCATCTAAAAGAAAAATATCCACAATCAGTTGAATTTGTTTCCCTTAGCTCATTGTTTGAGGATGCAAAAGCAGCTATTACAGACGAAGGGTTCTTGCATATATTCCCTCAAACTTATGATTGTGAAGGTTTTTTTGTTGCAAAAATCCGTAAACTTAGCTCTGTACCCCACCCTGAAGTCAACAAACGCTTAGGTCAATTTCCTTTTGCGAAAGCCAACCTTAAACTCACACAAGAGATCGCGGATCAACTCATGAAAACGTTTGAAGTTGTGATCCCCGATGATACCAGTGTCTGGCTACGTGATAATGATGTATGGTTATTTCCAAACGCACTGGAACCTATGCTCGGCAAATTCCGCTTCTCTCGCATGGGGATAAAAATCGCTGAAACACATAAAAAAGGTTATCGCTGGCAACATCAAGTCGCTACATCATTAGCGACTGGTAACGAATCAAACTGTATCACACTATCGATTGAAGAAGCGCGAGATTGGTACATGGGCAGAGATGTCAGACCAGCACTACAAACTGGCACTGGCGAAGTGCTGGTTAAACTCGGTAACGATGTGATTGGCCTAGGAAAATGGGTAGGAAACCGCATAAAAAATGGTTTACCAAGAGAACTCGTTAAAGATAAAAATTTGTTTTAACACGCCCCAAAATAGGACAAAAATCTAGAAAACACGCGCACTTCTAGCGATAACAATTATACTTACAGGGAAGCATAAGTACGACTATTTTAATGATTAGCGTAGGCTCAAATGAGCCATTCCCCTAGGCCCAAAAACGGAAAAGTTTTGGGCCTTTTTTTATCGTCAAGGAAAATAAATTGCAACAGGAGGTGGACGCCTCAGCTATACAAGATGAATTCCATCTTCCCCAATGGTAATTTTTCCCTGCTTGTACAAACCACCAATACTCTTCTTAAAGGTTCCCTTACTGGTACGGAACATCGAAAAAATAGCTTCTGGTGTCGATTTATCACTTAATGGAAGAAAACCACCCTTTTTCTCAAGTAACTCTATGATCTTAGTGCTTAGCTCATCCATTTTTGCTACGCCAATTTTTTGCAGAGCTAGGTCAATTTTTCCATCTTCACGGATATTTTTGATATAGCCTTTTAAGGTCTTACCAATAAACAACTTACCAAACACATCTGATGGGAAAATCATCCCCCAGTGCTCACCATTGATGATGGCCTTGTATCCGAGTTCTGAGTGTTCTGCAATTAATAGATCAACTTGCTGATTCTGCGTATAGTTTGCAGGGGTTTTGTCCAGCCACTTGTTGAATTTAGTTGTGCCTACGATGCGGCCGGAAGCCTTATCAGTGTAGACATACACTAAAATCATTTGTCCTTCTTTAAAACGAGCACGCTGTTCGCTGTAAGGCACCAATAAATCTTTACCCTTCAGACCCCAATCAACAAAAACACCAGTGCTATTCACACCCTGAACTTTCATCAATCCCCACTCACCTACTTTTGCAATCGGTTTTTCAGTCGTCGCGGCAAGTTGATTGTCTGAATCGAAATACAAAAATACGTCTATTTTCTGCCCCAATTCAACCCCATCTGGGGTAAATCGTTTAGGCAGTAAAGTGGTTCCAAAATCTTCAGCATCCAAAAATACGCCGAAATCAGCAATCTTCACGACTTCTAAACTGTTTATTTGACCAACGTTAATCATTTACTATGTCTCACCTCAATTTTGCAGAGATTATACGTGATCTCTGTTATCCTTTCCTGCATTCAAGGGAAAAATAAGCATTTTTTCAGGAGCTTTCTTTGGTTAATGTCGATAAGCAAGATACCATCACGCTTAAAATTTCACATGCCATGTCTCAGAGCAAAGAACTTGATCTAGACATTTACCTATTCATTCCCGGTGATTTAGGTCTAACACCCGAAATACTTCCTGAATCTGACTTTTACTATAGCTTCATCCACCAAGAGCGTGCGTATTACAGTGATAAAACGTTACTGCCCTTAGTGCACAGCCGACTTGCACAACGAGGCCATCTCTCTTCTACTCAGTATCGAGTCAGTTTGAGTTTATTTGCTTATCAGTATGTTATCGCTCTAGATAAAGCTGTAGTACAACTCAACACGACGAGTGACACCGTCACATCAGATGAAGTTGATAGTGTCATTGAACTCTCTTTAGATATTTTGAAAAGATTGCGCCGCAGCATTCCTTATGAAGAGAGCTTAAAACGCTATTACGCCAATATTGATAACTATTTATCTTGGTATACTGAGCAAAAGTTTCTTTCCCTAGTCGCACACATGAACCGCGATGGTGAATATAAAACCATCAAAGAGCGTCTAATTACACTGGTTGAGAAAGAACAGGCACATCGTAAACTTAACAATTACAACTCGGCAAAGGCAGGGGAAGACATCACTCGGCTGAGTAACAAGATGCGCCTACTACGCCGTTTAATCGAGCATCCCATTGTGCTTAATGAACACGTCACTTCTTTAGGTAATAACATGAAGCGTGCCGTAAAAGGCATCGCGACTGGGCTTGTAATGCTGTTTGTCACCGTCATCGCCATTACAGCTCGCGACTATTGGGGGGAAATCACCGCCTCTTTTATCATCGCTATGTCGTTTGTTTATGCATTACGCGAGATCTTTAAAGATGACTTACGCGATATGCTGTGGCGCTGGATCCGTAAAGGAAAACCGAAATGGAAGCGTCGTTACATAGACCCAACGACCGGAAAATCTGTGGGTTACAAAATTGAATGGCTTGATTATACCAACCTGAGTAAATTACCAGACCGAATCAAAACAATTCGAAAGAAACGCATTGTTCAAAGGGAGGAACAGGTACTTCACTATCGCTCAGAAACGGCCATGTCAACTTCACGCTTCATGAGTGGCTATGAGGAAACACGCGAAACTTTACACATTGATCTACGCCCTATTACCCGTTTGATGGACAAAGGCTCTAATCGCATTTATCAGTTAAGTGGTGGTCAAGTGAGTCGAGAAACCGTAGAAAAACGGCACTTGATCAACTTGATTATCAAAGAAGATAACCATAAAGAAGAGCCCCGCTACTACCGTTGGAAAATTGTTTTAAATAGAAATAAGATTGTCGACATTGAACCGATAGAATTAAGCGAGTAATCTCTAATTCAGCCTTATTTACCAATACGCTTTAACGATAAAGTAAGATGAAACTCCGCCATAGGCTCGTCACCATGCAACGAAGGACAGGTTGCAATGATCTTTACTGTCTGATTGACCCGCTCTCCGGTCGCGATAGTTTCATCAAGCATACTGTCTATTAGCTGGCCATCATGGCAATGAAAATGAACATCCGCCTCCGGCCTTTTTAAAAACTCCGCACTAACCGCTTTAAACGCCAACGATACTTTGGAGCCACGCTGTTGTGCTTTATGCATTGCCATAAAACCGCCCGCTACGTCTGCACCAACGGCTAACACACCAAAATACATACTATTTAAATGATTTTTATTGCGACGTTTAAGTGGAATTCTGATTTCTACAGAGCGTTCATTTAGCACTAAAATCTTTGGCCTGCAGGACCAAATCAGTGGCACTTTTAAAAAACCAAACAGATTTAAGTAAAGATTCGCTTTTGTTAATGGGGAGAGCATGAGGCTTGACCTTTTCAATATGGTTGTCGGACCAGTTCAAGGTATACGCTGTGAAATGTCAATAAGTTGTTACAAAAAGTTAGGGTTGAGCGCAGCTATTCTGCGCCCAAATCAGATCATTACATTTTTACCACAACATCAGCCTGAACACTTTCAGCTAAGTGCTCCTGCAGCTTTGGATAACTTGCGAGTGCTTGGGTGACGACCAAAATCGGCTTATTCGCATGACGTGCCGCTTTTGATGCTAAATCGAGCAACGTGATGACCGCCTCACTCTCTGGATTAAACAAATGGGAAAGTTCGGGATTCTCTTTATCAATGCCTAATGTGTATTGTGTTAAGTTATCGATGTTGATGACCACACCATCAAAATAGTGCATCAAACGCTCTGCCAATAATGCCGCTGATGGAACATCGCAAGAATAAAGCACTTTCAAACCATCTAAACTCCGAGGTAAAGACTGCTCTGCCAGTCGGTCAATGATCGTAGCCGCATCACTTAATGTTCGAACAAATGGCACCACAATTTCGATGTTCAATCCTTGCTTGCGCAATGCCTTGATCACAGCGCATTCATAACTAAACGCTTTCGCATACTGGATGGAAGAAAAACGCGATACGCCACGCACTCCCATCGCTGGGTTAATTTCATCCGTTTCAACACTTCCACCGATCAACGCTTTATAAGTGTAACTATCTGCATCACTCAAACAGACACGAATCGTAGTGTGATTTTTTTGAACCGCTGCCACGACTCTATCAACAATGGTTGACGTAAAATGCTCCGCCACCGCTTTGTCATCAAGAATGGATTGCAAAGAGCCTTGCTCAAGTTCAGTTAGATTCGCAAAATGTTGCTCAATCGAAGGATGATAAAACAACGAATCTAAAATAATGTCGGACAGCGATACATACAAATGCTGGGCATTTCCACTTGATTCAATTGCCGCTGGAAGGGCATCACCTAAGATCAACTGAGGGTGGATCGTATCATGTTGTGCCAAACTCATTCATTACTCCCTACATTTTTAATTATCTTGCTCAGGAAAATACCCATAGCCGAGTATTAATTCAAGTAAAAGTAAATATTTATGACAAATTTATGAATAAAATTTCATCTTGCAGATAATAAGCAATAAGTTTTCCGTTTTGGAGTTTATTCCTATTGCCAATTCCGTTATCTTTACCGCTTCGCAATAAGAGTACAGGCTTTACCATGCCATTAAAAACAGATGAATTAAGAACTCAAGCCTTGGGCCCAATGCCGACTCCGGCAGAGCTTGGAAATGCGCATCCGATCACAGACGACGTAGCAGAGCGCATCGCAAACTCACGCCGTCAAATTGAAAATATTCTGACTGGTCACGATGATCGCTTGTTAGTCATTGTCGGTCCGTGTTCAGTACACGACACTGAAGCAGCAATGGATTACGCTCAACGTTTGAGTGCGATCCAAGACCAATATAAAAATGAACTGTTTATCGTCATGCGTACCTATTTCGAGAAACCACGTACCGTTGTGGGCTGGAAAGGTTTGATTACGGATCCCAATCTGGATGGTTCATATGCACTGGAAACAGGGCTCAATAAAGCACGGAAATTATTATTAGATATCAACAAGCTAGGCCTTGCTACTGCGACTGAATTTTTAGACATGATCACCGGGCAATACATCGCAGATCTCATCACGTGGGGAGCTATTGGTGCGCGTACTACGGAATCTCAGATACACCGAGAAATGGCGTCTGCACTGTCGTGCCCTGTCGGTTTTAAAAATGGCACGAATGGCAACATCAAAATTGCTATTGATGCCATTCGAGCGGCCCAAGCATCGCATTACTTTTACTCACCGGATAAAAATGGCCGTATGACCGTTTATCGTACCAGTGGTAACCCCTTTGGCCATGTTATTTTACGCGGTGGTGATACAGGGACAAACTATGACGCTGACTCCGTATCTGCAGCCTGCGAGCAACTGATCGAATTCGGCTTAGCCCCGCGCCTCATCGTAGATTTTAGCCACGCGAATTGCCAAAAGCAGCATAGAAAACAGATAGATGTAACGGCCGACATCTGCACACAAATACGTACAGGTAAGGATTTCGTTGCTGGTATTATGGCTGAAAGCTTCATTATCGAAGGTAATCAGCCAATGCATGACTTAAATAACCTCACCTATGGTCAATCGATTACCGATCCATGCTTAGGATGGGATGACACAGCAACTATGCTGGATATGCTGGCACAAGCGATCACTGACCGCCGTAACTTAAAATAAATACTAAGCAATAGATAAGGAAACACCATGCCTTCTTTTGATATCGTTTCAGAAGTCGATACTGTTGAACTTCGTAATGCTGTCGATAATGCAAACCGAGAGCTTTCTACTCGTTTTGATTTTCGTAATGTAGAAGCTGGATTTGAACTCAAAAATGAAGTTGTAAAACTGTCTGCAGAAGATGATTTTCAATTGGGTCAAATGATGGATATTTTACGTGGCAACCTCGCGAAACGAGGTGTTGATGCCAAAGCGATGGAAGCGAAAGATTCTGTACATTCCGGCAAGCGCTGGTTTAAAGATGTCCAATTTAAACAAGGACTGGACCCGTTAACCTCAAAGAAAGTGGTAAAAGCCATTAAGGATGCCAAGCTCAAAGTCCAAGCATCCATTCAAGGTGAAAAAGTAAGAGTAACGGGTAAAAAGAGAGATGATTTACAATCAGTGATCGCTCTAATGCGTGAATCGGATATGGGCCAGCCATTCCAATATGACAATTTTCGAGACTAACAGCACCACGAATAAAATATCAAAGCCACCTCACTAGGTGGCTTTTGAGAGTGTCCTGAATTCTGTGTAACTGTCTAAACTTAAGCCTTAAAGGCTAAGGATGGACAATATGGATAAGAAAGCACTCGAAGCTTTTGCTCGTGAAGCAGCAAAGTCAATTAAGACAGAATCTG